>JAHJXP010000222.1 GCA_018827585.1 Pseudomonadota bacterium | reverse complement strand
GCGCCCGATCTGGTTCGGGGGTACGGACCGTTCGGAGGCCAGCATGAATCTGTTCTTTGAATGGCTGGGAGATAAGAAGAGCCGCAAAATCCGTCTGGTGGTCATGGACATGTGGAAGCCGTTCCGCAACGCCTGTGCGTCGCACGCGTCCGGGGCGGCGATCCTGTACGACAAGTTCCATGCCTTGAGGCATCTCGGCGAGGCGATGGATACGGTGCGCCGCAGTGAGTACGCCCGATTGAGAGGCGAGGATCGTAAGTTTATCAAGGGGCAACGATATACGTTGTTGTCGCATCGGGAGAACCTCTCCCTGGATGGCAAGAAAGCCCTGCGGACGCTGTTGAAGGCCAATAAGCGGCTGCAGACGGCTTACCTGCTCAAGGAGTCCTTCGGACAACTTTGGGACTACCGCAGCGTTACATGGGCCCGGAAGTTCTTCGAGAATTGGCGTGCGTCCCTGAAAGGGCAGAAACTGGAACCTTTCGAGAAATTCGCCAAGATGATCGACAGCCACTGGGAGGGAATCGCAGCCTACTGTCTCCCCGAGAACAAGGTCTCTCTGGGCTTTGTCGAGGGCCTCAACAATAAGATCCGAGTAATTCAACGTCGCTCCTATGGATTACGGGATGAAGAATATCTCCGCCTTAAAATACTCACTTGCATGCTGCCGGAGATATAAACCATGTCAATTTACCCACTCACTTGGGAGATGAGCCTGAATTGTATTACGGCGCTTGTTAACCAAGTACAGATATGCGATGAAAGCTTCGAGATATTGCCCTTTGTTATTAGGATTAGCCATTTGGCCTCTCATTATCTGAAAGACCTGCCCGCGAATCTTTGGTTTACTTGTGACATGGTCGTAAAGCACCTTCGCCCAGCCTGAAAGGGCAACTGCAAATCCTATAACTGTTGTCAGATAGTCTTGCATGAATGATGGTCCCAACCTTCGGCTTTTATAAATTTAGCGAATCATTGTATTGATAAATCCCGCCGTTGCGCGCCGGCATTTCTCCATACGTTGTGCCGTCCAACAGTCTGCCAGCATTCTTCTTGTTGACGCCGCCCCACTGTTTAAAAAAGAAGGGAACTTTTGCGTCATGGCATTGTTGCCGGATGTCGATCACCCAGCTTTTGTTCATGGGCCGGGCGCCGGGGCCGCTTTCCCCGCCGACGATCACCCAATCGACCTTCGTAAGATCCATATCGGGTATCGGGCTTAACAGCGGCTCCAGGGAAAGAAACCTGACGGCAGCCGTTACATTGCGCAGATATTCAAGCCGGTAAAGGTAGGCGGCGCTTTCCACCGTCACCCCCATCCAGATGTTCTCCGTCCAGCTCAGCGACGGCGCAAGGTCGGCAAGACGTTCCGCCCTCTTGGTCAGAATCTGGAACCGGTGCCGATACGCCTTGTTCATGACTTCAAAGACCTGTTGAATGAAGGATAGGGGAACCTCGTTGTGAAAAAGATCGCCCATGGAATTGACAAAGATCATATGGGGGCTTTTCCATTTTAAAGGAATATTCAAGGCATGAGGATGCAAGGTTACCTGAAACCCGTTGACGTAGTTTTTCTGTCCCATCGCCTTGAGCCGGAGGGCCATACGTTCGGCATAGCAATGGGCGCATCCCTCGCTTATCTTTGTACAGCCGGTGACCGGGTTCCAGGTCGATCCCGTCCATTCAATCGTTGAATTTGCAGCCATCTTCACTCTTTCCTATCCGGAAACGTTGCGAGAACATCATCTGCAAATGTCCCTTTTATCCGTCTCGATCCATCGGATTTTCTTGCAGTGATCTTCCCATCATTTTCCAGATTTATCAATGCCTTCTTGTAATTCGATGCGATGTAGGGGGTATCGACACTGTGCCCTTCGTATATCGTCCTCATGGGCAGAGTCCGCCCTGCGTAAGCTTCCAGGAGCCTGTCCTGCAGATCTTCGAGTAGCCTTGACAGTTGAAACAGCAGGCTCTGTTTCGGCAGAAAATCCGCAGGGCTATATTCGAATAAGGGGACGCCCTGCTCGGCCCTTGAACTCTCCTTTGCCATAATCTCTTTCATGATATCGTAGCCGCGGAAGTTCTTGCTGACAAAAATCAGGTGATGACTTGTGCGGTTTCCCGTCGCATCCCTGAAACGGAAAGGCAGGGTAAAGCGCCCACCATACGATTTGATCGCCTGGCAAAGCTCCTTGATGATCATCAGTTCCCGCCGTGCAGGGTTGTTCAACTCAAGCTTTTTCCTTAACGTATCCGCCCGTTTTTCACCGAAGAGAGCATCCATGTGCTGCTTGAAGATAGGGTTGCTCAGGCCCATGCTGATCCTGATGTAATTGAAAAAGAAAAGGCAGTCGCACCCCCAATCTTTCAAAACGGAATTGACCAGGCGAAGCGAAAGGCCTTTATAGCCCCAGGGATCCACGAAAAATAGTGTGGGAATGAGTGTCATCCCTTCAAACATCTTGACGATCTCTTCTCCGACCTCTTCATTATTCACCTGAGGCTTATACCCCAGGGTTTCGATTCCGGGAATTTCCGCAATAGCCTTCTCCAGCGACTGGGTATTGTCCTCATCCTTGTCGTTAAAAAGGGTAACGAGACGATCCCGAATATCGGGCTTCTCTATGGCTTTCTGTAGTACCTTGACGGGAGTAGACTGAGAACCGTCCTTATAGCGGCCCGGTCCGGCAAAAAGATCGATGTAGGCGATTTTCTGAGGCTGATGGGGATTTCTTTTCTGTGTATTGACGATGACGCTCGCCCATGCATCGAAGTATTTGGCGACAATCGTCGCTTTCACGAGAGATTGCTCGGTTTGTTCATCGAAGAAGCTGTTGGCTGTCATGGATGAACCTCACTTTGTCGCGGACACCACCCATATTTCAAAGTCCTAATGTGCAGTGGCATGCGCCCCTTTTGCCCCTCTGTTGCCCCTTCTCAATGTCCTATATGTCCCGTTTATGTCCTGTTTATTGATGTCCGGCTGTCTCAGAATGATGTCCTGTTTGTCCTGTTTATGTCCTGTTTACGTTCAAAAACATAGTAAGCATTCCTACCCGTAGTCCCTACCATACGGACAATACCTTTTTTGACCAGCCCCTCCAGATCGCGTGACGCCGTCCGTGCGATAGCACCGGTAATCTGCTGATATTCGCGATTTGTGAATTGGCCGGTGATCTTGATATAAGCCAAGGCTTTCTTCTGCCGTTCGTTCAGATCGAGCCCGGCCAGTACCTCGGCTGTCAGCCAGTCGCGCCAGAGCGTGACCACGAATTGCCCGGCGCGCTCTTCGAAATCCGGTTCGGGCAGGCCGGCCTCGCGGCATTGGGCGACCATGTCCAGCGTTCCCGTTCCGGCCTTTTCGATGTAATGGGCAAGGTAGAGCGGCTCGGCGATGAGGGGATTGTGCGGGATGGAGGCGTGGGGTTCTCTTAGCCGCGCCGGTGTCAAGTCCGGCGGCAGCTCACCGGGATTCCAAACCTCGAGGCGGTCGGCGAAGAGCATGACCTGCACGCCCGCCCTGGAGGTGTAGTCGCGGTGGGCCACGGCGTTGACGATGGCCTCGGCGACGGTCTTTTTCGGCAGTTCATAGGCGACCGGCGCTTCCGGCCCCTCGTCCCGTGTTCCCACGCGCCTCGCAACTTTGGACATGACGAAATCGACCGCCTCGTCCACCTGCTCGAAAACATCTCCCTTATAGAGCTGGTAGGAAGGAATCGGCTTCCGGATTTCGTTGCCGTGGAAGTGGAGGCATTTGACCTCAGCCGAAGGCAGAAAACGCTGCGGGGTCTTGCCGAAGAGCAGGATCGCCGCATGGTTGGGTTTGTCTCCGTCAAGGAGGTTCAAATGGGTAAGGGCCTTCCGGATAGGCGTTTTACCGGTCAGCGGATAGTCCCTCTCCTCATGGGCCTTGTCGAGAAACCAGCGGATCTTCTTCGTGGCGATATCTTCCAAGGAGGCGCCCAGGGGCGCGGCGGCATCAAAGGGCAGGGTCCGCAAATCGCCGGTTTCTGCCAGATGCTCGACCAAAGCGGTGTAGAGGGCGCTCGTCAGATCGGTAACGTCGTCAAATCGTCGCCGGATAAGCTGCGCCCCCGCCCGGCGGATCAGTTTGAGCATCTTCGGATAGCGTCCCCGGTCATCCTGCCCCTTGACGAAAACGAGGCGAACCTTGCCCTTCTCCGTCGCCCGTTCGAATTCTTTTTCGGTGGGGGATAGACCACCATCTGCGTCTTCCGCTCCGTATTCCTTTCCGAAGAGCCCGACGTAAACCCGGCAACGATCCACCCGCTCCAGGTAAACGTCCTCCGCTGATCGGTCCGATGCCGGCAGGTCTTCAAAAAGGAAGACATCGAAATAACGTCGCAGAAGCGGATCGTTCCGGACAAAGTCCCGTATCACCCTACGTTCCCGGGCCAGTTCTTTCTGGACGCCGCTGATGAAGATCGTTCTCGTCAAACTTCCTCTCCCTTTTGTAAGAAACGCCATTGTCACAATATGGAAATCATACCTTCCAATGGAACGTTCGGATCAGGCCTTTGAAATAACTCCATCTCTTCGTCAGGTGTTGATATCGTCCGGCGACGATGCCCGGGGAGATGCCCAATCGATCGGCCAATTGGACAATTTCATCGCGCGAACGGCAGGCGCGGATTTCCTCATCGTAGCGGGAAGGGATCAGGAAATCGGCGGCAAACCGATTGGCCCTTTCCTCGCGCGGATCGTCGCTGCTGCCGTCGTTGATGAGCAGATCTTTTTTGCTGTCGTGCAACACATGCCCCGCCTCGTGGAAAAAGGAAAACCAGAACTTGTCCTCGCTTTTTCCCCGCAGACAGAGAAGGATCATGGCCTTTTGCGGCGACAGCCATCTGGTGGCCCCGTTCCAGGGCGCATTCTTCATTTCACGAACGAGAGAGAGGGCCACACCGGCTTCCGCACAAAGCTTTTTCGTTTCCGGTTCAAAATTTTCAGGTTCTTCGCGTGTCAGTCGACGGAGCGTTTGGAGAACTTGCTGAAACCGATTCCGGTCGTATGGCTTGCATTCCGTTTCCCGGGCCATCAATTCCCCCTGCCTGATCCAGGCGGATGCCGGCCCCGGTTGCGACTCGAAACACTGCGAACGCCGCGCGGCTACGGCAGGCGCATCCCAGAGCTCATGCCATGCCCGGACGCTGCAGACACCGTAGAAAGCCAGCGTTTCCCGGAGCAATTCGATCTTTTCCTGCCCGGGTTTCAGGTACTTGCGTTCCGTTAGTTCTTTGACGGGAATGGTCTGCAGCCAATCCAAGTCGGACTGCAATCTCTTTGACTCCGCAAGCCTGGCCAACTGCTCCTGGTATTGGAGTTCCAGGTTGTTCCAGTACCGGACGGGTACGCCGGTCACCAATTCGAGGCGGTTGGCGGTTTCGTAAGAGATCGGCTGATCGCCCTTAAAGATTCTGATCAGCGTCTGCACGGTAAGACCGGTGCGCACCGCCATCTCTCTCTGGGACATGCCCAGAGAGACCATGACCTCATGGAGCGTCTTTCCGGGGGGCACCGCATAATCGGGGGCAAATCCGTATTTCTTCTTGTGCTTCATTTTAAAACTCTCTTAATGCGTGTCCGCTATTTCAAATATTTCGATTTCCGTGACCCGTCGTCTGTCAATTCCGCCATCATCCTGCATGGGAATCGGATCGTTGATAGGAATGAACAGCAGCCGCAAAGGCTGTTCCAGATCGACCGAAAACTGACCGGCCCTGTTCCCGGTCAGTTCGTGACAACGCGTGGGAGGAAGATGGGACATATCGGACAATGCATCGGCCGCTTGCAACTCCATCAGACGTTGCTGGAGCTTCTCTGAACCTTTCACTCCATACAGCTTCCGCATTTCCTTTGCCTCGGAGCAGATTCTTTGCAGCTTCTTTGTACGGAAGTATATCTCCATAGCGTCAGCTTGTCAAACAATAATTAACATTACGTGTTAACATTTTTAATAATCCCCGATGCCACAATCGGTTCCCTTGTGGGAAAAGTCGACTCTATGGGTGGCATCTGATAAAATATCCAACTGCAAAGCGCCGTTGCAGCATTTTGTCGTCGTCGGCGCCGGGTGTGCACCCTCATTTCCCCGGTCGCATTGCCGATAAACCGTCCAGATATTGCCGATAAATTGCCGATAAGCCGTAGGCCCGGTTGCGCCTGGCCGCCGCCGTCACGACCAGCATTCCCCCATCCACCCATCCCTTGATCAGGACCCGCGCCATCCGCGTGGAGAGCCCCAGAGCTTGGGCAACCTGAACGTTCGTAACCGTTTCCCGGTCGCCGAACAGCGAGAGGGCGATCCTTGAACGGTGATCCAGACGGCGGATGAATTCCGGTTCGACGATTAGTTTCTCCCCGGCATGGCGGTCAACGGATTCCCGAACCTCGCCGAAGGCGCCCGCCAAAGTGGAAAGAAAATAGTTCATCCAGTCAGTTAGATCGGCATCGGCGCGCCCCTCATAATAATTGTGATGGGGATGAGTGGCCAAGGCCCGGTAGTAGGCTGTGATATCCCGGGCATGGAATTCTTCCAGGGAGAAAAACCCCTGGAGACCATAACCGCCCCGCTGCAGAATGAACGTGGCCAGAAGCCTCGCCGTTCGGCCATTGCCGTCATAATAAGGATGGATGGTAACGAACTGATAATGGAGAAGGCCGGCCACCAGGGGAACCGGCACCCCGGTCTTCTCCGCCCATGACACCCAATTGACCAGTTCATTCATCAGCCGCGGAACATCGGAAGCTTCCGGAGGCATATAGACAATCGCGCCAGATGCAGAATCACGGATCACGTTCTGACCGTCCCGGAAAGGCGTCGGCCGGCTCCGGGGACCGTGTTCCACGCATCCGTGAAGCCGGCGGATCAGGTTCTCCGTCAGGGGACGTTTTATTGCAGCCCACTCCTCCACCTTGAGCAGGGCGTTCCAATAATACTTGACCTCCAGGACATCCCGTTCCCGCCCCGGAAATCCTACCTTCCGGTCCTGGATCGCCTGCTCCGCCTCGGCCAGGGTGAGGCGATTGCCCTCGATGCGCGTCGAATAATGGGTCGCGTGAAGACGGGCCTGATGGCGCAGCTTCGCTTCGACGGCGGTTGTCAGGGCTGCCTGGCCGACCGTTGTCCGGATGGCCTCGATGTCCATCAGACACCGGACCATATCTGTCGTCACCCGGTATTGCGGCTTCCAGATGGGTTTGACGTTTTTCATGCGTCGATCATCCTGCGCCATTTTTCAATGACAACCGGTTCGGCAAGTCTCCGCATGGCGGACGCAATCCAGGCCGGAGCATAACGAAGGTCTTTCAGAAGTTGCTTTTTGTCGTCGTCGCTCAGGCGTTTACCAAGTGCAGCGAGGATATCCTCATTGATATATCGCCGGCCGAGGTGACGCAAGGCCTGGATCACCAGACCGCTGACCCTACCTGCCGTGGCCATATTGCTCGGGGTGGTTCGTTTGAGGAGGATCTCCTGCTTTCCCAGTTGCACCCGCCGTGACGGACCATCCGTAAGGAAAACAACCTTCATGGGCGCCTGATCGGAAAGCCCGAGAAGATTGGCAGCGTAGGCGCCGGAGGGCTGCAGGCGTGTTGCATCCCGGCCGGACAGGGCGCGGGCGACGGCGTCCACAGAAGGGGCCAGCAAGCCGAGATGGGGGTGACGCCGGGGATAATCATAAAGACCGCGCGCCAGACGGCGGATTGTTCCTTTCCGGCTGAGCCGGGTAAGCGCCACGCCTACGGCACGGGGGTCGCCGACACCGGAGAAAAGTTTTGGTGTGAAGACGATACCCCTCCCTCGTCCATACACCATGGAAATCACTTTTTCATCAATGGTTTGCATGATAATATACTCGATATTTTGTTGAAAAAACTATACACGATTTTCAACAGAAAACAAGCGTTTTCATATCCGTAGAGATTGCGAGGTTGAACATTTCAAGGAACGATAGAATCAAAGTACCGTCGCGGCTTGTTATCGCCGTCAGCGCCGGGTGTGTTTTTTGGCTGGCGAATGCCGGAAACTGGAGATGACTTCTTCATGCACTTCCATGGTGAAATTTCAACAGGAAAATCAATGAGATGTTTCATGGTGATGCCAAAAGCTCCCTGTGCCTTTGTCGCGATAAATTGCTTGACATCGATCCAATCACTGACATACTAAGGCCAATCCAATTTATTGGAGGTGGATGGCCCGTAAAGGGCTAGCGTGAGAGACCGGGATTCCCCGGTTTTTCATTTATGGAAAGCGGCGCAGAAGAATCGCATTTTTCACCGTTTGTCATTGACAGGCGGCCCGCCCTTCCCTATACTAAGGCGCATCTTTCGGCAGGCGTCTTCATATCCTGCGGAAGGTATAATCTTCACGCAGGAGAATGAATCACAGCCCATGATGGATCTGCTCATCTACGCCATTGACCTTTTTCTTCACCTCGACAGACACCTGGGCGACCTCCTGCAATATTTCGGGGCCTGGACCTATGTGGTGGTCTTTCTGATCATCTTCTGCGAGACGGGGCTGGTCATCACGCCGATCCTGCCGGGGGATTCGCTCCTGTTCGGGCTCGGGGCCTTTGCCGCCAACCCCGACCTCAAGGGGCCGCTCGAGGTGGAATGGCTGTTCATCACGCTCTCGATTGCAGCCATCGCTGGGGACACGGTGAACTACGCAATCGGTCATTACATCGGCCCGAAGGTTTTTCACAACGGCAAATACCGGTTCCTGAAGAGGGAGTACCTGGACAGGACGCACCGGTTCTACGAGAAGCACGGCGGCAAGACGATCATCATCGCCCGCTTCGTCCCGATCATCCGGACCTTTGCCCCCTTCGTGGCCGGCATCGGCGAGATGACCTATACACGGTTCATCTCCTACAACGTAATCGGCGGCATCGCCTGGATCGGCATCTTCATCTTCGGCGGCTATTACTTCGGGAATCTTCCCGTGATCAAAAACAACTTCACCCTGGTCATCATCGCCATCATTATCCTTTCCGTTCTGCCAGGGGTGATCGAATACTTCCGCCAGAGGCGCGAAACAACGTGAGGCCTGGAAACCGGGGGCAAAAGACAGAACCGGCAAACACATTCACGACGTGGGTGCGTGAGGAGGCGTTATGAGAGGAATCAAGCGGAGCATCATCCTTCTGCTCATGATGGGGCTTCTGTCGGGACCGGCGGCGGTCGCCGCTGCGGCAAGCAACAGCATCATCAAGATCGGCAGCGACGTGACGGTCGAGGCGGGCCAGAAGGTCCGCAGTGTGGTCGCCATCGGCGGCCAGATCACCGTCAGCGGCGCCGTCGAGAAGAGTGTCACCGCAATAGGCGGATCGGTGGTCCTGACCAGGACGGCGGTCGTGGGCGGCAACGTGACTGCCCTCGGCGGCGTCATCGTGATGGCGAGGGATGCGGAGGTCGGCGGCAGCCTGACGGAAATCAACTCCTCCAACCTCTTCGAAACCTTCAGCGCGGCCGTGAGCAGCGAATGGGAGGGCTGGTCCTGGATCTTCGCCATGATCTCACTGGCCATCTTCTTCGTAATCCTGGTGCTGGCGATGTTGATCGTCGCCCTCCTGCCGAAACCGGTCCACATCGTAGCGGAGGCGATCACCGAAAACACCTTCAAGGTTGTTCTCTGCGGCATCCTCGGTCTGGTCCTCATCGCCCCCCTGGCGCTCCTCCTGACCATCTCGGTCGTCGGCATCGCCCTGATCCCCCTGGAGATGATCATCGTCGTCTGTTCGGTCCTCCTCGGCTTCATCGCCGTCGGCCAGATCATCGGCAGGAAGGCCCTCTCTTTCCTCAAGCGCTCGAATGCGGGCGTGGTCCGTGAAACCTTCTGGGGGCTGATCATCCTCTGGCTGATCGGCTGGATCCCGTACATCGGCTGGATGATCAAGGCCTTGGCCATCGTCATCGGCCTGGGGGCGACCCTCGTCACCCGCTTCGGGACCTATCAGGGTTGGAAGTGCCCTCCCCTTCCCCCCGTTGCCGGCGATGCCGGTGGCTCTGTAAACACCACTCCCCCCGGCGGCCAGGGGACCGGCGCGGGCGGAACGGTCCCTTTAACCTCCGCAACCGGCGACGCCGGCGGTTCCGCCGGCGGATGAATCACCGCGCCGACATCCGCATCCATCCCCGTCCACAGGACGCGGCATTCCGTAAGCGGATCACATAAAAAAAGGCTTGCCCCGCGGGGCAAGCCTTTTTTTATTACGCAATTTTACGGAATCATTACGCCATGTTTTTCATGGCATTCACGAGGTCCTGCACCGCGGCCGCCGACTTATTCAGGGCGGCGTCCTCTTCGGCGGTCAGCTTGATCTGGATGATCTCCTCTATGCCCCCCTTGCCAAGCTTCACGGGCACGCCGATGAACAGGCCGCTGATCCCGTACTCGCCTTCGAGATAGGCGGCGCAGGGCAGAATCTTCTTGCGGTCCTTGAGGATGGACTCCGCCATCTCCACCGCGGAGGAAGCGGGCGCATAGAAAGCGCTGCCGGTCTTCAGGAGGCTGACGATCTCCGCCCCGCCGTTCCTGGTCCGGGTCACGAGCGCCTCCAGGCGGTCCTGGGAGATCAGTTCCGTGATCGGGATGCCGGCCACGGTCGAGTAGCGGGGGAGCGGCACCATTGTGTCGCCGTGTCCGCCGAGGACGAAGGCATGGATGTTTTCCACGGAGACGCCCAGCTCCATCGAGATAAAGGTGCGGAAGCGCGCCGAATCGAGGACGCCGGCCATGCCGATCACGCGGTTCTTGGGGAAGCCGCTGACGTCGTAGGCCACATGACACATCGCATCCAGGGGGTTGCTGACGATGATCAGGGTGGCGTTGGGGGAATGCTTGACCACCTGTTCGGTGACGGCGGTCATGATCTTCTTGTTCGTAGCCAGCAGGTCATCCCGGCTCATCCCCGGTTTTCTCGGAATGCCGGCGGTGATGATCACGATGTCGGAATCCCTTGTTTCCTCATAGCTGTTGGTGCCGATCAGATGGGCGTCGTGCTTCTCTACAGGCGCCGCTTCCGCCAGATCGAGGGCCTTTCCCTGGGGCACGCCTTCTATGATATCCACCAGCACCACATCGCACAGTGCTTTTTCGCACAGGCGCTGCGCCGCGGTCGCTCCGACATTCCCTGCGCCGACGACGGTCACTTTCCTATCCATAAAATTCCTCCTCTTCTTGCATTTTTCAACCCCGCGCCGCCAATTCCCCACTGGATCAGGCGGCCGAAGCCATCAGACGACAAACCCGGCAACGAGACAAAAAGCTTTTATATTGCAAATTAAATCCTCGTATTATATAAGCTTCCGTCTTCGGCACGCTAACACAAGCCCCCCCTGATAGCAAGGGGAAATTTATCCGGCAAGCCGTGCGGCACGGGCAAGACAGGCGGTTGAGCGCCGGGATGATGAAGGGATCCGAAATGGGGAAGCGTATGGAAAAATTGTTTGGCACGGACGGGATCAGGGGCTTGGCTAACGAGCACCCCATGACCGCGGAAATGGCCCTGAACATCGGGCGCGCCACCGCCTATCTCTTCAAGAGAAAGGGTCATGTTCCCAAGATCATCGTCGGCAAGGACACCCGCCTGTCGGGATACATGCTGGAAAACGCCCTCGTCTCCGGGATCTGCTCGATGGGGGTGGATGCGATCATGGTCGGCGTGCTCCCCACACCCGGGATCGCCTTTTTGACCCAGAGCATGCGGGCCGACGCCGGCATCGTCATCTCGGCCTCCCACAACCCCTTCCAGGACAACGGGATCAAGATCTTCGGCAGCGGGGGCTTCAAGCTCCCCGATGAGAAGGAAGCGGCCATCGAGGAGCTCGTCTTCGCCATCAACCTGCACAGGCTCCACCCGTCCCCGGTCGAACTGGGAAAGGCCTCACGCATGGAGGACGCCCGGGGACGCTACGCCGTCTTTCTGAAACACGCCTTCCCCAAGGAGCTGTCACTGGAGGGGACAAGGATCGTCCTGGACTGCTCCCACGGCGCCACCTACCGGGTCGCGCCGGAGGTCTTCGCCGAACTGGGCGCCGAGGTGACGACCCTCTTCGACGCCCCCAACGGCAGGAACATCAATCTCCACTGCGGCTCCCAGCATCCGGAGACCCTGGCGGAAGAGGTCGTCAAAACCAAAGCCCACGTCGGTTTTGCCTTCGACGGCGACGGCGACCGCGTGATCGTCGTAGACGAGAAAGGGGCGATCCTGACCGGCGACCGGATCCTCGCGATCTGCGCCAGCATGATGAAGAAGGAAGGCCTCCTCGCGAACAACCTGGTGGTCCGGACGGTCATGAGCAACATCGGCCTGAGCGTCGCCCTCAAGTCCCTCGACATCGACTCCGTCATTACCAAGGTCGGCGACCGCTACGTCCTCGAAGAGATGCAGGCCCGCGGGGCCGCGATCGGCGGCGAGGATTCCGGCCATCTGATCTTCCTTGGGCACCACACGACGGGGGACGGAATCATCACCGCGCTGCAGGCGGCGGCGGCGATGAAAAAGGAAGGGAAGCCGCTCTCCCGGCTCGCCCGGATCATGAAGGTCTTTCCCCAGGTCCTGATCAACGTGAACGTCAAAGCGCGGCCCGAGCTCTCCGCCGTGCCGGAGATCGCGGCGGCCGTCGAGGCGGCGGAAAAGAAGTTAGGAGACCGGGGACGGGTCCTCGTCCGCTACTCGGGGACCCAGAACATGTGCCGGGTCATGGTGGAAGGCCCGTCGCAGAAAGAGACGACGGCTTACTGCAGGCGGATCGCGGAGGTCGTGGAAAAGAAGCTAAACGGTTGATGGCGCTCTCGCTGTTGCCTTTTCCGGTCGCATCTGTTATGAACATCCGTCACGGCAGATCATCCCGCCGGCAGAAGAAAATCGGGAGCAGGCAATGGCCAATCGCATCGAGATCGGTTTCAGGCAGGGGATCCGGGACGCCCTGGGGGAAAAGATCAAAAAGAGGATCGTCGGACACCTCCGGATCCACGTGGATTCCGTTAATACCATCGAGGTCTACACCGTCGACGGCGATCTGGCGCCGGGAGAGTTAGAGGCGGCCGCCCGCGGCCCCCTCTCCGATCCGGTGATCCAGCAATACGCCATTGACCGGGGGCTCGCCCGCGGCTTCGACTGGCTGATCGAGGTGGGTTATCGTCCCGGCGTCACGGACAACGTGGGAAAAACCGCCGCGGAGGCAATCGCGCTGCTCGCCGGGAAACCGATCCGGGTGTACACGTCGCGGCAATACGCCATCAGCGGCATCCGCGACCGGTGCACCCTCGATCTCATCACGCGGGCGGACGCGGAACGGATCGCCTCGGAACTCCTGGCCAACGAACTCATCCAGCATTATGAGATCATCGACGGAAAAACCTGGGATCCGGCGCAGGGGATAAAGCCCTATGTGCCGCGCGTCGTCGGCGAAGACCGGCCGCGGACGGAGGAGATCGACCTCGACTGTCCCGACGAGGCCCTCCTGCGGATCAGCAGCGAGAGGGTCCTCGCCCTGACCCTCAACGAGATGAAAATTCTCAGGGACTACCTGAAAAACGACGCGGTCCTCGCCCGGCGCCGGGAGGTCGGCCTGGGGGACAGGATGACTGACGCGGAGCTGGAGTGCCTCGCCCAGACCTGGTCCGAACACTGCAAGCATAAGATCTTCAACGCCCGGATCGCCTACGACGGCGGCGAGGGGGAGAGCTCCGAGATCGACTCCCTCTTCGCAACCTGCATCAAGCGCGCGACCCGCGAGATCCGGGAGCGAATGGGGGCGGACGACTGGTGCCTCTCCGTTTTCGCGGACAACGCCGGGATCATCCGCTTCAACGCAGACTGGAACCTTGTCTTCAAGGTGGAGACACACAACTCCCCCTCGGCGCTGGACCCCTACGGCGGGGCGCTCACCGGCATCGTCGGCGTCAACCGGGACCCCTTCGGCTGCGGAAGGGGGGCGAAGCTCATCTTCAACACGGACGTCTTCTGCTTCGCGCCGCCCGGCTACGACAAGCCCCTGCCGAAGCGGATCCTTCACCCACGGCGGATCTACGAGGGCGTCCGGGAGGGGGTGGAGCACGGGGGCAACAAGAGCGGCATCCCCACGGTGAACGGCTGCCTCGTCTTCGACGAGCGGTACCTCGGCAAGCCGCTCGTCTACTGCGGCACGGGCGGAATCATGCCCGCCCGGATCAACGGAGAGCCCACCCACACCAAGGAGATCCTCCCCGGCGACCTCATCGTCATGACCGGCGGCAGGATCGGCAAGGACGGCATCCACGGGGCGACCTTCTCCTCCGAGGAGCTCCACGAGGGCTCCCCCGTCACGGCGGTCCAGATCGGGGACCCGATCACCCAGAAGAAGATGACCGATTTTCTGCTTGTCGCCCGCGATCGGGGGCTCTACCGCGCCATCACCGACAACGGTGCGGGCGGCCTCTCTTCCTCTGTGGGCGAGACGGCGAGGCTCTCCGGCGGCTGCGAGCTGGACCTCGCGAAGGCGCCGCTGAAGTATGCGGGACTCAACCCCTGGGAGATCCTCATCTCCGAATCCCAGGAGAGGATGACCCTGGCTGTTGCCCCGGAGCAGATCGACGCGTTCCTCGCCCTCGCCCGGAAGATGGACGTGGAGGCGACGGTGCTGGGGCGTTACGCGGATTCGGGCTGGTTCCACATCCTCTATGGCATGGAGACCGTGGCCTATATCGAGATGTCCTTCCTCCACGACGGCCTCCCGCAGATGAATCTCCAGGCGGCCTGGACGCCCCCCCGCCACGCCGAACCGGATTTCGCCGAAACCGAAGACCTGGGAGGGGCGCTCAAGGCGATGCTCGCGCGACTCAACATCTGCAGCAAGGAATCGGTCGTCCGCCAGTACGACCACGAGGTCCAGGGGGGGAGCATCGTCAAGCCCCTGACCGGCGTCGTCAACGACGGTCCGAGCGACGCCGCCGTGATCAGGCCCCTCCTCGACTCTTTTGAAGGCATCGTGGTGGCAAACGGGATTTGCCCCCGCTACAGCGCAATCGACGCCTATCACATGGCGGCCTGCGCCATCGACGAGGCCGTCCGGAACGCGATCGCCGTCGGCGCCCCGCTCGACCGCATCGCCGGGCTGGACAACTTCTGCTGGTGCGACCCGGTCCGCTCCGAGAAAAACCCCGATGGCGAGTACAAGCTCGCCCAGCTCGTCCGGGCGAACATGGCCCTCTACGATGTAACGACCGCCTACGGCGTCCCCTGCATCTCCGGGAAAGACAGCATGAAGAACGACTACCAGATCGGCGACGTCCGGATCTCGATCCCCCCGACCCTGCTGTTCTCCACGCTGGGAAAGATGGAGGACGTCAGGAATGCCGTGACGATGGACGCAAAAAAGGCGGGGGATCTTGTCTATGTCCTGGGAAAGACCTTCCGGGAGTTGGGCGGCTCCGAGTGGTACGCCCTCCACGGCGCGATCGGGAACGGCGTCCCGAAGGTGCATGCAAAAACCGCCCGGACCCTCTATGAGGCCCTCAACCGGGCGATCCGGGCGGGGATCGTCGCCTCCTGCCACGACTGTTCCGACGGCGGCCTGGGGGTCGCCCTGGCGGAGACGGCCTTCGCCGGCGGCCTTGGCGTCGAGATCGACCTTGCGGCCGTCCCGGCGGAGGGGATCGTCCGGAACGACGAACTCCTCTTTTCGGAATCGCAGAGCCGTTTCGTCGTGACCGTCTCCCCGGTGGCGCGGGCGGCCTTCGAGGCGTTCCTTGCGGGCTGCGCTTTCGCCCGGATCGGAGAGGTCATTGCGGAGGGCGTCCTGAAGGTCGACGGCCTCGGGGGAAAACGGATCATCGAGGAGAATCTGGCCGCACTTAAGGCGGCCTGGCAAGAACCGCTCGCCTTCTGAAGAAAGGGAAAGCAGAAACGACGTTTCCTTCCCACCCGCCCAGGAGAAGGGCAGATGGACATTGGCGAAGTCGTGAAGAAACGGGAAGAGGATTAAAGAAGATGCCGCAGCAAATCAGAGCGATCGTCATCACGGGAAACGGAACGAACTGTGAGATGGAGATGGCCCACGCGTGCAGGCTTGCGGGCTTCGACGAGGTGGAGATCGTCCACATCAGCGAGCTCCTCTACGGCGAGAAGAGGCTCGACGACTACCATTTCCTGAACCTGCCCGGCGGCTTTCTGGACGGCGACGACCTCGGCTCGGCCAAGGCGGGGGCAAACCGGATCCTCCATGCGGCCGTCGCCGGGAGTCAAGAACGTCTCTTCGCGCAGTTCGTCCGGTTCATCGTAGCGGGCAAGCTGATCCTGGGCGTCTGCAATGGTTTCCAACTCCTCGTCAAACTCGGGATGCTCCCCGGCTTCGACGGGCACTACGACCGCCAGACGGTCACCCTGACCTACAACGACTCGGGGCGCTTCGAGGACCGCTGGGTCCATCTGCGCGTCGATCCCTCCTCGCCTTGCATCTTCACACGCGGGCTTTCGGGCCTCTACCTCCCCGTCCGCCACGGCGAGGGGAAATTCGTGCCCCAGGATGAAAGTATCCTGGAGCGTCTCTATCGTGAACGCCTGATCGCCCTCCAGTACAGCGATGGGGATTGCCGGGAGGCGACGATGGACTATCCGGCTAATCCCAACGGCTCCGTGGACGGAATCGCCGGGATATGCAACGCAACGGGGCGGATCTTCGGTCTGATGCCCCATCCGGAGGCGTATCTCCACCGGACGAACCACCCCCGCTGGACGCGTGAGGACCTCCCCGAGGAGGGGATGGGCCTTGCCCTCTTCCGCAACGCCGCCGCCTTTCTCCGGAACGACGATATATAGGACACACGGAGAGTAAAACGAGGAATAAACACATTTCGTTTCCGCTCGCTTACCCCGCGGCAAGCCGCGGGGAATGTGCTCGCTAACGGATTCAAGACGCTCGTACGTCAATAGTAACTGCGTCAATAAACATAAAAAAGAAAAGGAGAAGCATTATGTCAGAATTAAAAAAGTACGATCTTTTGGAGCTCCCCTGGACCGATGTCGCCGATTACATCAAGGCCGGCAACGATACCGTCATGATTCCCGTCGGCAGTCTCGAGAAGCACGGCAATCACGTACCCCTGGGAGTCGATTCCTACACGACTATGGGAAGCGTGGAACTGGCCGCCAGGAAGGCCAAGGTGCTCTATTCGCCGCTGCTCCCCTTCGGCGTCTCGCCCCACCACATGGGGGAGCCAGGCTGGGGCACCGGCACCATCTCCCTGCCCACCGAGATTTACCGCCAGGTACTTTACTCCATCGGCCGCAGCCTGATCTTCTCCGGCTTCAACAAGCTGGTCTTCGTCTCCCACCACGGCACCAACATGGGTGCCCAGGGAGATGCGCTGCGCACGCTCAGGGCCGAGACCGGCTGCTTCTGCGCCTACTACAAGACCCCCACGGAGCGCGACTGCGCCGTCGTCGCCGACCTGATGACGGGCCCCGCGGAGGAGACCCCCGGCTGGCACGCAGGCGAGCTCGAAACCTCCACCACCATGGCCTACATGAAGGAAAAGAGGATCTACGATGGATCGGTCTTCATGGAGCGCGCCAAGCAAGACCGCGCCCACGCCCCCCGGTGGATGGGCCCGGCCTTCACCAAGTCGGACGGCGCCAACACCGTCAAGTTCCAGGGCTCCGAGAACATCTTCGTCCCGATG
Source organism: Pseudomonadota bacterium (assembly GCA_018827585.1). Taxonomy (GTDB): domain Bacteria; phylum Desulfobacterota; class Syntrophia; order Syntrophales; family UBA5619; genus JAKAFS01. The sequence goes on along the minus strand of JAHJXP010000222.1, from coordinate 30,751 downwards.
CTCCACCACGAGTATTCGGACACCGCCACCATCGGCAACCCGCTGCGCGCCAGCGTCGAGCAGGGTGAAGCGGTCTTCGAGCGCATCAGCGACCACCTGGCCGCCTTCCTGGAGGAGGTGAAGAAGTTCGACTTCAAGGTCCCCGGTGAGAAGCGGGACTGGCCGGGTCGTTTCTGGAGAGGGTAGCAGAGACTTTATGGAAGCGAAGAAGGAGCTAAAGAAACCATGAACATGGAAATGGAAATCATCCGCCTGCGGAAAGAACTATCCGAATATTCGCGGCGCGCCTTTCACCGGGGCCTTGTCGGCGGGACAGGGGGAAACATCAGCGTCAGGATTCCCGGCACGGATCGGGTCCTCATCACACCGACCGGCGTTTCCCTGGGCGACGTCGAGGCAGACATCAACCTGCAGGTTAGGCTGGACGGTACGATTATCGAATCTCCCCCGGGGCAGAGACCCTCGAAGGAGACCTCTTTCCATCTTGCCGTCTATCGGCATCGTCCCGATGCCGGGGCGATTGCCCACGTTCACCCCCCCTATGCGACGGCCTATTCGAACACGGGTCAACCGCTCCCCCTGGCCACGGTCTCGAGCCGCGGCGTCCTCAAGGAGGTTCCCTGCATTGAATGCGCAACGCCCGGGTCCGCGGAACTCTGCGACTATGTCGAGGGGGGGATCAGCCGGAATCCGGGAATCAGGGCCATGTTGATGAAGGAGCACGGGATCCTGACATTGGGTCCGGATCTCAAAACCGCCTACTACCTTGCGGACCTGGTGGAGGACACGGCGAAAATCGCCTTCATTGCCAGCCAGATCAAAACCAGTTAGGAGGACACCCATGACAGAAAAAGCGCAAACGAAAGATATTTCCGTGCCAAAGACCATGAAGGCCTGGGTCCTCGGCGATCCGGAAGAACTGCGGCTTGTGGAAAAACCCGTTCCGGAACCGGGGCCGGCCGAGGTCCTATTGCACGTTGACGCGGTTGCCATCTGCGGCACCGACGTGGAGATCCTCACCAAGGGGCTGCCCGCATGGATTCAGGGGGGGCTCCCCTTCAACAAAAACTTCACGCCCGGCCATGAATACATGGGAACAGTGGTCAAGCTCGGTGCGGGGGTCGACGAATACGCCCTCGGGGATCGCGTCGCCGTGGAGGTGCACGCCGGTTGCGGGCGCTGCGAACGCTGCCGGATGGGGATGTACACCTCCTGTCTCAACTACGGCCTGAACTACGGCGAGCACAACAAGGGGCACCGCGCGAACGGGTTCACCACGGACGGCGGCTTTGCGGAGTATGCCGTCAATCATGTCAACACGCTGATCCATATCCCCGATGAGATGAGCGACGAGGAGGCTACGCTGATCGTCACCGCCGGCACGGCGACGTACGGCCTCGACGCGCTGGGCGGCCTCATTGCGGGGGAAAGTCTTGTCGTCACCGGGCCGGGCCCGATCGGTCTGATGAGCGTGGCCGTAGGAAAGGCCCTCGGCGCTCAGCCCGTGATCCTTACCGGGACCCGCGACGCGAGGCTGAACATGGGGATCAGGCTGGGCGCGGACCACGTCATAAACGTCCGCAAGGAAGACCCTGTGGAAGCGGTGAAACGCATCACCGGCAGCAAAGGGGTCCATTACGTGATGGAATGCTCCGGCGCGCCCAACGCCCTCAACGAGGCAATGGACATGGTGAACCGGGGCGGCCGGATCTGCCTTGCCGCCTTTCCCGGAGAGCCGGTGCCCGTGGATTTGGCCAAGCTGGTCCGCAACAATATTTACGTTTACGGCATCCGGGGCGAAGGGAAAAGCGCTTCCCGCCGCGCCGCCGCGTTAATGATTCAGAAAAGGTTCGACGCCAAGATCATCCATACCCACACCTTTTCCCTGGAAGAACTCCCGACGGCCTTCAAATATGCCCGTGAGAGGATCGAAGGCGCCATCAAGGTCGTCCTCAGGGTTTCGTGAGTAAATGCGCCCGCCCCGCTTGTCGTGGGACTGGTCCTGGGACCGGTTATGGAGAGATCCTTCCGGCAGACGCTGATCATCTCCGGGGGCCGGATCGAGAGCATCTGGGAGTCGCCCCTCTGCGCGGCCATGTGGATGATCGCGCTTGCAGCGGTTTTACTGCCGCTTCTGATCCGTTTTATACGACCGGCGGTAACGGGAAAATTGTGAAAATAAGCATAAGGATTCACACCGGCGGCCTCAAGCGGCAGACCCCGCGATTGTTCTCTTGTTCGCCTGATAATTCCGGGCCGTCAACAGAAGGAAAATAGACCGGCGCAGGAACGTCAGGAAATCGCCGTCCCCGGCATTTGATTCCCGCAACTTTTTATATTGACCTTCCAAGGCATGCCAGTGGCAAGGATATCACCAATTTCATCTCATGAAACGGGAAAAACGTTATTTCGCCTGAAACAATGACATGGCGTTCAGGCTAAGCACCTTCTTTTGATCTGCTTCGCCCCTGACAAATGTTTTAACGGTTCTCACTGGGTCAACATCCGCCATGTCGAAAGGATAGTCGCTTCCCATCAGGATTTTTTCCGCGCCGTGGCTTTCGACTAAGAAGGTTAAAGCCGGACCCCAGTGGGTGATGGTATCGAAAAACAGCCTGTCGTAGTAGGTGAACGGCGGGGTGCTTTTCACCCTCACTTTAGGCTCCGGGCGGACGTGGTAACCGTGCTGCAGCCTCCCCCGCTGATAAGGGATGTATCCTCCACCGTGCACAAAGATGAACCTGGACCGGGGGCACTGTTCCAGAACGCCACCGAAGGCCAGCCTCGCGATGCAGATGGTTGTATCGAGCGGGTTGCCGATCAGATTGGTCAGATAATAGTCCCCGAGATTGAGCCGGTCGCCGACATAGTAGGGATGGAACATAACAGCGACGCCCAGTTCTTCCGCCTTTTTGAAGAACGGCAGGAAATCGGGATCATCCAGCCCTCTTCCTTCCACGCTGGTTCCAATGGTGACCATTTGAATGCCATATCGATCGACCACCCGCTCCAGTTCTTTCACGGAAGCGGCCACATCCTGCAGGGGCACGCTGGCGCAGGGTTTTATCCGCTTCGGATAGCCCTTGGCCAGTTTTGCAACGCTGTCGTTGCATACCCGGGCAATTTCCTCTGCCAATGCGGCATCGGCCCAGTAGTAATACAGGGTAGGGGAAACGGAGATGACATCCATATCGATTTTCCGTTGGTCCATCTCTCTAAAGCGGATATCCATGTCATAAAAACCTGGGAAAAGGGGATAGAGATACCCCTGATCATGACGGATCATTTCCTTCCCCTGAGAATCATGTTCGATTCTGGCCTGATACTTCAAGGGGTTTCTCTTGACCAGATCGATAAATTCCCGGGGAATGCAATGGGTGTGGATGTCTATGTTCATTGGGCGCACCATCCGCCGTCAACCAGGAGGGTCGCTCCCGTCATAAAACTGGAGGCCTCACTGGCCAGAAAAATGGCGGGGCCGACAATCTCAGCAGGTTTGGCCGTTCTCTTGATCGGAAGTTTTGTCATAAGATTGTTATAAAATTCGGGGTTGGAGAATAAATGATCCCGGGCCGGCGTCCAGACGGGACCGGGGGCGATGGCATTGACATTGACGCCCTTGGCGGACCATTCAATGGCCAGGGTCTTGGTCAGGTTGGAGACAGCGGCCTTGCTTGAGGCGTAGGCCGTTCTTCCCCCAAAACCGACGATCCCGAAGGAGGAGCTCATATTGATGATCCTGCCGCTCCCCTGCTTCAGCATGACCCTGCCGACGGACTGGCAACAGAAGAACAGGGATTTCAGGTTAATATCCTGGACAAAATCCCACTCCTGCTCCGTCATATCTTCGGCGGGCTTGTGGACGTTGACGCCGGCGATATTGGCCAGGATATCAATCCTGCCCATTTCCTGAACCGCAGTCTCGGTCATCCCGTTGATCTGGTCGATACTGCCCAGGTCGACCTTGAGAGCAAGGCAGCGCCTGCTTTCGGTTTCAATCTCCTTTTTAACTCCCAGCAACAACTCTTCATTGAGATCAACGGCCACGATGTCGGCTCCGTATCGGGAAAAACCGATGGCAATTTCTCTTCCGATCCCCTGGGCGGCGCCCGTTACGATGGCCACTTTCCCCTGTAATGCAAACAAGTCGTCCATTCCGAAAACTCCCTTCATTCCTGTTGTGATCCTCCGGCGGCGGGGAGAAAATTCTAAAAGTTTTGACTGGATCATGCGGCTGCCGCCGCTTAATGTTTTTCCCCGGTCAGGGATTCATACTCCTCCGGCGGCGCGGCGCTTTTCGTTAAACGGCTGCCCAGGTAGACGGTGGTGGCAACCGACAAGATGGTCAGCGCGATCAGGATGAGGCTGATCGGGCTCTTGAGCAGATAGGTGATCAGGTCGCCCCGGGAGAGGATCAGCGCCTGCCGGAAACCCTTTTCCGCGAAAGGACCCAGGATCAGCCCGAGGATCATCGGCGCCGGAGACATGTTGATCTTGCGCATCAAAAAGCCCAGGAACCCGAAGGAGAGCATGATCATGACGTTGAGCATGCTGTGACCCAGCGAGAAGGAACCGACGACCGAAAAGAAGACGATGACGGGAATCACGGCGTAGTTTGGAAGCGTTGTGATGTGGGAGAGGTAGCGCGTTGAATACATGCCCATAAAACCCATGACGATGTTGGCCAAAAAAAAGCCGATGATCACGGTATAAACGATACTGCCGTGGCGGTCAAACATCTCATGGCCGGGGACCAGCCCCTGGATGACCAGGGCGCCCAGCAGGACGGCCGCCGTGGGGCTGCCCGGAATCCCGAGCGTGAACATGGGAATCATGGCGCCCCCCGTGTTGGCGTTGTTGGCTGTTTCCGAGGCGGAGATCCCTTCGAGCGAACCGTGTCCGAACTGCTCAGGATGTTTGGAAAACCGCTTGGCCTCGTTGTAGCTGACCCAGGAGGAGATGTCGCCGCCGGCCCCGGGCAGGATGCCCACCAGGACCCCGAGAAAGGAGGAGCGCATGAGCGTCGTTTTGATCTGCCTGATCTCGGAGAGGCGGGGGAAGACGCGCCATTCGGAACTCTTTGGCGTTTCGACCCGCTGGATGCTCTTCTGGACCTCCTCGGTCATAACCAGGGCCTGGGCCATCGAGAAGAGCCCGATGACGGCCGGGACGAACTCCAGGCCGGCGTGCAGGTCGTTGTACCCGAAGCAGAAGCGGGGGAACCCGGAATCGATGTCCAGGCCCACGCTGCTGAACAGCAGGCCCAGGATGCCCGAGAGAAGCCCCTTGACGACCCCCCCCGAGGAGAGGGAGCCGATGATGCTCAGACCGAAGATCGCGATGAAAAAGTACTCGGCCGGTCCGAACATCAGGGAGATCCGGGAGAGGGGAGGCGCCAGAAGCAGAAGGGCGATCGCGCTGAAGGCGCCGCCGAACATTGAGCTGAAGGTGGCGATCCGCAGCGCCTTGTTGGATTCGCCCCGCTGGGTGAGCGGGAAGCCGTCCAGGACGGTGGCCGCGGAGGCTGAGGTGCCCGGCGTGTGCAGGAGGATCGCCGAAAAAGAGCCGGCGTAAATGGCCGACGCGTAGACGCTTGTCAGCATCAGCAGGGCCGGAATCGGCGACATGGTAAAGGTGATGGGCAAAAGCAGGGCCACGGCCATGTTGGAGGTCAGCCCCGGCAAAAAGCCGATGACCAGCCCGCCGCAGATCCCACCCAGAATGGCCAGGACCGAGGTCAACGAAAAAAGATTTGACAGGACGGTCAGGATGTCTGGCATTCAGGACTCCATGAGAGGTCGCTCAACCCAGCAGCCGTCCGATGGGCAATTGGACCATCAGGAACCGGTTGAAGAGCAGATAGATGAACAGGATGACGCCGCCCGTGACGAGGCCGTATAGAACCTTTTTTTTCACGCCCAGGGCGGGCATGAGCAGCAGCGCCGTCACGACGGAAGCCGCCAGATAGCCGATCAGGTACATCAGCGCGGCGTAGAGCAGGGAGATTCCGAAAACCAGGTAGGGTCGCCGTGTGTTCCAGCCTTGGGCCTCTTTTTCGGTACTCTGCAGCGCGCGGGTCTTGGCGAAGAAGGTTTGGCCGAACATCAGGGCAGCCAGGCCGATGATCGTGATCAACGTAAATTTAGGGAAAAGGTCGGATCCGAGGGGAAAATCCTGCGCCAAAACGTACAACCCGATGCTGACGCCAATGATGAAAATGGCGACGCCGCGGTCGATCCAACGACTGCTCATGCGGTGGAACTCCCGGCCGTACAGGCCATCTGGGGGCGCCGGCGCCCGGGTGTCAGGTTGTTACCAGCCCATCAGGGTCTTGATGCGCTGCTCGGTCTTTTTCATCAATTCCATGTATTCGGCGCTCGGGATCACGTCCAGCGCCAGGCCCAGTTGCTTGGCCTTTTCCTGGTGTTCCGGTGAATTGATCACCTTGACCAGCGCCTCGGTCAGCGGCTTGACGATCTCCTGCGGCAGGCCCGCCGGGGCGCCGACGCCGCGCGTGCTGGCCCATTGGGCGTCCCAGCCCAGTTCCTTGAAGGTGGGGACGTCCGGCAGGAAGGGTGAACGCTTGGAGCTCATCACTCCCAGTACGCGCAACTCCTTGTTCTGGTGGTTCTGGAACACCTCGCTGACGTTGGCCCCCAGGAGGTCTACATGCCCTCCCAGGAGCTGGGCGCGGCTGATGGTGGTGCTGTTGTTGTGGACGACGTTGAACTTCAGACCCGCCATCCGTTCCATGTCCAGGACGGCCAGGTTGTCGTCGCCGCCGTAGCCGTGGTTGGCGATGCTGAACTTGCCGGGCTCCTTCTTGATCGCCTCGACCAGTTCCTTGAGGCTCTTGTGCGGGCTGTCGTACTTCACCGCCCAGATGCAGGGGTCGTCGACATGGTTCATAATGGGGGTGAAACTTTCGAGATTTTCCGTGCGCTTCATTTTGGGGTCGAGGTATCCGGCGTAGAGGTGGGGGATGTTCAGGTAGCCGATGGTGTAGCCGTCCGGCTTGGCCTTGGCCAGGGCCGACCAGCCGACCCAGCCGGCACCGCCGGTGATGTTTTCGACCACGAACTGTTTGCCGGTCACCTTCTCGAGACCCTGGGCCAGAAGCCGGGCCGTGATGTCGGTGCCGCCGCCGGCGCCGTAAACGACGATGAGTTTCACGTGTTTTTCAGGCCAGGCCGCAGCAGCCGACCCGACGCAGAACATGCCGACCAGAACGGCAAAAGACAAGATAACGCCTAATGATCTTCTCATAACTTCCCTCCTATGGTTGCTGGATTCGGTTCAACCGCCTTCGTCCGTGACCGCGGTCGCCGGTCTGTACCGGGTCGCCACAGTATCCACGGCACGTTTACCCTGCTTCTTTATAACCATGGGTGGTTCGGACTTGCTATGGAGAATCCGTCGCCCTTCAAGACCTTTGCTACAATGAGGCATATAGTAAGGGCCTCTCCATTGTCAAGACAAAAACCGGAGCCGTCGGCGGTAAAAAATTGACACCCGTCTTTCCCTAATCCGCCCGTTTCCCGGAGAGGATCGCATCGAGATGTCCGGCGGTCTCACCGGCGGCAAAGCGCTCCCAGATCCTGCCGAACTTTTCCTCGCGGTCGTGGGCGATTTCCCCTGGTTGGCTTCAACTCAATGCCGCTTGATAACCCGCTGCCGCGATGAACTTCATTAGTAGAATTCATCAAGATCAACGGGAAATCTCACTACCTCGTCACGGGCTGCAGACAGGTCCATCGCCATAGTCAGCAGAAGATTGCGGTGCCCGTCGGCGGCCGTTGCATGAGGAGTTTTCAGACCCATGTGAAGGCGGCCGAACCATGCGTTGGTCTCCTCCCGCATCGGTCCCCATATCTGTCCGGCATGGATATCTCCCGGCGGATAACTGGTCAGAAAATCCACGTAGCGGTTAAACTCCGGCTCGAACCCGTCCGGCTTGTATCCGGCGCCCTGGGGAATTTCCGATGCCAGCACAAGATCACGGTGGGTATCTTCTATATCGATCACCCCCTTGGTCCCGACGATGCCGATCTCCAATCCGTAAACCGCGCCAGGCCATACGGTGGGCAGGGCCCAGCTCATGTTCATGCTCCAGACGGCTCCGTCATCCATGGTGAACACCCCGAACGTAGCGTCTTTCGTCCCGATCTTTCCCAGCGCTTTGTCCGAAGACCGGGCATATACTGAAACCGGCTCTTTTCCTTCCATGAGCCACAGGGACATGTCGAGACTATGGGTTCCTGAAACGACCATCGGCGTTAAATTTTTCCGCTGATCCGTGCGCCGCAGCGTCGCAATGGGAACCATTCGGTTCATAAATGCCCGGGTAACCACCGCGGTCACGTCGCCGATTTGCCCGGTAATCAGTCTTTCCTTAACCGCTAAAAAACGCCGACGGAACCTGTTGGTGTAACCGACCACCGCGTCCACGCCGCTTTCCCGGATTGCGTTAAAGACCTGCAAGGACTCTTTCACGTCCGTTGCCAGGGGCTTTTCGATCAACAGATCGTGTCCCCGCTCGACAGCCGCCAGCGTCGGACCGGTATGGCAGTTTTCATCCGTAGCGATAATCGCCGCATTGACCTCCGGGCGTTTGAGCAGTTCCTTATAATCGGTAGTAAAAAAATCTGCTTTTACATCCTCGGCAAGCTTTTTACCGAGCTTCTCATTGATATCACATATCCCCAGCCAACCGATCCCGGGATAATCACGGGCGAGCATCGTTCGAATGCGCCCAATCGTACCGCACCCCACCACCGCCAAGCCGATCTCCTTTTTCTTATCGCCCATAAACGCTCCTTTCCATATTCGTCAAAATGCCCCATAAAAAAGTGATTTTCCCAACCTGAAGATGAAAGATCCCAAAGACGGCGCACCCCCTCTTCATTCTAGAATGACCTTGCGGTCCTTCTTCCGCCCGGGTTTGATTTTGGGGTAGACATGCTGAAAAAACAGCACTGCGGCAATAAAAACGATCAGCGCGATGCTCACGCCCCGGGTGAAGAAAGGGGCGATGGAGCCTTTGCCGGCCAGTAGAGCCCTCCTGAACTCGACATCCAGCAGGTCGGCCCCCAGGATCAACCCCAGTACCATGGGGGACACCGGCATTCCCAGACCCTTCATGACAACACCCAGCACACCGAAGAAAAACGCCGTGTAGACATCCATGAGGTTGATATTGGTTGCGTAGGAGCCCAGTGCGCACAGAACGGCCACAATGGCCGACATCGCCGTCCGGGGGGTGCTGACGAAAAGCCGGACCAGCCCCTTGCCGGCATAGGTGCCGATGATAACGAACAGGATGCCGGAGATGAACAGGGCGACCACGATCTGATAGAGCCATTCCGGGTTTGTAACCATGAACATGGGGCCCGGCCTGATCCCGTGAAGCATGAGGATCCCCAGCATGATGGCCGTCGGGGCGTCACCGGGAACGCCGAGGGACAAGACCGGGGCGTAAGCCCCGGGCACGTTGGCCATATTGCAGGTTTCGGAGCCGATCAGCCCCTCGATGCTGCCGTGGCCGAATTTTTCCGGCTCTTTACTCGTAGTCCTCGCGTGATCGTATCCCACCCAGGAGGAAACGCTGGCGCCAATCCCCGGAGCCACGCCGATGATATAGCCCAGAATGGAGACCCGGACGGACAGCCAGCGGTATTTCCACCATAGGCGGGCGGCGCCGAGCAAGGAGGTCTTCTTCAGCGGGAAATTGTTCACCTTGATGTCCGTGAGGCCATCGAAGACCTCCGTAAAGCCGAAAAGGCCGATCATGGCCGGGATCAGGGGAATACCGGCGGAAAGATAGGTGCTGCCGAAAGTGAATCGCGGGGAACCGTCAATGGGATCGATCCCGATGCAGGATATGATCAGCCCGACCGTCGCGGCAATCATTCCCATAAGGGTGTCCCCTTCGGAAAGGTTCGCGGCGATAAAAACCCCGAAGGTGCCGAACCAGAACATCTCCCAGGGGCCGAACATCATCGATAGCTTGACGAACAATGGCATGGTTAAGAGGAGTAAAACGAGCCCCATATTGTTGCCCATAAAGCTCGTAAAGACATTGATGCCGAGAGCCACCTCGGCTTCACCCTTCTTCGTCAACTGGTAGCCCTCGATCGCCGTCGGCGCCGAGGCCGGGGTGCCTGGGATATTGAGGACAGTGGCGGAGATGGACCCGCCGTAAGTCCCCCCTAACTGGACTGCAGAAAGCAGGATAATGGACCAGAGCGGGTCCATGGTGAAGGTAAAAACCGCCAGCAGGGCGACCGTCATCGTCGTGGAGACACCGGGTAATGCCCCCCCCCAGGATCCCCGCGGCAACACCTATGGTGATCAGCCAATACCCATAAGGCGTCGAAAGGTCCACGAAGGCCTTTCCCAAACCGGCTATCATGTTCAGCCAATCCATAACGCTAACGCTCTCCGATTCCGTTCATCTGATCTGCAGCATGAACAGCTTGTTGAAAATCAAATACAAAAGAACCGTCAAAACGACCGCGACGGGCAGAAACAGGAACCATCGCCTCCACCTTTTCACAAAAAAGTAAAACATGATCGCCAGGAAAAGGGCGCTCGACAGATAGAAACCTATCAACGGGATGCCCACGAAGATGTAGATCGCCGGTAAGAGGACGCCCAGGAGGATTGTCCGGTGATCCGGCGATGTCATGAAAGGGATGACCGAACGGCTCCACTGGGCCAAAAGGACCCTGCCGCCCTTCTTGAGCGATCTCACAATCAGGAGAAACGAGCAGAGAATGAGAAGCACCCCCATCAGCCCGGGGAAAATCCCCGGGCTTTCGATAAACTCTCCGCGCATGGGCAAGGTGAAGGAGGCCCAGGAGACGATACACCCGAAAACCGCTGCAATGCATCCGACCCGAAGGTCCCGATCAAAAGCCGACATGATCTATCCGCTCCTGCTTCTAAGGTCTGGGGATCCCCAGTTCCTGGGGAGAACGCTTTGCCTCTTTGATATCGTATAGGATCCAGCTCTGGGTCTGCGTGGCAGCCTCGAAAATCTTGTCGGCCTCCGCCCCCGTCGTGCCGACGATGGGCAGCAGGTTCTTTTTGCCGAACTCCTTGACCGTCTCGCTCTCCATGGTGACCTTGAAGGCATCGATCAACTTGTTGACGCGATCCTGAGGAATGCCCTTGACATACCCCAGGGCGCGCCAGCCAAGTCCGCCGGCAAGCTTGTTTTTCATCGCCGGGGCGAAGTCCGTGATGGGCGGGATCGTGATATCATCCAGAACATAGGGTTTGTCGTCGAAGACGATCAGGGGGCGCAGCATTTTGGATTTGATCAGGGTCAAGGCCTCGGAAAGGTCGCTCGTGGAGAAATCCACCTCCTTCTTCGCCGCGGCGAGGGCCGCCGGGGCGCCTCCCGTGTAGGGGACGGCCTTGAACTTCCCCCTCAGGGCGTTGGCGACGATCAACTGCGGGACATGCCACATGCCCCCGATCCCGCTGTTGGATCCGGTCAGATCCCCTCGTTTCAGCCCTTCCACCAGTTCCTTGCCGCTCTTGATCGGCGAGTCGTAGGGAACGCAGAAGGTCGCCATGTTGCCAAAGACGATTCCGATCATGCCGAATTCCTTGTAGGTCAGCTTGGAAAGTCCGGTCGCCGGGAAGGTAGAAACCGCGCTGCTGATGCCGAAGAGGTTGTAGCCGTCCTTGGGCTGTTTGTGAACATGGTCCATGGCGATGGCCGAGTTGGCCCCCGTCATGTTGACGACCGGCATGGCGACGCCAAGGATTTTGCTCATCCCTTCGGAGAGAAGCCGCCCCATCATATCCATCCCCCCACCGGGGGCAAAGCCGATGTAGATGGTGATCGGCCGCGACGGCCATTTCTCCTCCGAGGCTGCCGCTGCAAAGGGTAAGATCATGAACAAGAAGACCCCTATAGTGATTACCAGTAACAATCTCCGTTTCATTTTGTTCTCCTTTCTTCGGTTTTTTACTCTATCCGTCCGCAGATGCGGATGGGAGGAAGTTTTAACCACCCTGTAAGAGACGGCGTTTCTCCAATATCTGTTTGGCCAGCGGCGTCAGCATGAGAAATCCCGCAGCCAATAGCAGAACCGCCGAAATGGGCCGGTCCAGGAACGTCATGAAATTTCCCCCGGAGGCGATCAGGGATTGCTGGAGGGTCCTCTCCAGCATGGGCCCCAGGATCATGGCCAGGATAAAGGGGGAAAGCGGAAAGGCGAACTTGCGCAGCAGGTATCCCATGACGCCGAAAAAAACCATCATGCCCACGTCCCAGGCGGAGTTGTTCACACTGTAGGCCCCGATGACGCAGACGACGACGACCACCACCGCCAGATACCGGTAGGGGACCTTCAGCAGGCGCACCCAGAAGTTGATCAGGGGCAGGTTGAGCCCCAGGAGCAGGGCATTGCCGATGTACATGGAGGCGATTACGCCCCAGAACAGGTTCGGGTGCTCCTGGAGCAGGAGCGGGCCGGGCCTGATGCCGTGGATCATCAGGGCGACGAAGATCATGGCGATCGACGCATTCCCGGGGATCCCCAAAGTCATCAGGGGGATGAACGACGAGGTGGAGGCCGCATTGTTGGCCGCCTCGGGCGCGGCGACCCCCTCAATCGCTCCCTTGCCGAACCGCTCGGGATGCTTGGAAAGGCGTTTCTCCACGGCGTAGGCCGCAAAGGAACTGATGATGGCCCCGCCGCCCGGCAGCACCCCGATGAAAAAGCCCAAGAAGGATCCCCGCAGGACCGAAGCCCAGCACTGCCGCCAGTCCTCGCGGTTGGGGAGCAATCCCTTGAGCGCCGTCTTGAAGATCTCCCTGTTTTCCGGTGCCTCCAGGTTGCAGAGGATCTCGGCCAGGCCGAAGAGGCCCATGACCATCACCACGAAGTCGACCCCGTCCGTCAGCCGGCTGATGCCGAGGGTGAACCGAGGGGTTCCGTCCACCGGATCGAGGCCGACGGTCCCCAGCAGAAGACCCAGTGCGCCCATCATCAGGCCCTTCAAAACCGATTCTTCGGAAAGATAGATCGCCATCATCAGGCCGAGGAAGACCAGGCAGAAGTACTCGGGGGGCCCGAACTTCAGGGCGAAGGAGGCCAGGGTCGGGGCCATGACCGATACCCCCAGGACGGCGAGCGTGCCGGCGATGAAAGAACCGATGGCCGAGATGCCCAATGCCGCTCCGGCCCGTCCCTTCCGGGCCATCTTGTATCCGTCCAGGCATGTGATCACCGAGGCCGCTTCCCCGGGAATGTTCAGCAGGATCGAAGTCGTGGAGCCGCCGTACATGGCGCCGTAGAAGATCCCCGCCAGCATGATCACGGCGGAGACCGGCTCCATCTTGAAGGTCACCGGCAGAAGGAGGGCGATGGTGGCCGGAGGGCCGAGGCCCGGCAGAACGCCGATGGCCGTGCCCAGGAACGCCCCGATCGCGCAGTAGAAGAGGTTCGAGGCGGACAGGGCCACGGCAAATCCGCCGGCAAGGTTTTCGAAAAAGCCCATCGCTTCCTCTTACAGGAACGCTGTCAGGATTCCGGGGGGCAGGGTCACCCCCAACAGACGATCGAAGACCAGATAGCTTATGACCGTCAGGCTCAGGCTCACCAGCACGAGCACACGCGGCCTCGTTTCCATGACTTTCAGCACGACGGCGGACAGGAGTCCGGTGGTGATGACATAACCCAGCCTCTCCAACGTCGCCACATAGAGAACCAGCGCCAGGACGACGGCGGCGGGCCCCTTTATCCTGCCGAAGGCATGGCTGTCGCCGGCCCGCCCGCCCCAGGCCCGGAAGAGGAACAGGGAGGAAAGGGCAATCAGGATGACCCCGTCGACAAATGGGAAGAAGCCCGGCTGAGGCTCCGTGGGAACCCCGATCTGAAGCTTCACGGCGCCGGCCGTAAAACAGATCCCGATTACCAGGAAGCAAAGTCCAACCACGATTTCTCCGGGTTTCCGCATGTTCCCCTCCCTGTGAAAATCCCAGACCGCTCTATTTCTTCAAGGCCTTGCCGAGTTCCTTCTGGCTCTCGAACTCCTCCCGCCAGAACTTGCCGAATTCGTCGGGCCCCATGTACTGGATCTCGTCCCCCAATTTGTCGATCATGCTGACGACCGACTTGTCCTCGGTCATCTTCTTGAAGGCCAGCGCCAATTTGTCGATCACGGGACGGGGGGTGCCTTTGGGGGCCAGAACGGACCGCCACATGAGGTTGGCCACGTTCACCCCTTCTTCCTTGGCGGTAGGGACATCGGGCAATTCTTTCTCGCGCTTGTCGTCGAGAACGGCCAAGGCGCGGAGTTTTCCCGATTTGATATGGGGAAGCAGGGCGGATATCAGCCCTCCCGTCATGTCCGCGTGCCCGCCCAGGACGGCCAAAAGCGCCGGGCCGCCGCCGTCATAGGGAACGTTCTTTGCGCTGATGCCGGTCTGCTTTACGATCATCTTCCAGGGCAGGTCGGCCTGCCCCCAGGGCCCGGTATTGGCGTAGATCAGCTTTTCGGGATTGGCTTTGGCGTATTGCAGCATTTCCTTTAAAGTCTTGAACGGCATTTCGGAGCGGGCGACGATGATGGTCGGGCTGTAGTTGATCCTGCAAACGGCTATAAGATCATCCGGCCCCTTGGAACGGCCCTCGACGGCAGGCAGAGTGGAGCTCCAGCCCATACCCCCGAACAGCAGGGTGTAACCGTCGGGAGCGGCTTTGGCAACCAATTCGGAGCCGATCGCTCCGCCGCCCCCGGGCTTGAGCTGAACGATGATCGGCTGGCCCAGATAGTTGATCGCCACACTGGTCACGGCCCGGGCCGTCAAGTCGTGGGATCCGCCCGCCCCCACCGGAATGATGAGGGTCACCGGCTTGGTCGGAAATTCTTCCGCGACGGCGGTCGGCGCCATTCCTCCAACAGCGCATATACACATCAACAGACCGACCCACATCATGGTCAAACAAAAGCGCTTGTTCATTTTCTCTCCTCCTTTGCTGAATTGATCAATGAAAAATGGATGGAATCGATTTGCCTGTTGCCAGAACCGGCTTTTTTCTCATCATCAATATCCACTGGGGTGGGCCGAGTATATGAATAGCCATTTTGCATGTCAAGACAATTTATGGCGACCTCTTGCCGGAGGGATTCGCCCGGGGCAAGGGTTATATTTTTCAGCCGTTGTTCAAAGAGTGCCCGGAACCATTTGCACCTTTTTCCCATGCGGCCAAAGGTCATCTCCGGCAGAAAATCGGCCCGCCTTTTCAGTTGACACGCGGAAACCATTTTCATATACTCAACCCCGAAAAAAGGTCTTCAAATCCAAACAACGGGAGGATGCGCCTTGGGGGAAAGGTATGTGGTGCCATTGAAGGATGCCATCACGGGGGTGTTACATGGCCGGGCGGGAACATTCCGAATCCTGATCGATGAAGAGATCAGCGGGGCCAAGCATTTTTCTCTGCTCGTCAATACAATGAACGCCGGGGTCGAGGGCGACGAGCACAAACACGATGTCGAACATTGCTGGTACATCCTCTCCGGCCGGGGAACCATGTATATGGGAGGGAAGTCCTTTCCCATCGAACCCGATATGGCGGTTTTCGCTCCCGCTCATATGTCGCATAAAATCGTGGTCGGTCCCGACCAGGACCTCACCTATGTCGTCATCTATGCGCCCCCGGGCCCCGAACAGAAGCTCAAACAGCTCGGTGAGCATGCCTTCGACTCTCCTAAATAGGACCTGTCGAATCCCTTTCGCTCCGTATCCTGTACGATGGCTGTGCGAAACGAGGGCATCCCATGAAATTTTTCGTTCTGACTGAACCCTTTCGGTTTGAGATGAAGGAACTCCCCGTTCCCGAACTCAAGGACGACGAGATTCTGATCACGATAAAAAAGGTCGGAATCTGCGGATCCGAAATTACCGCCTACCGGGGAGTTCACAAATATCGGATCCCCCCCGTCATTCTCGGCCATGAAATGGCGGGCGCCGTCTCCGCAATCGGCAGAGACGTCAGGCGATTCAAGGAGGGGGATCGGGTCGTTGTAAAGCCCCACACCTTTTGCGGGAAGTGTCCGA
Organism: Pseudomonadota bacterium; assembly: GCA_018827585.1. Classification (GTDB taxonomy): domain Bacteria; phylum Desulfobacterota; class Syntrophia; order Syntrophales; family UBA5619; genus JAKAFS01. The sequence continues at coordinate 14,667 of JAHJXP010000222.1, read as the reverse complement.
ATTGTCTGAGGGGAGAACAGAACATCTGTCGGGAGAAGAAGGTCCTCGGCAGCCGGGAGTGGCCTGGGGCGTTCGGCGCGTTCATCGTCAGCCCCGAATATCTGGTCCATGCCTTACCCGACGCCGTCGGCAACGAAGAGGCAGCCCTGCTCGATCCCCTCTGCGTCGGCCTTCACGCCGTCCGGCAGGCGCGGGTTCAGGCAGGCGATCGCGTCGCCATTCTCGGGGCGGGAAGCATCGGCCTCTCCACGCTTCTTATCGCCCGGACGGCCGGCGCGGAGACCTACATCACGGACGTCAAGAGGACCAACCTGGACATCGCCAAGACGCTCGGGGCAACGGGCGCCTTCAATGTGGCGCAGGAAGGCGAGGGTCCCCGGCTGGACCAATGGGCAGCCGATCTGCCGCTGGACGCCGTTTTCATCACCGCAGGGGTAGAAAGCGAGGTCCCCCGTGCATTGAAGATGGTCGGAAGGGGAGGCCGGGTCGTCGTCATCGCCCATTTTCACAATCCCGACATTTCGGTGGACATGTTCACCCTGCTCACTCAGGAAAAGAGGCTGCAGGGATCGATTACCTATACCGGCTTGGATTTGGATCGGGGGATTCACCTGCTGGCGCAGAAGGCGGTCGATGTCCGCCCGCTGATTTCCGAACGGAGGAACATGGGGGAAATTCAAAGCTGCTTTGAGCGGTTATCGGCGGGGGAAGAAGGATTGATCAAGATTCTACTCACGCCCTGACGAGGCGGCGGTTATGGAAAGCATGGTCGATGAAGGACGTGTATGGATGGAGGAGCGGACGGAAGTGATCAACGGAATGACCCAACAAATAAGGAGGAGATGATCATGAAGCGTAAACTGAATATAGCGGCAATCGCCCTCGTGATTCTTTTGGGCATCACCCCTTTTCTTTTTGCAGCGGGTGATTATCCTACCAAGCCCATCACCCTGGTCAATCCGATGGCGCCGGGCGGAACCCTTGACGTTCAGGCAAGGGCGTTTGCGGCGGTGGCCGAAAAATATCTCGGACAACCGGTGATGGTCGTCAACAAACCAGGCGCCACCGGAATGGTGGGAGGAACGGCGGTGGCTCAGGCTTCCCCGGACGGTTATACCCTTCTGGTGGGCTCCGTCAACATCACCAACGCCGTCGAATGGGAGATCGCCAACGGCCGCACCCCCCCCTTCACCAGAAACGATTTCGCGGCCATCGGCTCTTTCACCATGAGTCCTACTTTGCTCATCGTGCCCGCCGATTCACCGTATAAGACCTTGGCCGACTTTGTCAGTGACGCGAAGACCAAACCGGGACAGATGGCCTTCTGCTCCGGCGGCCTCTACGGGATGAGCCACCTTCCGATCGAGATCTTTTCAAGAGAGGCCGGGCTGAAGTTTCGTCATGTTCCCTTTACCGGCGGGGGGCCATGCCTTTCCGCCGTCGTCGGGAAGCATGTCGATTTTGCAGCTCAATATCCTCCCACCACCCTTCCCCTCGTCAAGGGGAATAAGTTAAGGGTCCTGGCGGTGGTGGGCGGCAAGAGACTGAAATCCATACCCGAAATCCCCACAGTCAAAGAGCTCGGAATCGATGCGGAATATTACGGATGGGTCGGGATCATGGCGCCCAAAAACACCCCTGCCCCGATCGTGGATAAACTCAGGGAGGTGACGAAGAAGGTGGTACAGGATAAGACGTTCATCGACATGATCGAAAAACCGGGGGATGAAGTCTATTTCCTGGGTGGCGAGGAATTGGCCAAGTGGATGGACAAGGAGTCAAAGATCATTGCAGCCACCGAAGCAGAACTTGTAAAGGAAGCCCAGAAAAAATAGAAGCTTGTTCGGTTCTCTCGACCTATCCTGCCCCGGACGGGGAGGGTAGGCTCGAGACCTTTGAAGGGGATTTCCATGGAGTTGCTATCGAAAATCACCAAAAGCATACGGGATGAAAGCATAGCCAGCGAGACCATGGCTGCCACCCGCAAACTGAAAGGGGGCTATGACCTTGCCGTAAAGATCATCGCCGTTTGCTTCAGTCTTTTCTACCTCTATACCACCTTCTTCGGTCTCATCTCCCAGGAGAGTCACATAGGAATTTACGTCCTGGGTACGTTCGCCCTCAGTTTTATGCTTTATAAAGCCCGCAAAGGCTCTCCTGGAGATCGGGCCAGCTTCATAGACATTCTGATCATTATCGGTATGATCATCCTCACTGCTTATTACATCAAGGAGTATCCGACTCTGGCTGACCGCATCGGCGGAGGGACGGCTTTACGGGACGTCGTCTTTGGGTGGTTTCTGATCCTGGTATCGCTTGAAGCAGCCCGAAGGGTCGTAGGTAAAGCAGTCCCTCTTATTGGAATCGTTCTACTCTTTTATGCTTATTTTGGACCTTATTTCCCCCTGGGTTTAGGTCACTCCGGTTTCTCGCTTTCAAGGATTGCCGAGAGTCTTTTTTTGAGCCCGGAGGGGATTTTCGGGATGATCGCCAACACCTTCGCTTCCTACATTCTTATTTTTGTGATCTTTGGTTCTTTCATGGAGGTCTCCGGGGCCGGGAAGGTATTTGTGGACCTTGCATATGCCATCACCGGGAAATATACGGGAGGGCCGGGTTTGGCCTCTGTCATCACGAGCGCCTCCTTCGGGACGATTTCAGGCAGTTCTGTGGCGAACGTTGTTGTGGATGGAGTTTTCACCATCCCCTTGATGAAACGGTTGGGATACCCGCCCCATTTCGCGGGAGCGGTGGAAGCCGCCGCCTCGACCGGGGGGCAGTATATGCCTCCGATTATGGGAGCTGCTGCTTTTCTATTGGCTGAGTTCTCCGGAACGCCCTATATTGAAGTAATCAAGATATCGGCCATCCCGGCCTGTCTCTATTTCCTTTCGGTAGCGGTCATCATCTACCTTGAGGCGGTCAAGCGGGGACTGCAGGGAATGCCGGCTTCCGAGCTTCCTCAAATGAAGGAACTGGCAAGGGAAATCCATCTTTTGTTCCCCATCCCGATTCTCATTGTTCTGTTGGCTTTTGATATCACCCCGTTTATTGCCGCTTTCTACACGATCTGCGCAACGGTCATATTGAGCTGGTTCAGGAAAGACACGCGAATGACACCGAAGAAGATTTTTGAGGCTCTGGTGTCAGGAGCCCGTTCCTCTCTTTCTGTCGGGGCTACGGTGGGAGTGATCGGCATTGTCATGGGAGCGACCAATCTCACAGGGCTGGCAAATTATTTTCAACAATTTATCATCTACCTTTCCGGGGGCCATCTCCTGCTTCTCATTCTTCTCCTCATTGTTGCCGGCATCTTCATCGGCATGGGTCTGCCCACGACCCCTTCCTATGTGATGCTGGTGATATTGGGCGTTCCGGCGCTCATCAAAATCGGCGTCCCCCCTCTCACTGCCCACCTTGTTGCTTTCTGGATCTCTGTTCAATCGGGGGTCACGCCTCCTGTGGCCCTGGCATCCTGGGCTGCGGCGGCCATCGCCCAATCCGATCCGTGGAAAACAAGCTGGACCTCAGTCAAACTGGCCTCCTGGATCTATCTGATGCCCTTTTTATTCATCTATACTTCCATTCTTAACATAGGTTGGAATATCAACTTTTTTCTTACGGTATTTTGTTGTATCGTCGCACTGGTGGCATGGGCGGCGGCGTTGGAGGGACACCTCTTCAAGAAAACAAGCCTTTTTGAGAGAGTATGCCTTTTTATCTCAGCACTCGGGCTCCTCTACGAGGGACTCATCACGGATTTGATCGGCCTGTTCCTTTTAGCGATGGTGATCGTGATCCAAAAAATTTCATTGTTCAAGGCAAGAAAAGTGGCTTTCCAGGGAGATGTTTAAAATGACATGACTATCTTTTAGGAGGGGAAAAGACATGAAAAAGAAAATGTGGCTCGTTGGTTTGATAGGGATTCTGTGTTTCATCTGGATGACCCTGGGAACGGGTATGGCCGCGGAGGTGAAAAGCTACGTCTTTGGGAGCGGGCCCATGGGAGGACCGTGGAGAATCGGGGTGGGAGCCGGGGGCCAGATGCTGAATGAACAATTAAAAGACAAGTATTCATTCACGGTTGCAGCCTCCGGCGGGTCGGTTGAAAATGTGAGACGTCTGATGGCAGGCGAATACCATACGGTCTGGGCTCATGTCAACAATATGGACGACGCCTGGAACGGGAAGGGTCTCTTCGAAGGACAGAAACCCTACAAAGACATGAGGGTCCTTGAGTATTTGGCCGACCAGGCGATCTGTGCCGTCACCCTGACAAAAACACCCATCAAGAATTTCATGGATTTGGCTGGGAAAAAGGTGAATATCGGTCCGGCAGGCAGCGGCGGCGTCCCCATTGCCAAGGCCATGTTTAAAGCCCTCGGTCTGGAAGATAAAGTAAATATCGTGAATATTGGATTTCAGGCAGGAGCTCAGGCCCTTAGAGACGGACAGATCGATGCAATCATGAATCCCGGCGGTCCATATGTCACTCCCGCAGTGGCTGAAATCTCATTTTCCTCAGCGCTTCGGACGATCGAACCTACCCCGGAGGAGGCCAAGAAAATCGAATCAGCGATTTCCTATCTCTATTTATCGACGATTCCACCCAACAAGTCCGTGGGCGAGGGCGCCGATAAGGCGAAGAAGGCCTTCTTCTGGAGTATGTATTGGATCGCTCTTGCAAGCATGCCGGACGACGTGGTCTATGACATGTTAAGGGTGACTCAAGATCCAAAGAATAAAGAGCTGTTAGGAAAGGTTCTCAATTATTGGGAAACGGCCGGTCCCAAATTTGAATCTCTGGCGAAAATGGGGATTCCTCTCCATCCGGGGGCCATCAAATTCTGGAAGGAGAAAGGGGTGAGCATTCCTCCTGAACTGATTTCCTCCAAGTGATTTCTCCCGGGTAAATCCCCGGCTCTGCCGGGGAATCCCAGAGTTAGACCGGGAGCACAACCCGCAAGCCCTGCCTTGTCGGCGGGTATAAGGGGCGTAATAAAAAAATTATCTCCCTTGCCATGAAGCTCCCCGCCCTGTGGGCGGGGAGCTTCACCATTCCGGGACTGTTTCTTTGCATTATGGGTACGGAAAATGTCTCGTAACGCTTCATGGAGGGGGGATCGAGTTATGATCCCCCCTTTGTAGACAGCCTCTTCGGCAATACAAATCGGGAGAGACGGGGCTTCTTTATTTGTTTTTCTCCTCTGCAAGAAGCGACTTGTAGATTTTCGCCACCACATCCGATTCCTCTTTAATGAATTTCTCCACCTCCTCGCTGGTCATATAGCGCGCCTCCGCCCCCTGGCTCTCCAATGTCTTCTTGAAGGCTTCGTCTTGGCCCACCTTCTTCACAATTTCCTTGATCATTGCCACGAGCGGTGCGGGTGTCTTCCTGGGAACGGAGATGCCCAGCCATTGGATCCACTCCGCATCGATCCCCTCTTCCTTTATCGCCGGTATGTCCGGAATGGCCTTCAATCTTTCGTCGCCCTGGACAGCAAGAATCCTCACTTTTTTCCCCTGAGCCAGGGGAATCGACGTGCCCGGCCACTGGGTGGAGAATGCAGGGACGGCCCGTCGAGAGGTAATCGAGCCAGCTGCGGGTTTCATCCGCCTGAGGTCCCCAGAAATCACCCAGCGCAAAGTCCCCGGATGAAGAGGTGCCCAAGAAGGCCATGTTTACATCGTGGCCCGGAACATAGCCGTGGGATACCCCCCGGTTCGTGTAGAGAATGTGCTCCTTGTGGTCCTCATCCAGCAGGATGACGCCTTCCGTGCCGAGGATCTCCATGCGCGGGCTTTGCCCGAGGGTCGGATACTTCTCCGGAAGCGCGTAGTCCACGCCAAGGCTCACCACTGCTCCATCGGAAAAGGTGAGGATGGCCCATGTCACATCGTCCGCGTCGTATCCAGCGGCCTTGAACACCCCCTTCTGACCGCGGGCCACTACCTCCACTGGAGAATGGCCTTCAAAGAACCAACAGATGAGATCGACGTAGTACGTCAGAACGTCCAGCACCGGCGTGGCGTGAAAGGACCGTTTGAGGATCTGGAAGGCCTGTGCCCGCGAGTTGTAGACCCGGATCGAGCTCGTGAGAGATCGATATCCGAAACGGCCAGGAAGCGGACCGCGGGATGCGTCGCTGCAATGCTGGCCCGCCGTGTTCCCATTCGACCCGAACCGATGATGGCAATCCCGAGATCCTTCCGGTTGATCCCCTTTTCTCCCTGCTGTGCGAACATTGTCCCGCCTCCTTTTCATCTATCGAGAGCGTTGCAGAACTATGAAATTCAAAAACTCATTTGCCCTCTTCCAACGCCTTTTCCCACGAGGCCTTCGTCGGCCTCAAGCCCCTGTACACATTCCACACCAGCAGCAGGATGGACACGGCAATCAGCGTCATGGTGATGGGGCTTTCCCAGAAAATGGAGAACGAACCATCGCTTCGCATCAGCGACTGACGCAGGCTCAGCTCCATCGTCGGCCCGATGATCGTCGCCAGGATCAGCGGCGCCATATCGTACTTGATCTTCCGGATGAAGTACCCCAATACTCCAAAGCTCAACAGGACTCCCAATTCGAAGGTGCTCGTATTGACTGAATAGGTGCCGACCAGACAGATGAGGAGGATGACCGGAAATAGAATGCGGAAAGGGATTCTGAGCAGGCTGATGAAGATTCCTACCAGGGGAAGGTTCAGCACGATCAGCATGACATTCCCGATATACATGCTTGCGATCAGCCCCCAGAAGACATCCGGGTGCTTGGAGATAAAAAGAGGGCCGGGGGTGATCCCATGGATGAGCAGGGCGATCATCATGACCGCCGGAGCCGGTCCGGTCGGAATGCCCAGACTCAGGAAAGGGATCATCGCGCTGCCCGTGGCGGCATTGTTGGCCGACTCGGGGCCGGCCACCCCCTCTATCCGGCCTCTGCCGAACTCTTCCGGCCTTTTCGCCAGCCGTTTCTCCGCCATGTAGCTGACGAAACTGGACAGGATATGGGCCGATCCCGGCAGAAGACCGATCACGAAACCGATGCCCGACCCTCGGAAGATGGGGGCCCAGGAGGCCCTGAGTTCGTCGCGGGTCGGCCAGAGTTCCCGCAATTTGACTTTGTGGATGACCCGCAAGAGGCTCTCCTCCGTGGCGATGAGGATTTCACCGATTCCCATGGCCCCCATTGCGACGGGGAGCAGCCCGATCCCGTCGTACAGATCCGTCACGTTGTGGGTAAAACGAAGCGATCCGGTCAATGGGTCCATCCCGATCGTGCCGATCAACAGGCCCAGAAAAACCATGGGCATCGTCCTGAAGAAGGACCCGCTGCCCAAGGAGCCAAGCAGAATGAAGGCGATCAATAGGACGGAAAACATCTCCGGAGGGCCAAACTTCATGGCGAAATTGGCCAGGGTAGGCGCCAGGACCATGAGTCCCACGATACTCAGGGTGCCCCCGACCCAGGACCCCCAGGCGGCAATAAACAGGGCGGCCCCTCCCCTTCCCTTGAGAGTCATCTGATATCCGTCGAGGCAGGTGACGACGGAAGCCGACTCTCCCGGAACGTTCATGAGGATCGAGGTGGTCGAACCGCCGTACATGGCCCCGTAATAAATTCCGGCAAGCATGATGATGGCGCCGGTGGCGTCAAGACCGAACGTGACGGGGATGAGCAAGGTGATGCCCGCCAGGGGACCGATTCCAGGCAATACCCCCACCATCGTTCCCCACAGACACCCAATAAAGCAGAGGTAGACATTCTGCAGGGTCAATGCGGTTTGAAACCCGCTTGCAAGATTGCCGAAGACGTCCATTTACAACCTCCACTCGGTCATGCCGAAAAGAGTCAGAAAGAGAGTAATCCTGCGGGCAACTGAACAGCAAGGACCTTCGCAAAGAAATACCAGCTCCCCACCCCGATGACGACGGCAATGCCGATGGAATAGATCAACCGATACCGGGATACCCAGAAAAGGAGGGCAAAGAGGTAGAGCGATGAGCCCACAAGGTAGCCCACCCGATTGAAAGCGAGAATGAGCAGGGCCGTCAGAACCACAATCTTTATGGGTGTCGAGAAGTTCCGGACGATGGCGTACCAGCCTGCCTTCTCCCCTTCGGCCGTTTCCCCAGCCCTTCGTTTCCCACGGATAAACCATGCGGCCCCCGATAACAACAAGAGGCCCGAAAGGGTGATCGGAAAGACCCCAGGGCCCGGCTCATTCCATCTCCCCATCGGGAGTTGAACGGAAAAAAAGAACCCATAAAAGCCTGTAAGGAGAAACAGCAGGCTTGCAGCGCGGTCTTTGGTCATATCGGTCTCCTCATCGCTACTTCTTTTCCGCAAGGAATTGTTTGAAAAGCTTCATCGCTTTTTCAGCTTCACCTTCCCTTACTGCCTTACCTCCTCGTCACCGGGCGGAGACTTGATGATCACGGCCCTCAGCGGTTCGGTATCGCTGAGGTTTATCGTGGCGTGGTACGTCCCGGCGGGAACGAAGACGACCGAACCGGGTCCGATTTCGATCTTATCCTCATCCGACTCCGTCACCCCCCTCCCTTCGAGAACGAAGATGACCTCCTCCTGCGTCGGGTGCATATGGGGTTTATGGCTGTACCCCGGCTCGTATTGGGTGATTTTGACCATGACCTTTTCCGACCCCATACGCTCCGGTCCGACCAACACCTTGGTCAACCCCCATTCCACTTGCCGGAAGGGCACATCGTCAATCCGCACCACCTGTCTCTTTTTCACATTACCCTCCTAATCGATACAATGAGAGCTATGATAATTGGCTTCATGCATCGCATCCGTCACAGCCACAGGGCGCCTGTATCGGCGCTGCCGACCATCCTCCGATACGCCGCCAGCATCCCCGGCGCCGGATGGTTGGGCTTTTGAGCCCCGGCTTCACGACGGCGCCGGAACTCATCGTCGGAGACGAGCCACTCCAGCCGTCCCTCCGTGACGTTGATCTCAATCGGATCACCGTCACGGACATAGGCGATCGGTCCATTGTCCCAGGCTTCCGGGCAGACATGACCGACGCAGGGTCCGCGGGTGGCGCCGGAAAAACGGCCGTCGGTCACCATCGCCACGGACGTGTGCAACTCCATGCCCACCAGCATCGCCGCTGGAATGGAGAGCTCCCGCATGCCAGGGCCCTGCGCCATGCCGTCGCAGGGCGCGGGCACATTGAATTCGCACGGGCATCCGCCGGCAGCCCAGATCCCCTCCTTGACCCGCTGCGCCAGCTCCCTCAGCGGCTGATGGCCGGGATTCACCTCCGTCCAGGAATTGACCACCGCGATCTGCGGCTTGTCCAGGTCCTTCCTCCGGTAGCCCACGGAATGCATCAATCCGCGGTAATAGGCCTCGGTGATATCTTCAGGAATTCCCCGATGCGGATTCATGCCGCAGCCCCCCTCTTCCGGAACTCCGCCCCCAGCATCTTCTCGAAGACGCGGATCAACCCACCCTTGCTGAGATTGCCGAAACCCTCCGCCATGGCCATCTGAAACGTCACCGCCGTGGCGTTGACCACCGGCAGGGGGATGCCCTTGTGGGCGGAGATCTCGGCGGCGCTGATCATGTCCTTGTAAGCGCTTTTCACCGGATACCCTTCATCGAACCGGTTCTCCAGGGTAAGCGGGATAAAGAAATCCGCGGCAAAACTCCGCCCGGTTCCGGTGGTGACGACCTGGGCCACCCTTTCCGGATCGAGCCCCAGCTTGACGGCCATGGGAAGCACCTCGGCCAGTCCCGCGCAGCTGATGTTGAATAGCAGCTGATTGATCAATTTGGTCAACTGGCCGCTGCCCACCCCTCCCATATAGACGATCTGATTGCCGATGGCGTCCAGGGCGGGCCGCACTGTCCGAAAGAGACCTTCGTCGCCGCCGAACATAACCGTGATCTTCCCCTCTTTGGCCCGCGCCTCCATTCCGGACACCGGCGCATCCGCGAAGAGGATCCCCTTTTCTTTCAGCCTGCGATCGATTTCCAGGGTAGGAATGTAGCCGATGGTGCTCAGGTCCACCAGGACCAGGCCCGGCCGGGCGCCCTGCACCACCCCCTTTTCCCCGAAAACCACCTTCTCCACCAACTCCGTGTCGGGAAGGCTCAGAAAAAGCCAGTCGACCTGCGCCGCCGCGTCCGCCGGCGATGTCGCCGCCTCGGCGCCCTGCCCGGCCAGAAATTCGACCGGCGCCGGATTGATGTCATACACCCGCATTGGGAACCCGGCTTTCAGCATATTGAGCGCCATCCATTTCCCCATCGTCCCCAAACCGATAAACCCTATTTTCACCGTCATACACATCCTCCCCTATTGTCGCTTTCTTTCTTCAAGACATTCAGATCCCCAGAACCCTTGCCGGATTGTCGGTGACCATAGTCCGGATATCCTGCGCCGGGATGCCGCTCTTGAGCGCCTCCTTGATGTAGATCCCCATCTGCTGGGCGGCCGGCGGATTGAGCCACTGGCCCGCGTCCGTGGACATGATGCAATGACGGGCGCCGATGGACTTGATGACATTAAACAGAACATGGATCTCCAGCGGATGGGAAACCTGCCGGGTCACGTCGTTCCAGGTATGTTCGAGAAAGGTGGCCCCCAGATCCAGAATCTCCCTCATGTCGTCGACGCTGTAGTGGACGAAGGTGGCCGCCGGATGGGTGACGATGATCTTTTTCACCCCCCTTTTGGCCGCTTCGCTTACGGCGATCTTCGCCTCCTCTTTGGTCACATGGCCCGTCGCCAGGATTGCGTCTGCTTCCTTGATGAGGTCGAAGATCTCGTAGAGCTCATCTCGGAGGCTTCCGTCTTCCTTCACCAGGGAGATGCCCTCGACGTCGGCGCCTATCTCGGTGGCGAGATTGGCCACGTGGCTCTTGTTCTTGACGAAGTACTGGGAATGGACCGTCGGCATCCATACCTGCTTGGCCCCGATCTTCAGCGCCATCTTGACCGCGTGTTTGTTCAGCCCGCCGTTGGTAAGGTTCAGGGCGATGCCGCCGAAGACGGGGAAATCGGCGATATCGGATGCGATCTGCGCCCGGCTCGCCGTCTCGAAATAGTGGTTTTTCAACAGAATCGCCCGCATGCCGTTCTCCTTGGCGGAAAGGGCGAGCTCCACGTCGTTGAGCAGCCGTGGATAGACATCGGGCGCCGAGTGGATGTGGATGTCGATGGATCCTTCCAGCAGCGCCCGCACGTTGTTTTCAAATCTGAATTTCATGATCGATCTCCCATTGAGAATTAGATTTCACCAACCAGCAAAAAAGTGTAGATGCCTCTAATTTACGGGTTTATTCCGAAGCCGTCAGATTTTGCAGACGCCGTTCGCCAACACCGCCTTCCCGTCAAAAAAGACCGTTGCATCCCTGTACATCGCATCGATATGGTTCGGCGCCAGCACTTTACCCCCGATGGCAAAGTTACTGCCGATGCCCGCATGACAGTTTCCCAGTCGGCCCAAGTCCTCAAGATTGGTCGCCGCCAGTCTGGCTTTCGGATTGAGCCCGATACCGAATTCGGCATAATTATAGGCCTTCTCGTCGTTCATGCCTTTGAGGATTTGGCTGAGCTTGGCGGCGGCCATGCCTCCTTGGACATCCACGACTCTTCCTCCCTTGACGATCAAAGTGACATGGTCATAGATCGTGACGCCGACGCTCATGATGCTCACATCGCTGACCACAATCCCCTCCGCCGTCCCTTCAATCGGTGAGATATTGATTTCGCTGTCGGGAAATGCGGCGAACGACCCGGGGGTTTTGAAGAGACCTGTTTCATACTGCACAGGCCGTCCCTTCACCTCGCCTCGAATATCCGTACCCAGAGGCGTCGTAATGCGGACCTCGCTCGACTCGGCAAGGGCCGCCCCTAACAGCCGTCCGAGCCGGTCGCACGCCTCGTAATCCGCCTCGATGGCCCCCACACACAGGGCGTCCTCCGTTACCTCGCACATCGTGCAGCCGCGTTTTCCCGCCTTGATCGCCTCCACCCGCGCCCGTGTATGGGTCTGCGACCAGGTGGAGGGCTGCAGAAAGACATCCGCCTCCCGGAAGGCCGCAACGATGGGCTCCGGCAGTTGCGCCCCGTGGACGCCGACGGGAGGGATCATCATGATGATGGGAATCGCCCCCACCGCATAGGCCGCGCCCCCGAGGGTTTCGGCAATTCTCAGTTTGTTGGTGTCGGTGGAGATCAGGACCGTCTCGCCTTCCTTCACATCACCGCACTTCATGCACTTCATCGCGCCTTTCATCATCTGCATCGGGCTCGATGCGCCCGGCATATAGTGCCAGTAAGAAACAGACCACTCTTTCGTACTCATCCCCTTATCTCCTTTCCTTTCATGATGCCGTTAATAAAATTATCCGCAGAATACCCCGTCCTGTGGATGGGGATCACAAGATACCCACTCCGTGTTGCGAGGGAATCCGCGCGTTTAAACGCGATTACCCGCCAGGAAACCTTCCTCGACGGAATCCAGAATACTTCTGGGCTTCACGCAATCTCCCGCCTTGATCACCTCGATGCCCATGGAAATCAGTTGATCATACAGCGAATCTTCCGGCTTTGCACCCACGGAAAAAACCACCGTTCCCGTCTCGATCCGGATTTCTTCATCCCCGTTGCGGATGATCGCCAGACGATCCTCCATCCTGACCAGGTTCGCACCGGTATAGACCTTGACCCCCTTGTTCTGAAACCGTATGTCGAAATAGGCCTTGGTGTCCTTGTCCGCATCACAGGCAATCTCCGGAAGAATCTCGACGAGCGTGACTTTCTCCCCCCGGTCGCTGAGAAGGTCCGCCGTTTCACAACCGACCAGCCCCGCGCCCACAATCAAATAAGGTCCGCCCGCCATCGGTTTTCCCGACAGGACGTCCCAGGAAGTCACTCCCTGAGCCGCCTGGAGTCCCTGGACGGCCAACACGCACGGCTGTGCTCCCGTGGCGATGATGACCGCATCCGGCTGAAGTCGCCGAATGACGGAAGGGGAGACCTCCTCGTTCAGAATCACCTTCACACCGCTTCTCTTCAGGCAGCCTCTCAAATAGTTCGTGAAGTGTTCGATCTCCCTTCTCCCCGGCGGCACCGACGCCAGAAGAAGCTGACCGCCCGCCGCGGCATTCTTCTCGATCAACGTGACGTCGTGACCCCTTTCTCGGGCACGGCAGGCCGCCTCCATCCCTGCGGGTCCGGCGCCGACAAAGAGGATCCGTTTGGCGGGGCTTGCCCTCCGGACGGCCGAATCCCCCTCCTTTCCCAAAAGCGGGTTCACGGAACAACGGACATCGAGCTGCTGAAGAATCCGTTTATAACACCCCTCGTTGCAGGCGATGCAGGGACGGATCTCCGCCTCCCGGCCCTCCGCCGCTTTCTTCGGAAGTTCGGGATCGGCGAGAAGGGGGCGGCCGATGGCGACGATATCCGCCTTGCCCTCCTTCAAAATTTCCTCAGCCAGCGCAATCTCGTTGATCCGCCCCAAGGTAATGACGGGGATCCGCAGGGATTTCTTGAACTCCGCCGCGATGGGTACCAGACAGCCCGGCTTCGTCATCATCGGAAGTGTCCGCATCACCTTGTGGGGCTCGCTCAAATCCTCGAGTTTCTTACCGCCCACAGTCCCCGCTGAGACGATGAGCCCGTCGATGCCGGCCTCCTCGGCCAGCCGGGCGATGTCGATCATGTCGCGAATGCCCAGCCCGCCCTCAATATATTCATCCCCGCTGATCTTGATCGTCAGCGGGAAATCCGGTCCCAGGCGCTTCCGGATCCCCCGAATGATTTCCAGGAGGAAGCGGGTCCGGCCGGTCAGGTCCCCTCCATACTCATCCGCCCTCCGATTCGTCAGCGGAGAAAGGAAGGAGGGGACGAGATAGCCGTGGGCGCAGTGGATATCCACGCCGTCGAATCCCGCCTCCCTGGCCCGGGCGGCCGCCTCAACGTGAGCCTCGACCAGACCGGACACCTCTTCCCGCGTCAACTCCCGCGGCATTTCCGCTCCCGGATAGGGCGGAACGGCTGATGGGGCCACCGGTTGAAGCCCGGTGACCTTCGCGGAAGCCCTTCCTCCGGCGTGATGTATCTGGAGAAAGATCCGGGTATCATTTTTCAGCCCATGGACGGAGTCCGTCAGCCTCTTCAACCCCTCGACATGCTTCTGCGAGGCAAGACCGATCTGCCGGACATACCCCTTGCCTTCAGGAGTGAAATAGGTCCCCTCCACAAAAATCAGGCCGACTCCCCCCTTCGCCCTTTCCGTGTAGTAGGCGATCAATTTATCCGTGACCAGCCCCTCTTCCGTGGCATAGTTCATCGTCATCTGGGACATGGCCAGACGGTTCTTGAGGGTGAGGCTCCCGATCCTGCAGGGTTGAAACACGGTAGGATAACGCATTGTCGCTTAATCTCCTTTCTGGTTCATCGCCGGGTAGACCGGAGGAATCTCACCTCCAGTCCCCCACAGATCCGTACGTGAGCCTCTCGACTCATACGGCTCGTGCGAGCCTTCCGCGTGAAGCCTCTTGGCCTCACACCGACCTCACGTAGCCTGGATTTTACCGATAATGTAAATCTCTCACCTGCTCTGCTGTATCCCTTGCGTTATGGGAACTTTCTAAGAGGTGCCAACGTATCAAGAACGTCTGCG
>JAHJXP010000221.1 GCA_018827585.1 Pseudomonadota bacterium | reverse complement strand
CCTGTATCTGCTTCTTGATCCCGATCCCCTTTTTCACGGATCTCTGGCCATCTTTCATACCTCGCTTCATACGCCATAGCCGTTGACCACCATCGGAACCGCTCTAAAAAATGTATCGCCCTGACTTTGACGTGGCCGTGGACCTCCGCCGGATTGCGACGTCATTGGGGCCCGGTCAGGTCCGGGCCGCAGCGGCCCGGGCGTCCCGGTACCAGGCGATGGTCTTGACGAGCCCTTCCCGGAAATCCGTCCGCGCCCGGAAGTTGAATTCCTTGAAGGCCCTGGAAGTGTCGAGCATCCGCCTTGGCTGGCCGTCGGGTTTGGAGGGGTCCCAGACGATCCGTCCCTTGAATCCGGTCAGTTCCACGATCAGTCCGACCAAATCCCGGATGGAGATCTCGAAGCCGGCGCCGATGTTGACCGGTTCTTCCCGGTCGTAGCGTTCCGTCGCCAGAACGATCGCCTCCGCCGCGTCTTCCACGTAGAAGAACTCCCGCGTGGCGGCACCGGTGCCCCAGACGACGATCTCTTCCTCTCCCCGCTCCATGGCGTCCACGCATTTCTTGATGAGGGCCGGGGTGACGTGCGAGGAGCGGGGATCGAAGTTGTCTCCCGGACCGTAGAGGTTGACCGGCAACAGAAAGATGGCGTTCATGCCGTACTGCCTTCGGTAGGCCTGGGCCTGGACGAGCATCATCTTCTTGGCCAGGCCGTACGGGGCGTTGGTCTCCTCGGGATAGCCGTTCCAGAGGTCGTCCTCCTTAAACGGCACAGGGGTGAATTTCGGGTAGGCGCAGATCGTTCCCAGGGCCACGAATTTCCTGATTTTCCTCAGGCAGCCCTCATGGAGGAGCTGGACGCCCATCATGATGTTTTCATAGAAGAGCGATCCGGGGTTCTCCAGGTTGAAGCCGATGCCCCCCACCTTGGCGGCCAGGTGGATGACGATATCCGGCCTCTGTTCGTCGTAGAGGCGCCGGATGTCCTCCGGGCGGACCAGGTTGTATTCGGGAAGGTCAGCCACGAGGATCAGGTCACAGCCCCTCTCCCGGAAGGTCCGGACGAGGTGCCGGCCCAAAAATCCCCGGCCGCCGGTAATCGTGATGCGGTTGTTTTTCATATCCGTCATTGCATTCCCTCTTTAAAAACCAGCCCCGCGTCCGTTGCAGGCGTACCCCGCGTCGAGCAGGGTCTTCTCCTTTCCGGCGGTCTCCATATCCGCCGCGATCATCATCTCGATGAGCTCATCGAAGCCGACCTTCGGCGACCATCCGAGGGTCTTGCGGGCCTTTGTCGCATCGCCCAAAAGGACGTCCACCTCCGTCGGGCGGAGATAGCGGGGGTCGATTTCCACATGGCGCCGGTAGTCGAGGTCGAGCTTCGCGAAGACCTTCTCGGCGAATTCGCGCACCGAGTGGGTCTCGCCGGTGGCGATGACGTAATCGTCGGGACGGTCCTGCTGGAGCATCAGCCACATGGCCTCGACGTAATCCCCGGCAAACCCCCAGTCGCGCTTCGCTTCCAGGTTTCCGAGGTAGAGCTTTTCCTGCAGGCCCAGCTTGATCCGGGTCGCCGCCCGGGTGATCTTCCGGGTGACGAAGGTTTCGCCGCGGCGGGGGGATTCGTGGTTGAAGAGGATGCCGTTCGCGGCGAAGAGCCGGTAGGCGTCCCGGTAGTTGCGGACGATGTAGTGGGCGTAGGCCTTGGCGGCCGCGTAGGGGCTCCGGGGCTGAAAGGGGGTTGCTTCTCCCTGGGGCGGCGGCGCCGCGCCGAACATCTCGCTGGAGGACGCCTGGTAGAAGCGGGCCTTTATTTCCGTCTTCCGGATCGCCTCCAGGAGGCGCAAGGTGCCCAGCCCGCTCACGTCGCCGGTATACTCCGGCATGTCGAAGCTCACCCGGACGTGGCTCTGCGCCCCCAGGTGATAGATCTCGTCCGGCCGGATCTCGTGGAGGAGATCGGTGAGGTGGCCGGACACGGTTAGGTCGCCGTAGTGGAGATAGACCCGCGCCTGGGGATCGTGGAAATCCTTGTAGAGGTGATCGATCCGGTCGGTGTTGAAGGTGCTGGCCCGGCGGATGAGGCCGTGGATCTCGTAGCCCTTTGCGAGCAGGAATTCGGCCAGGTAAGAGCCGTCCTGGCCGGTGATGCCGGTGATGAACGCTTTTTTCATGTAAAACCTCCCTCTCTCTGTGTGGGGACAGATTTAAAATCTGTCCCCGCCCCCTGTCAGGCCGGACCGCCGCCGTAGTATTCCCGGTACCAGGCGACAAAGCGCCCTATTCCCTCGGCGAGCGGGGTTGCTGGTTTGAACCCCACGTCGGCCGAAAGATCATCCACATCGGCGCAGGTAGCCGGCACGTCCCCCGCCTGCAGGGGGAGAAAATGCTTCCGGGCCTTTCGCCCGAGGCTGTCCTCCAGGATCGCGATGAAATCCATCAGGGCAACGGGCTGGTTGTTCCCTATATTGTAGAGCCGGTAGGGGGCGAAACTGGCGGAGGGATCGGGTCGGTCGCCCTTCCAGCCGGGGTTCGGCGACGGGATCCGCCCCATGACCCGGACGAGACCCTCGACGATGTCGTCGATATAGGTGAAGTCCCGCTTCATCCGCCCCTCGTTGAAGACGTCGATCGGCCGGTCCGCAAGGATCGCCCGGGTGAAGAGAAACAGGGCCATGTCCGGCCTTCCCCACGGGCCGTAAACGGTGAAGAAGCGGAGCCCCGTGCAGGGGAAGCCGTAGAGCGCCGCATAGGTATGGGCCATCAGCTCGTTGGCCTTTTTTGTCGCCGCATAGAGGCTCAGCGGATGGTCCACATTGTCGTGGACCGAAAAGGGCATCCGGGTGTTGGCCCCGTAGACCGAGCTGGAGGAGGCGAAGACGAGGTGTTTCACCTGCCCGTGACGGCATCCCTCGAGGACATTCAGGAAGCCGACGAGGTTGCTCTCCACGTAGGCGTGGGGATTCGTGAGCGAATAGCGGACGCCCGCCTGGGCGGCCAGATTGACGACGATCTCGGGCCGTTCCTCTTGAAAAAGCGCCTCGACTGCCCCGCGGTCGGCGAGATCCGCGCGGACGAAACGGAAATTCCCTTTCCGTCGGAGAATGTCGAGCCGCGCCTCCTTGAGGGTCACGTCGTAATAGGGGTTCAGATTGTCCAGGCCGACGACCCTGTCGTCCCCCTCCAGGAGACGGCGGGAGAGATGGAAGCCGATGAATCCCGCGGCGCCGGTGATGAGAATCTTCCGCATCGTTTCCCCCATGCCTGCCCTGCACCCGTTTCCGGGGATCATTCCGCCCGCAAACAACCCTGCCGTTCCTGCAGACTCGCGGTTCCCACAATCCCATCCGTCCAATAAACGTTAAAGCGTACTGAGCGCCTTCTCGCAGGCGGCAAGGGTGCGGGCGATATCCTCATCCGTATGGGCGAAGGAGAGGAAGCCGGCCTCGAACTGGGCCGGGGCGAGATAGACCCCCGCCGCCAGCATGCCCTGAAAGAAGCGGGCAAAAAGTTCCGTGTCGCTCTGCGAAGCCGTTGCAAAGTCGACGACTTCTTCCGCCGTGAAAAAGAGGGTGAACAGCGAGCCGACGCGGTTGATCCGGAAGGGGATCCCCTTTTCCCGGAAGAGATCGGCCATGCCGGCGCACAGACGGGCGGCCATCGCGTCGAGAGTCGGGTAGGATTTCCCCCGGAGGATGTCCAGCGTGGCGATCCCGGCGGACATGGCGATAGGGTTTCCCGAGAGGGTGCCCGCCTGGTAAACGGGGCCGGTGGGGGCGAGGCGTTCCATGATCTCGCGCCTGCCGCCCAGGGCGCCGACCGGGAGTCCTCCCCCGATGATCTTCCCCAGACAGGTGAGATCGGGGGTGATGCCGGTCAGGTTCTGCCAGCCGCCGTAGGCGAGGCGAAAACCAGTGATGACCTCGTCGAAGATCAGGAGACTGCCGCATTGACGCGTCGCCTCCCGCAGGTCTTCCAGGAATCCCGGCCGGGGCGGGACGACGCCCATGTTGCCGGCCACCGGTTCGACGATGATGCAGGCCAGCTCATCGCCGAAGCGGGAAACGGCTTCCCCCACCGCGCCGCTGTCGTTGAAGGGGATGCTGATCGTCAGTTCGGCCAGCCGCGGGGGAATGCCCGGACTTCCGGGGATCCCGAGCGTGGCCACTCCGGAACCCGCCTTGACGAGGAGAGAATCGGCATGGCCGTGATAACAGCCAGAGAATTTGATGATCCTGTCCCTTCCCGTAAAGCCGCGGGCCAGGCGGATGGCGGTCATCGTCGCCTCGGTCCCGGAGCTCACCATCCGGACCATCTCCACCGAGGGGAAGGCGTCGACGATCCGCCGGGCCATGCCGATCTCGATCTCGGTGGGCGCCCCGTAACTGGTTCCCCGGCCGGCCGCTTCCCGGATGGCGGCAACGACGTCCGGGTGGCTGTGGCCGAGGATCATGGGTCCCCAGGAGGCGACATAGTCGATATATTCGCGCCCCTCCGTGTCTATGATCTTTGCCCCGGCCGCTTCCCGGATGAAACGGGGCGTCCCGCCGACGGCCCTGAAGGCCCGGACCGGACTGTTGACCCCTCCTGGGATGATCTGCCGCGCCTGATCAAACAGTTCCTGCATCTCCATCTTAAAAATACTCCATGCTGTTTTTCTTGAACTCCTCGAGGCTCCTGAGAACCTTAAAGTCGCTTATCCCGATGGCTGCGGCCATTTCCTGAAGCAGGGCCTCGTCCGTTTTCTTCCGGAAATGGACCATGGTGAAGAGGTTGTACCGGCCTGCAAAAGGGGGGGTCCGCTCGTAGCAGTGGGTGATTTCCGGGAAGGAGGCCAGTCTTTTTCCGGCCTTTTCACACTCGCCGGGGGGCACCGCCCACACGACCATTACATTATGGGTGTAGCCCGCCCTCTGATGACGGACGATGGCGCCGAACTTCCGGATGACGCCCCGCTCCCGGAGCCTGCCCGCGATCGACAGAACATCCCCTTCGGCCAAGCCTATTTCCTCCGCGACCAGGCGAAAGGGGCGCTCGGCAAGAGGGATGTCCCCCTGAATCCGCCGGCAAACTTCGATCTCTTCCTCCGTCAACCCGGGAAGCGACGGCGGAACCCCGGAAACTTTCGCTTTTTCCCTTATCATGTTCGGGACCTTATGCACTGTTTCATAGCGGCTCTTCATACCATAAATCGGCCGGATGATACCAAATATTTCTTGACAAGATTTTCCCTAACCGCTAAAAACCCCGCAGATAAAATCTACAAAGCGCAATAAAAGGAGGCTAATGATGAAACGGACTTTTGGTGTTGGCGTTTTCGCGGTGTCTGCGGTGCTGTTGACGGCCTCGCTGGCGGCAGCCGCCGAGGCGACGCCCGGTTCTTCGGTCGATTATACGAAGGCCATCGTGATCAGTTGCAGTCTGCTCGTTGCGGGTTTCACCATGGCGCTGGGAACGATTGGGACCGCCCTGGGCATGGGCAACGGGTTGAGCAGCGCCGCCAGCGCTGTCGGCCGCAATCCGGAGGCGCACGGGAAGATCCTGGTCACCATGATGGTGGGGCTCGCCATGATCGAATCCCTGGCGATCTACGCGCTCGTCATCGCGCTGGTCGTTCTTTACGCCAATCCGCTGCTCAAGGTGCTGGGCCTTTCGTAATCCGTTCTGATAACCATCGGGAGAGGGGGAGAGTTTGCACGACCTCCCCCCTTTTTTTTAGGTTCATCCGGTTGATGCGTACTTTTATCGATACGGAGCATCAACAAAATGTTCCAGGCTTCAAATACAAGTCTTCAGGGCGGTTGATCGAGCCAGTTTATTGAATACGGTATGAAAGGTGCGCTGGTTGACCGCTCATTTCTTTTGATTTGGAATTTGCTTGCTTCTTAAACTTCCGGATTTGACACACTCAAAAGAACAGTATAGAACTCACATCACAACTCTTCAACGCGATCATGACTTTGCAAGCTTTCCACAACTATTATGTCATTTTG
>JAHJXP010000028.1 GCA_018827585.1 Pseudomonadota bacterium | reverse complement strand
TGTCAGCCTCGTGGGCGGGAATTCCCTTTGGGCGAACCTCTTCGCCTCGGTTTCGGGGGCGCTGATGTACTTCGCGACCCTGACGGAGGTTCCGATCTTGCAGGGGCTGATCGGTTCGGGAATGGGGCAGGGGCCGGCCCTGGCCCTCCTGCTCGCGGGACCGGCTCTCTCGCTTCCCAGCGTTCTGACACTGACGGGGATCATGGGCGTGAAAAAGACACTGGCCTATTGTACGATCGTCGTGGTTCTTTCCACCGCGGTGGGAATAGCCTACGGATGGCTGGTTGCGTAAGGAGACGGAGGCGGAGGTCCTCGCGGTTTTCCGGCGGGTCCGGGACGAGATCCGGGCCTGGGTCCTGGAAACCTATCGAAAAAGGGAGGTGTGTCATGGACATCAAGATACTGGGACCCGGCTGCATCAATTGCCAAAAGGTGGAGACGCTGGTCCGTGAAGCCGTTGCCGAAACGGGTGTTGCGGCCGATATCGAGAAGGTGAGTGACATCATGCAGATCGCCAAATACGGCGTCTTCAGCACCCCGGCGGTGGTCGTGGACGGCAAGGTCAAGTCCGTAGGGAAGATCCCCAAGAAGGAAGAGATCCTCTCCTGGCTCAGCAGATAGGCCCGGGGACCGAGCCAGGGAATGCCGGGACGAATCTGAATCACCGGTGGGACGAAGGGTGGAAGGGTGTTGATCCGTGCCGGTTCAAATCATGGAGGTGAACCATGAAAAAACACAGAGAACTCCTCAGTCAATGGCTGGCGGAAACGGGCGTCCGGGTTGACGGCCCCGATCCCTGGGACATCCAGGTGCGGGATGACCGGTTCTACGCACGCGTCCTGAAAGACGGCAGCCTTGGGCTCGGAGAATCGTACATGGAGGGCTGGTGGGACTGTCGGCGGATCGATGAATTCATCTGCCGACTTCTCAGGGGAAAAATGGAGGAGAAAATCAGAGGGAATCCTCTTAAATATTTAATGTCATACATCTCGGCGTGGCTGTTTAATCTCCAGTCGCGGGCCCGCTCGGGAATGGTCGCCAGGAGGCACTACGATCTTGAGGATGGACTCTTCTTTTCCTTCCTGGACCCTTACCATCAGTACAGCTGCGCTTATTTTCAGGGGACGGACGATCTGGAGGAGGCCCAGAAGAAAAAGATGGACCTCATCTGCCGGAAAATCGATCTTCAGCGTGAAGATCATGTCCTGGATATCGGTTGCGGCTGGGGCGGCTTTGCCCGCTATGCGGCCGAACAGTACGGTTGCACCGTGACGGCCGTCAACATCTCCAAGGAACAGATTCATTATGCCGTTGAATTGTGCAAAAAATTGCCGGTGCAGATCCTCAATGAGGATTACCGGCAGATCCGAGGGAGTTTCGATCAGATCGTTTCCGTCGGCATGTTCGAACATGTGGGGTGGAAAAACTACCGGACGTTCATGAAGGTCGTCCACCGTTGCCTGAAGGAGAAGGGGGTATTTCTGCTCCAAACCATCGGCAGCAACATTTCCCGGTTCAACTGCGACCCCTGGATCCACCGGTACATCTTCCCCAACGGGATGCTGCCCAGCATCGACCAGATCGCCAAGGCCGCGGAGAGGCTCTTTGTAATCGAGGATATCCATAATCTGGGTACGCACTATGAAAGAACCCTTATCTCCTGGAATGAACGATTTCAGAAGGCATGGAACAGACTTGCCGAAAGGTATGACCAAAGGTTCAAGAGGATGTGGGAATATTATCTGCTCTCCAGCGCCGGGGCCTTTCGTGCCCGGCATATCCAGGTCTGGCAGATTGTGATGACCAGGACCGGCGAGGTCCAACCCTTGTGCAGAGTCGTTTAGGATGTGGAAGACGAAAGAAAATGGAGGTGGATATGCCAGACAGTCTTGTTAAAAAATTGTCTTTTTTGGATCGCTACCTGACCCTCTGGATCTTCCTGGCGATGGCCCTGGGCGTGTTGCTGGGTTATTATGCCCCCGGCGTCGGCGAGTGGATCGGTTCCCTTCGACCGGAAGGAACGCAGACGAGCATTCCTATTGCAGCAGGCCTGGTCCTGATGATGTATCCCCCCCTGGCCAAGGTCAGGTACGAGGAGCTCGGCGACGCCTTCCGCGATTTCAAGATACTTGGGCTGAGCCTCGTTCAGAACTGGGTCATCGGCCCGATCCTCATGTTCATACTGGCCGTCCTGTTTTTACATAATCAACCGGAGTTTATGATCGGGTTGATCATGATAGGCCTCGCCCGCTGCATCGCGATGGTCATCGTCTGGAACGATCTGGCCCAGGGCGATACGGAGTACTGCGCCGGATTGGTCGCCTTCAACTCGATCTTCCAGGTCTTCTTTTACAGCATTTACGCCTGGCTGTTCGTCTCGATCCTGCCGCCGCTGATCGGTCTTACCGGTGCTGTCGTCCACATCACGATCGGCCAGATCGCCGAGAGCGTCTTCATCTATCTTGGACTCCCGTTTTTGGCGGGGATGATCACCCGTTTCGTCTTGGTGAAGCTGCGCGGGAAGGAATGGTATCATTCAAAATTCATCCCAAGAATCTCCCCGATGACGCTTGCAGCGCTCCTCTTCACGATTGTCGTGATGTTTTCGATGCAAGGTAGGAAGATCATTGAAAAGCCTGGCGACGTCCTGATGATTGCCGTTCCGCTGCTGATTTACTTTATCGTGATGTTTCTGGTGAGCTTCTGGATGAGCGCAAAGGCGGGGGCCGATTACGGCAAGTCGGCCACACTTTCCTTCACCGCCGCCAGCAATAATTTCGAATTGGCGATCGCGGTGGCCGTCGGTGTTTTCGGGATCAACCACGGGGCGGCGTTTGCGGCAGTGATCGGCCCCCTGGTGGAGGTTCCCGTGCTGGTCAGCCTGGTTAATGTCGCATTAAAGTTCAAAAGGAAGTATTTCTCCGTGGCGAAAGAATCCCTGGAGGCTGCCTGCCGCGTGGAGGCGAAGCGGTGAGCGGGGGCAGTCCCTTTATCAGCGGGTGAATTGAATGGAACACAAGCGCGACCATCACCACAGCCACAATCATGACCAGCCGGCATCACTAAAAAACCTGATTTTTGCCATGGTGATCAACGGCGGGATCGTGGTCTTTGAGATGGTGTTCGGCCTCATGATCCGGAGCATGGCGCTGATCTCGGACGCCGTCCACAACCTGAGCGACATCGCCGCCATGATCTTCAGCTATTGGGCGGAAAAGGTTTCCCGCCGTCCCGCGAATGCGGCCAAAACATACGGCTATCGGAAGATCGAGTTTATCGCCGCTTTCGTCAACAGCATCGTCCTGTCCGTTGTGATCGCCTTCATCTTCTTGGAGACCCTCAAGAGACTGGTCTCGCCGCCGGAAATCCCCGGCAGGGTGATGCTCTGGGTCGCAGTCGTGGCCTTCATCGGCAACGGGGCGGCCACCCTGCTACTGCAGAAGATCTCGGCGCGGAACTTCAACCTGAGAAGCGCCTGGCTCCATTCGCTCCAGGACGCCCTGTTTTCCCTCGGCGTCATCGCCGGGGCCGTCCTGATCACCCTCTTCGGCTGGCGTCTCGTCGATCCCCTCATCTCGCTGGCCATTTGCCTGTTCATCGCCCGCGAAATCTATAAGATCGTCCGGCAGGCGGTCAATTCCCTTCTGGACGCCGTGCCGCCGGGCATCGATTTCACCCGGGTCAAAGATGACCTGCTGGCGATCCCTGACGTGGCGGAGGTCAACGATCTCCACATCTGGCAGACCGGCGCCGATCAGAAGCTCCTCTCCGCCCACCTCCTTTCCAAAGGGGAATCCCCGGACAGCGAAGCGATCATCCGGGCGGCCCAGGAGACGCTGTTCCACAGGCATGGGATCAATCATACGACGCTCCAGATCCTCCCCGCCTCGGCCGGGGAGATGGAGCACTGCAGCCACTGCAACTGAGGGATATTTTAGCCTCGCATCATCGGTAAAAGTTGAGGGCTTTCCCTGCAGTGGGTGAGAAAAAATTGCAGTCAGCCTTCTCTTCGGTTAAGATGTTATTGCCAAAAACACTTCACTGAAAATTAACAAGGAAGGTTCCCTATGACAGTCAAGGCGGTTTCATTTGTGGCAAAGTCAGGTACCGGAAAGACGACCCTTCTGGAAAAGGTCATCGCTCGATTGAAAGAGAGAGGGTACAGGGTCGGCGCCATCAAGCATGACGCCCACCGTTTGGACATCGACCATCCGGGAAAGGACAGCCACCGCTTGACCTCTGCCGGGGCTGACACCATGCTGATCTCCTCGCCCGACAAAATGGCGCTGGTGAAGAAACACGCCGTATCTCCTCCCATCGCGGAACTCCTGGCGACCTACTTTACCGACGTGGATATCGTCCTGACTGAGGGATTCAAAAAGGGTTCTCTGCCGAAGATTGAACTCCACCGCAGGGAAAGGAGCGCCACGCTGATCTGCCGGGGGGCGGAGCATGATCCGACGCTCATGGCGGTGGCAAGCGATGAACCGCTCGAACTCGACGTGCCTGTGCTCGATCTCAACGATGCCGGAGCGGTCGCCGAGTTCATCGAGGAGAAATTTCTGAAATGAATGACTCCGGTCCCAGACTGCAAGCCCGATCCAAAATCCGGCTGGAGATCGACGGCGAGCCGGTGTTCGGCCAGGGTCGGGAGGAATTGCTGCGCCTGATTCAGAAGGAGACCTTGATCAATGCCGCGGCGAAGGCGATGGGCATTCCCTACCGCAAGGCCTGGACCTATATAGATGCCATGGAAATACTCCAGCGTCGGGCACGGCGGCGCGTATCTCCAGTTCCCGTCTTTCCTCTTCCCGCTGTCGAATCGAAGGCGGCCGCTTGACCCTTGCCAAACTCACTCAGACCTCCCGTCTTGGTCTTCCTACCTAAATATCGGTGTCCATTTTTTCAACCTATCACACCTCCCCTGGGTATCTTCTCTGTTGATCAATTTCGCGCCCCAACCGGCAAGAGCGGGACTGCGATCCGGCAGGGGAGGGCATCTCCGAGGGGAAGACGAAGCGGACGGCCCGTTCGTAGAGCAGATAGTCCCATGCCCAGTTGATGAGGACCATGATTCGATTGCGGAAACCGATGAGGTTAAAGAGGTGGATGACGAGCCAGAGGATCCAGGCAAAAAACCCCGTGTACGTCCTTGAACCGATGGCGACGCCGGCCGTGTTGCGGCCGATGGCGATCATCGAGCCCCGGTCGCGGTAACGAAAAGGCTGCGGCGCCTTTCCGTCGATCTGACGCGCGACGTTTTGGGCGGCGGTCATGGCGGACTGGATGGCCACCTGCGCGACCATGGGCAGCACGCGGCCATTCTCCCTGATCGAAGCCAGGTCCCCGACCACGTAGATTTCCGGATGGCCGGTCACCTGCAGCGTCGGCAGGACGGGAACGCGTCCGTTTGGTTCCGTGGGGAGGCCCGACAGGCCGGCGATCGGTTCCCCCTTTACGCCGGCGGTCCACACGACGGTCCGGGTGGAGATCTCTTTCTCGCCGCTCAAGAGCACTGCGGCCGGGGTGACCTCCCTGACCTTCGCCCCCAAGCGCACTTCAACGCCCATCTTTCCGAGCCGCTCAAGCGTGTAGTCGCGCACGGGCGCCGGCATGCCGGCTACCAGGCTGTCCGAAGCCTCGAGGAGAATGATCCGGACATCGTGAAAATCGATCGTCCGGTAATCCTGGACGAGGGGACCATGGACAAGTTCGCTCAGGGCGCCGGCGTACTCAACCCCCGTGGCGCCGCCGCCCACAATGACAAAGGTGAGGAGGCTTCTGCGCCTAACCTCGTCCGCTTCCCATGTGGCCGCTTCAAAACAACAGATGATATGGTTCTTCAAGGCAACCGCCTCTTCCAGCGTCTTGAGGCAATAGGCATGCGCTTCCACGCCGGGCACGCCGAACGAATGGGATATGCTTCCCGTGGCCAGGATCAGATAATCGTAAGAAATCGTCTCGCCGTCGGTCTCGATGATGCGGTTTTGGGGATCGATCCGCCGTGCGTGGGCCAGGGCAAAGTCGATGTTCGGGAAGTTCGAGATGATGCTGCGCACGGGGTAGGCGATGTCCTCCGCTTCCAGTTCGGCGGCCGCCACCTGATAGAGAAGGGCAAGGAAGGTGTGATAGTTGTTCCTGTCCACTACGAGGCAATCGACGGGATGCTTGGCCAGGCTCCTGGCGGCCCATAGCCCGCCGAAACCCGCGCCCATGACGACTATTCTTGGCTTTCCGCTGCGGTTCATCTTTTTGCCTCCCCCCGAAGCTACAAGGCCAGGATTCCCCTGGGAATTATGACTTCCAATCCATGAACGAACAGTAAAAACCCATTTCCAAGGGTGTTCGTCAGTCCTACATCGGCAATCGGCTCAACGACCGGCGTTCGCGCTCGCCCCGTTCAAATCATGACGGCCGGGTGGCGCGGCGGAGAATTTCGTAAACAGGGCCTCTCCGAAGTGTCAGAGCGGATCCCCGGCCGCTGCAATTTTGTCTCGAGGGGCGTGCCTCTTGACCAGAAAAACAAACGCGAAGATCAGGGCGAGCGATCCCCACCCGCAGAACTGCATCAGGAATGCGCCGTCCCGCCACTTGATCAGCCAGCTTCCCAGAATGCCTCCCAGGGCGGATGCGAGCGACATCCGGGCCACATTCATGATGCTCAGGTAGGTTGCGCGCATATCCGGGTGGGCCCTCCGGTCGACAAAATCGATGATCCCGAGGTGGGTCAGACCGAATCCCGGCCCCTGCAGGAGCGCCGCCGCCCACTTCCAGACAAACGGCGTCTCCATGGTGAATAAAGAAAAAAGGATCAGGCGGATACCGTTGAGCAGCAGGCCTGCTGCGATCAGCCACCTGTTTCCGAACGCCCCGATGAGTTTTCGGGAAAACTTCATCACCGGTATCTCAAAGATCGTCCAGGTGCCCAGGATCAGACCTATCTCGAGCGGCGTTTTCATGACGTCGTCGAAAAAGTAGCCGGTGTAGGTGTAAGAGGCGTTGGAAACCACCCCGGTGAAAAAGATGAAGACCAGAAACCACTGAAACAGGGAGTCTTTCTTCAGGTGATTCCAGGGGATGATGATCGGCTGCGCCGCCGGTCTTGCCCTGATGCCGGAGAAGGAGGCAAATCCCAACACGGTAAAGGCAAGCGCCGCGCCGTAAAAGATCAGGGGATCGTGACGGAAATGAAAGAGCAGGAGGCCCATCAGGATTGTGGCAACGCTCCATCCGTACGTGCCCCACAACCGGTAGGCGCCGTAGAATTCCCGGCGGGAATGCCTGTTGAGGAAAAGAAGAGTCTCGGCATCTATCACCGGGCTGATCGGGAGGAAGCAGCAGTTAAGAAAAAACAACATGACGAGGACAAAAATGAATTTGCCGCCCAGCCCCCAGGGGCGCGCGAAATCCTCGCCGGCCAGTCCGATCAGCGCCGCGAAGATAGCGACGCCGAAACACAGGACGCTGATCAAATGCTTTCCGGAATGGAATTTATCCGCGATGATTCCCGCGGGGATATTCGCGATCAGGCTGACCAACGGCATCACGAAAAAGAGCAGCCCGATCAGGCCGATGGCGGGGGTCCCGTCGGCATTGACAATCACGTGTTTATAGAAGATTCCGAAAAACGGCGAGCCGATCCCGAAACCGATAAAGTAGAGGAAGAAAAGCGTCTTCAGATAACGCGACTGTTGCTTGATAGAATCCATCAAAGTCGAAAGCGTCCGAAATATCCCCTGTCAGCGGGTCAGAAGGACCGGAAGTGTGCTCTTGCGGATGACCGCTGAGGTCGTGCTGCCGCCGAGCAGCTCCCGGAGACGATTGTGGCCGTAGGCCCCCATGACGAGGAGTTCCACCGATCCGTCGCCGATGAACTTGAGGATCTCTATATCTTCTTTCCCGCCGCGGATGAGGATGGCGCTATCGATTCTGAAGGGATCGAGGAGGGCCGCCGCTTGCTCGGAGAGCTTCGCTCCCAGGGCCTCATCGTTCGTAATGATCATCACGGACAAGGGCCAGGCGGCCGCCTGCGACAGCTCGGCGGCAAGTTTCAGGGCGTTGTGGGCCGGGAGACTTCCGTCGTAGGCGAGGGCCATCCTTTCGATCTCCTGGAAGTTTTCGGGAGTCACCAGGACCGGTTTGCCGGAGTGCCGGACGACGGACTCGGCCGTAGAGCCGAGGATCGCGCCGCCGTCGATGCGGAAGTGCTCGCCTCTCTGCGCGAGGAGAATCCAGTCGCAACCCTGCCCCTCTGCGATGATGGTCTCATCGATCACACCCATGACCTTCTTCGTTTCACAGAGCACCCCCCCCGCCTCGCATTGTTCGCGGAATTCCTTGAGGATCGACTCCGCCTTGGCATCAAGTCCGCTTTCGATGACCGGAAGGAACTCCTGGTAGGGTGGGAGCCCGATGGCGCCGGAGATGTCGGTAAAGACCGGGCCCTGCAGGAGACGGACATCCACGACATGGAGCCCCGTCAACCGCGCGTTGAGTTTCCGGGCAAGATAGATTCCGTAGGCGATTGCCGTCTGCCCGTAATTGGAGCCATCGGTGGGAATGAGGATATTCCGGATCATGGCGCCTCCATCCATGCTAACAAGAACGCGGCAGCGCGATCTGCACCTGTTCTTCCGCCCCGGTCGGGATCATGCAGATGAAACGGAGGTCATCCGTGCCTCTGTTGATCAGGCAGTGGTTCTCCCCGCCAGGGATGAAAACGGTGGTTCCTTCCCCTATGGGGGTTTCCTTCCCGTCCTTGTCCCGCGCGAATCCCTGTCCAGCGAGGACGAAGATCTCGTGTTCCCAGGCGTGGGCGTGGTCGGGGCTTGTATGACCGGGAGAAATTTCGAAAACGCGCATGATGAAGTTGGGCGCCCCTTCCTCCGGACCGATAGGAACCCGCTTGCTGACGCCGGGCATGGGCGCCGTGGCCTGAATATCGCGGTAATCTCTAATTTTCATGAGAAATTCCCCCCTTTCAGTTATTAGAGTTTACCAAAGACTTTCAACATATTGATAGGTTAAGATTCTTTTATCTTTTGTAAGAATCGTGGCATTCTCTTCTCGCGCCGTTGCCACAATTATTTGATCTGCCGGATCGTCATGGAAAGGCTTTGGAAGTACTGTTGAGCGGTAGGCTATCATGGGTGTAAGATGAACAAATTTGAGTTTGGGCATTTCCAAAGCGGTATGGATCCACTCCTCTGGGTTGCAGGAAATACCAATCTTCCCTTTTTCCAAAAGCTTACTGAATTCCCAAGGTGAAATTGCAGATAAAAGAAGCTCATCATATCCGTTTGTATTTTCAATCAGTTTTGTGACTTTCCGCGACAAATTTTGAGGGCGCATATTCCACCAAACCCAGGTATGTGTATCGAGCAGGTATCTCATTGACATGCTTCCCACAATCCTTCACCAAGCGGAGTGATTATATCCTTTTCGAAAACAAAAGCATCTGCAAGTTTGCCTGGTGTTGGCTTCATTACGGATTTGCGATAGGGAACCACTTGAGCAAGGGGCTTGCCTCTTTTCGTTATGACGATGGTTTCTTGGGATTTTGCAACATCGTTTAGTACCTTCAACGCATGTGCCTTAAATTCACTTATGGCCATTGTCTTCATGTGACCACTCCTTTTTTAAGATTAAGAATAAAGTAGTCAATTAAAATGGTCATGTCAAGAAAAAATGTCAGAAATTATACGGAGCTGAACGCTTGCGCATGTGCTACTTCAAACAGTGGCGCAGGGCAAAAACCAAGGTGCGGGAGCTTCGCAAACTGGGTACATCGCTGCATGCGGCCATCTCAGTGGCCATCAGCCGCAAAGGGCCGTGGCGACTATCCCGGACGCTGGCGGAGCATACGGGCATGACCAACGATTGGTTCAAGGATCAAGGGCTTCCATCTTTCAAAGATCTGTGGGTTCACATTCACTACCCGGCTACGGCCCGGTAATCTCTATGAACCGCCCGATGCGGACCCGCATGCCGGGTGGTGTGGGGGCCGAGGGAGAAAAACTCCCGGCTACCCGATTAAGACTCCTTTTTCTTAAGTTCACTGGCAACTCTTTCGATTGCTTCAATTATGGCTTTCAGTTTTCGAACATAGGCGTCTTGGGGTACGCTAGCCCCCAAGTATGGTCTTAGGTCAATAGGGTTTGACTCCATTACCCGTTTTCCTGCATAGGAATACTCAGCGGTTACAACAAAGGAAGAAGGTACAACGCCACTGTCTGCGTTTTCGCCAAATATGACAAAGGACTGGGCAAGGGAGAAAACGATCTCAGAACCCGCCGGGAAGGAAGTGATTATGTTCTTGAAGACAAAGCGCTCGGCTAAGTTATGGTCTTCCTTCTTTTTTCCAAATGGATAGAAGGGCCTGTCCAGGCTGAGTTTGAGGTCCTTGGCTGCCGTCTTTCCGACGTTAGATATACGCAAGTAAAAAATCGGATTGTCTGATTCCAAAACTGCCGATACCGTAACATAGGGTCGTGTCACTGCCTCAGCTTGTTCGTGCATTACCTCGACTACTCGCTCATTCGCCTTCAAAATTTTGTAGGTTGCCCAAGCGTAGAAGCCGGTAATCAAGACCAGAGCACCGGTGAGAATCTCATTCGTCATAGGTTTCCTTTATGGGTCTTAACGACCAAGCTCACCGGCGCAGGCTTTTTTATGTCGAGTGCAGCGGTTTGTTGGCCAGATATGTCGCCATTTCTTCAAATAGCCTGAGCTGGTTTGATTCTGTCGCGGTATAGAGAACCTCCCCCTTGGATGAGAGGACATCTGCAACATAGGAATCGACATCTTGCTCGCGTTGTTCAAGAAACGCTTCTTCCCGATCTAGACTGCAAAAATGGTGCGCCTCACACAGTAGCTGCCCCATCAAGATCACTTTGGCATCGGCCAGAGATACCGCAATCCCCGCAGACTTCAACATAGAAACCTGATCGTTGGCTGTCTCGATTGCCGTATGCAACGCATCGTGGATTGTAT
The DNA here is from genome assembly GCA_018827585.1 of Pseudomonadota bacterium. Lineage (GTDB taxonomy): Bacteria > Desulfobacterota > Syntrophia > Syntrophales > UBA5619 > JAKAFS01. Next base: position 23,169 of record JAHJXP010000028.1, on the reverse strand, counting down.
CACGCATATTCGCTTCCGATGACTTGCGGCACAAAAGTATAAGGTCCAGATGGATCGGCGACTTGGCTTGCTGTAGGGGCATGGAAACAGACATTTCCGCCTTGATTGGGTATGCTCGTGTACAAACAAAGCCGGCATGTCTTATGGCTCGATGAACAGCAGTCCAGCCGTCGTGTCTCGCGTGATGATATGAGAAGACAAAGAGCCCGTCGCTTTTCAGCACACGCCGACACTCCGCAAAGACTGATGTGAGCTTGCTTGTGAACAGGGCTGCATCCGTATCTTGCACTTCTGCCTGACGCCGTGTAGTGTCCAGCGTCGACAAGTTCAGGACATGGTTCAGCCAGTAATAGAAGAAGTCGGCTAACTGAGAGTAATGAACGTTGTCGAAAAACGGTGGGTCGGAAACAATGATATCTACAGAGCCGTCGGGAATGTCGGTACAGCCTGAATCACCTTGGCTTATATAAACGCTGTCGCGATTATTCTGAAACTCTTGATAAGACGCGGCGATTGGCGCGGAAAGAGGATGATTGAACCCACCCGCCTTGGCCCCGGAGTATGAATCAATGACAACTTCAGTCGGATTCGCCTTGTATTTAAGTGCACGTTCGATGCGAGAGTGATAGAGGCCGGAAAAGGCCCCAGACGACTTGGTTGTTCCCCATATATTTGCCTCAATGGGCATGAGTTCCGGCTTCAGAACGTGATTAGCAAACATGTGTCTTACCGCACCAGTTCCTTCTCCCTTGAATGAAGCGAACAAATTATTGAACTCGAGTGTTCCGGAAAACAGACACGCGAACAGGCGGCGAATATCGGGGTTCTCTAGCGCGCGTATAGCATCTGCGAGCTGCCTGATGCACAGAATGTGACGGTCAGAGAACAATTCATGCCAATAGCGATAGTTGTGTTTGAGCATTTGATCCGTGTTATACCCTGATTCCACGCGAACTCGCGGAAGCCCATCAACAATCGAGCCATACTCTTCCACTACCATCTTCTCCATTTCGTGGTCATATTCGTTCATCGACTCATAGACCTTGCGACCGTCCTGTAATAGAATCATCTTCGCATATCGGCGATAGGCAAGTGGTCCGTCAATGTCCTTCATTCTATCAACGAGCTTAAAGCGTGCATCGCAATGTGGACATTGGATATGGGGACCAGAGACCGTACCGATCTGAGGGTTGAAGCGTTGTTGGCAGTACGGGCAGGACGCGTCTTCAGCGTCATATCTTGTGTGTGTAATTGCTCCGCATGTGGGGCATGATGCGCGCGCCGAGGGGTCTTTCTTGGGCATGGCGTTGGCGGAAAATATACGACTCTTGAAGAGATCAATGGTTGCACTGCAATTCGGACATCCCACGACCTTGACCATGAAGTAGTAGAGTACCGTAGCCGGTTCGCCCTTTGCAGAGCGCGTCTCGAATAGTTTGAGCAACTTCGGTGCAACATTAGACTCTATCGCTCGGTAAGCCGCATCAATCTCCCGGTAATCGTAACGCGAAAAGGCAGCCTGGCAGGCTGTGACCGCGACCGGGTTAATGTCGCGTCCCATAGACCTGCAGCCGAGTTTAACGGCTTCGCCTATGGTGACTCCACTACCCATAAATGGGTCAAAAAGCGAAATCTGGCGAAAGTCGTTTGAGCCGTAATAGCGTTGCCAGAAGTCTTCGCGCTCATCCAAGCAAGACCCAAGAATGATGCCGCGAAACACGGTGCCAAGCCTGCGCGCCCACCACTTGTGAATGTAATAGACAGGGCGGTATACTTCTTTTCGCCAAGATTCCTGCTCGGCAATTTTGGAGAGGCGGGCAAAAGGAAACTGAGATTCGATCCACTTCGGCATCTATGTTACTCCATGTCCCCTGCGGTCAAGCACTCGTCGTCTGTGGCGGGGTCTGGTTTGTTCTCGCTCAGGGTCACGGGTTTGTCGGAATCCTTGTCGAGACGGTATGCGTCAAATGAGTGTACCGTGCCTGCAGATGGATTTGGCACAGTCTTGGGAGTTATCTGATTAGTCTTGAGGTCGAATTCATACCCCACGACTATATTCACCGCCTCAACACGATTAAGCGTCCCCACTTTCTGAAGGCCGGGCGGCTGAACCCATGCCGTGGGAATAACAAGGGTGCGTGTTCCTGTTAGACCATCGGCTACGGCAAAGGGTGTGGGGGCCACATACATCTTGCGATCACGGATCATTATATCCCCGTAGCTGCCAAACCCTTTGACGCTCCTGTTCTTATGCAGATAATCGTGATCGGCGTTGAGAAAATCGCCGTGACACAGGACAAGATCGATAACCGGATACTCTTTACCGACCTCATCTGCCGGAGGGTAGCGACCGAAAACATAGAATACATCACGTCCGTTGTGAAAGCCTGTCGGCACTTGGCTGTTGCAATCATATGTTGATTCACGTCCCGGCCACGCAAGACCCTTGATCTCGTATCCCTCTGTGAATGCGACAAAAGCAAAATCCGGATATGAATTCCGTCCGCTCTTGTCAAAATTGACTCCAATCTCGCGCAGCCTCGCCTCGAACCAGTTCTGGAAGTGGAACTCTTTATCGGTTCTGCTTACTCGCCGAATCAGGACACCATTGATGATTGCTTCTGCACACGCTCTGAATACATCGAAAACTTTCGTCGGTTTCATGTTCCATCCTTTGTATCACGTTTGGGAATAGTCATCCATCATCTTCTGGCCAAGTTATTCTATAGTTTCCGAATATTTCCACCACTCGGGCACATATTCAGGACTCCAGACAATAACCGTGCAATCGTATCCTTGCACTTATGGAATGCCGCCCCCCTATCCCATTTTAAATACGGTGGAATATCTATAAATCTCTTGACAAGCATAACGCAATCATTTTTTTCTTCTTCCGCATATCATGTCAAAATTAAGATAAAAGGAAGATGGAGAACTCCACATGTTGGCGGTCCCTTCTGCATTACAGTCAAAGTTTGATGAGCGTTTACGGATCAGGTCAATCCTTGACAACCTGCATGAGCGGCAGCCCTTTTACGGAAATTTAGGATCGACAAGTTTCTATTTGTATGAATTGGTAATAAAAAGTATGTATATGTCATTTTTGTCTTGAAATTCCCTTCTCCATCGTTTATGCTACCGCCCGCTTGAAGGAGTGAGTCATGTCGGACGAGATGATGAACACCAAGGGGGTCGCCCGCTACCTGGACATTCATGAAAAGCAGGTCTACGCCCTGATCAAGACGGGGCGAATCCCGGCGACCCGGGTCACCGGGAAGTGGATCTTTCCGAAGCGGATGATCGATGCGTGGATCGAGGCGAACGCCAAATCGGGACTCGAACAGGCAAAGCAGAAGGGCGGCCGGATCGCGGGGGCGCTCCTGGCGTCGGGGAGCAATGACCCGGTTCTCGACATCCTCCAGACCTGTCTCAGGAAGGCCCATCCCGAATTCTTCATCTTCTCGGCCAACACGGGGAGCAGCGACGGGCTGGACGCCCTGGATAAGGGCTACACGGATATCGCTTGGTCGCACCTGTTCCATCCGGAAAGCGGGGAATACAACATCCCCTACATCGAGGAACGCCTTCCCCATGTCAAGGCCGTCGTCGTCAACCTCTTCTTCCGGGATCTCGGATTTCTCACGGCCCCGGGGAATCCCGTGAACATCAGGGGGGTTGAAGATCTGGCAAAGGAAGGGGTACGTTTCGTCAACCGCCAGGCCGGTTCGGGGACCCGTTTGCTGCTGGACCACCATCTGGGAAGGACGGGGATTTCTCCCGAACACATCAGCGGTTACGAACAGGAGGTGTTTACCCATCTCGAGGTCGGACTCGCCATCCTCTCCGGCGGGGCCGATACAGGGATCGCCACGGTGGCCGTGGCGAATCTCCTCGGTCTGGCCTTTTCCCCGATCACGCGGGAGCGGTTCGACATGATCTGCGACCAGTCGGTCTTCTTTCAGAAGGGGGTCCAGGCGCTGGTGGAGACGCTCACCAGCGAGACGTTCCGCAAGAGGGTGGAGAATCTGGGGAACTACGATTTCAGCGCTGCCGGCAGGATCCTCTACGTCAAACCTTGAATCCGTCAGCGAGCCATTCCCCGCGGCTTGCCACGGGGTAAGCGAGCAAAACGGGTGGGATTTTTTCACTTAAGGATCGAAGATTCTCCGTAATTTGCTGCGGTGAGCGTCAATTCCCGCGGCAACGGTGTGGCAGACAAGCCGGAAGAAGGGAAAAAAGGGAGCAGAACAGGGATGCAAAATGATCGGAGCTTTTTGATTAGGCGAGTATTGAAGAAACATGGTTTGGCGGTTTTTTCTGCCGCGGTTTTCCTTGTCGGCATGGCATTGCCCGCCCCTGCCGCGGGTCCTGCGCAGAAGAACCTCATCCTGGCCACGACGACAAGTACCCAGGACTCGGGGCTCCTCGACGTCCTGATCCCGATATTCGAAAAGAAGGCGGGCTATTTCGTCAAGACGATCGCCGTCGGTTCCGGCCAGGCGATGGCGATGGGGCAGAAGGGGGAGGCGGACGTCCTGCTCGTCCATTCGCCCGTTGCGGAGGAAAAGTTCATGGCGGAGAAAAGCGGCGTGAACCGTCTGATCGTCATGCACAATGACTTCGTCGTCGTCGGCCCTTCCGCCGATCCGGCGGCGATCAAGGGGTCGAAGACCTCGTCTGAGGCCTTCAAGGAGATCGCCGCGGCCGGCGCCCTGTTCCTGTCGCGGGGGGATAATTCCGGGACCCATGCGAAGGAGAATGAGATCTGGAAGGCAGCCGGGATCAGCCCGGAGGGCCAGAAGTGGTACCAGCAGACCGGTCTCGGGATGGGGCAGACCCTCAACGTTGCATCCGAGAAGAGGGGGTACACCCTTGCCGATCGGGGGACCTATCTCGTCCTGAAGAAGAACCTCGGCCTCGAGATCCAGATGGAAGGAGATCCGCTCCTGCTGAATGTCTATCACGTCATCCAGGTGAACCCCGCCAAGTGGCCGAAGGTGAACGCCGGCGGGGCGAAGGCCTTCTCCGACTTCATGGTGTCCGCGGAAGCCCAGGGGATCATCAAGACCTTCGGCGTGGCGAAGTACGGTTCGTCCCTTTTCTTTCCCGATGCGGGGAAAAAGGAGGGTGACCTCGGCAAGTGAGCCGGCGGGCGGGGATGTTTACGGTTAAGGGAGGGGAGGTTTCCCGTCATGGATCTGATCGTAGAAGGCATTAAAAAGGCGTTTTCCCTCATCTTCACGCTGGATGCGGAGGTCCTCGGGATCACGCTCCTGTCGCTCACGGTGTCGGGGCTGGCGACGCTGATCAGTATGTTTCTCGGCATTTCGGTAGGGACGGCCGTGGCCCTTTCCCGTTTTCCGGGACGGCGGATCGTGGTCAGTCTGATCAATACAGGGATGGGGCTCCCCCCGGTCGTCGTGGGCCTGTTCGTGACGATTTTCCTCTGGCGGAGCGGACCGCTCGGGTTTCTCGAGATCCTCTACACACCGACGGCCATCATCCTGGCCCAGACCGTCATCGCAGCCCCCATCGTAACGGGGATAACGCTTGCGGCCATCCAGCATCTGCCGGCGAATCTCCGCCTCCAGATCCTCGCCCTGGGGGCGACGCGCGTGCAGACGGTCTGGCTCCTCGCGAAGGAGGCGCGCCTGCCGCTGCTGGCGGCCGTGATGGCAGGCTTCGGAGGCGTCATCTCCGAGGTGGGCGCCTCCATCATGGTAGGCGGGAACATCAAGGGCTACTCCCGCGTCCTGACGACGGCGACGGTCATGGAGACGGGGCGGGGGAACTTTGACATCGCCATCGCGCTCTCGGTCATCCTGATGCTTCTGGTATTTCTCGTCAACGCCGTACTCACGCAGATCCAGCAGCGGGAGAGGCCCCGATGAAACCTGAAACCAATCCGGATGCCCTGCTCCGCGCCGAGCGCCTGCTGGTCCACAGGGGGGGCGTGACGGTCCTGGATATCCCCGCCCTCGACGTGTTTGAAGGGCAGGTGCTCGTCCTGATTGGTCCGAACGGCGCGGGAAAATCAACGCTGCTGTTGACGCTCGCCGGCCTGTTGAAACCGTCCCGGGGGAGGCTCCTCTTCCGGGGGGAGGAGATCGACGCCGCTGGTTCCGGTTACCGCCGGCGGATCGCGATGGTCTTCCAGGAGCCGCTTCTCTTCGATGCGACCGTCTTCGAGAACGTCGCCGCCGGCCTGAAGATCCGCGGCAGGGGGCGGGCGGAGATCGGCCGGACCGTTCCGGAATATCTGGAGCGTTTCGGAATCGGCCACCTCGCCCGGCGATCCGCCCGGAAACTTTCCGGCGGAGAGGCGCAGCGGACGAGTCTCGCCCGGGCCTTTGTGACGAAACCGGAGATTATCTTTCTCGACGAGCCATTCTCCTCGCTCGACCCGCCGACGCGGGAGGGATTGACCGGCGATCTCGAACGGATCCTCCGTGAGACGCAGACGACGGCGATCGCCTCGACCCACGACCAGACGGAGGCCCTCCGGCTGGCCGACCGGATCGCGGTGATGAACGGGGGGCGAATCGCCCAGATCGGCCCGGTCGCCGAGGTGATGAACCGGCCAGTGGACGGGTTCGTCGCCTCGTTTGTGGGGGTGGAGACGGTCCTGCCGGGGCGGGTCACCCGGGTCTCGGATGGGGTGTTCACCGCCGCCGTGGAGGGCGGCGAGATAGAGGCGGTCGGCCGCGTCCGGACCGGGGAAGGGGTCCTCTGCTGCATCCGCCCGGAGCATGTAACCCTCTCCACGAACATTCCGCCGCCGGGGTCCAGCGCGCGGAATGTCTTCTCCGGAAGGATCCTGAAGATCGTGGCTATTGGGCTCTTCCACCGCATCCATGTCGATTGCGGCTTCAACCTGGTCGCCTATGTGACGCGTCAGTCCCTTGAATCGCTCTCCCTGGAGGAGGGCGGGGATGTGATCGCCTCTTTCAAGGCGACCGCCGTCCACGTCATCCACCGGGGAGGGCCGCTGCCCGCACCCCCTTGCTGAACCGGCCCTCTTTCCCGGTTTTTTATGTCAAGAAAAATATTTTTACGGAGAAAGGTATTGACTTTCCCGCGGCAAAGGATAAATTTAAACATAGGTGTTGTCGCCTAAATGCAGCCGGAGACAGGAAGGTGATTTGCCATGCCGCAATTGTTGGAGGTGAGAGATGGGACGAAAAGCGGAAAAGAAGGAGGGCGGGAAGGTCCTCGTGGTGCTGGGGAGTCCCCGGAAAAGGGGGAATAGCGCAATCCTGGCTGCTCAGATCGCGAAGGGGGCAAAATCGGCGGGCGCAAAGGTTGAGACGGTCTTCCTCCAGGGATTGAACATCGCCCCCTGCCGCTCCTGTCATGCCTGCCAGAAAGAGAACAGCCGGGGCTGCTCCATTGATGATGCGATGCAGGGTCTCTATCCGAAACTCCTCGCGGCGGAGGCCTTGTTGATCGCCAGCCCCGTCTACTGGTTCACGATGTCGGCGCAGACGAAGACATTCATGGACCGCTGCTTTGCACTGCCCGCCTATGCAAAGGATCCCCTGGCCGGAAAGCGGATCGCCATCGCGATGAGCTACGGGGCCGCCGATCCCTTTGATTCCGGCTGCGTCAACGCCCTGCGCGCCTTTCAGGACGCCTTCAATTACATGGGGGCGAAGATCGTGGGAATGGTTTACGGCAGCGCGTACGGGGCAGGGGAGATACGGTCGAACCAGGCCCTGATGAAGGCTGCCAAGAGGCTGGGAAAGGAGTTGGTATGCCCGTCATGATGAAGGAAGCGATCCAGCCCGGAAGGGGATCGGAACCGAGAAGCGAGTCGCCGCGGCCGATCCGACCGCGCGGGGTTTCCTCGCGCCTGCCCTTTCTCCTGTTTGTGGCGATTGTGGCCGGACTGCTTATGGGCTACCGGTACATCACCGGGTCCGAGCCTTACCGGATGGCCGAGGACTTTGTCCGCCAGAACGCTGAGATCAGAAATGCGGTAGGAGAGGTGCATGACTGCCGCCTTTGGTTTCCCTTCAAGGTCGATTTCCCCGACAATGTTCCGCGGCTGCACCTTACCTTGACCGTCAGGGGGGCGAAGGCCTCGACGAATGTCCGGGTCTCGCTGATCCGCGACCGGGGAAAATGGCGCATCATTGCCGCATTCTACGAAGACCGGAAAGGGGTGTTCCGGCCGCTCCTGAAAGAGGAAAAGACGCCCGCACCGGTCAGGCAGTAGGATCACAGTGCATCCCGTTGCTTAGCCCCCGTCCAAGGGGCTTTACAATAATGCGCGCTTGGTATAGGTTGACCCCGGCTCCTTGGAGAAACTTTTTTAAAGGTTAATGGGATTGTTCCGCCCGTTGCAGCGGCCGTTAAGCCGGCGGAAGCCTGTGGCGACCAATCGGAAGGAGGTATCGGATGGGCAGAAAGCAAGTGGAGAGGATATCCCTCGGTCAGAGGATGAAAGCCGGCCGGGAGAAGATGGGGATGAGCATTGAGGATTTGGCCCTGGAAACTGGGTACCTGCCGGAGGTCCTCAATGGTGTCGAGGAGGACCGGACGGTCCCGCCCGTGTCGCTTGTCCTTCAGCTCAGCCGGGTCTTGAAGCTCAACGTGGATGAGTTGGAGGCGGAGCAACAGGCCCAGGCCACCAGGAGGCGTTCCAAAAGCCACAAGAAGCGGGTTGACTCCTACGCCTACACGCCTCTCAGCAAACCTGGACCGGACAAGCACCTGCGGGGCTATCTGGTCACGGTCGACGCGCTGACCGAGCACAAGGGGGTGGAGTACCACCACGAGGGGGAGGAGTTCGTCTACGTACTCAAGGGGGGCATCACAATCCAGATCGGCGATAACGTATCCAAGCTGAGCAAGGGGGAGAGCATCCATTTCAATTCCGTCCTCCACCACAAACTGAGCAACCCCAATCGGGAGACTGCGGAACTGCTGGTTGTCGTCTACGTGCCTTAAGGAGGCCAGAGATGTCTTTCCAATTGACCGCGGAGCAGGAGATGATCCGGCTGATGGCGCGGGACTTCGCAAAAAAGGAGTTAGAGCCCTTCGCCGGGGAATGGGACCGCAAGGAGATCTTTCCGGAAAAGGCGATCGGGAAGATGGGCGGTCTGGGGCTGATGGGGATGATGGTCCCCGTCGAGTACGGCGGCGCCGGCGTCGGGGCGGTGAGCTACTCCCTCGCCCTGCAGGAAATCGCTTATGCCTGCGCCTCCACGGCGGTCACGATGTCGGTGAACAACCTCTCCTCCGACCCGATCCTCCAGTTTGGGAGCGAGGAGCAGAAACAACGCTACCTGTTGCCGCTCGCCGGGGGGGAGATGCTGGGGGCCTTTGCGGTGACGGAATCGGAGGCGGGTTCCGATCCGGGCAACATAACGACGCGCGCCGAAGACTGTGGCGACCACTTCCTGGTCAACGGTTCGAAGCTCTTCATCACCAACGGCAACCGCGCCGATGTGATCATCCTCATCGCCAGAACCGTTTCGGAGAAGTCCAACCGCGGCCTTTCCGCCTTCCTCCTCACGAAGGGGACGCCGGGATTCAGGATTGGCAGGAGGGAGGACAAGTTGGGCCTGCGCGCCTCCGATACCGTCGAGCTCCTCTTCGAGGACTGCCGGATCCCCAAGGAAAACCTCTTGGGCAAAGAGGGATCAGGCTTCAAGATCGCAATGGTAGCCCTCGACAGCGGCCGCATCGGGATCGCCTCTCAGTCGCTCGGCATCGCCCGGGCCTGCCTCCACGAGTCGATCCGGTATGCCAAGACGCGCAAGCAGTTCGGGAAAAATATCAGTTCATTCCAGGCGGTGCAGTGGATGATTGCCGACACCGCCGCCGAGATCGAGGCGGCAAGCTGGCTGACCCTTTCCGCCGCCGACCGGAAGGACCAGGGGATCCCGTTTACGAAGGAGGCGTCGATGGCGAAGCTCTTCGCCTCCGAGATGGCCAACCGCGCTGCCTACCGCGCCCTACAGATCCACGGCGGTTACGGCTATATGAAGGAGTACAAGGTGGAGCGGCTCTACCGGGATGCGCGGGTCACCACGATCTATGAGGGGACGTCCGAGATTCAGCGGATTGTGATCGCCCGAGAAGTGATGCAGGACTGATTTTATGTTGATGGGTCCGTCTCTGGATACCGACAGGATTGCAATCATCGGACCGGGCAGGCTGGGGACGGCCTTTGCCTACAAGTTCGGCCGCGACAACAAGAGGGTGAACGTCTATTACCATGACAGCGACGTCTGCAAGGCGATCAACCGGGAACATCTGAATCCACGGCACCTCACAGCGGACCTCTCGCGGCGGCTCGGCGGAATGGACAAGGTCCCCCGGCTCTCTCCGAAGGTATATGCGACGAACAACCTGGAGCAGGTTGTGGAGGACAACGATTTCATCTTGCTCTCGGTAACGATGGACCGGCTCCCCGATATTCTGGACCGCATCGGGCCTATCCTGCACAGAAAGGGCGCGGATACCTGCTTTATTTCGGCGATCAAGGGGCTGACCGCGGATGAGATCACCCACCAGCTCATCACGCCCTCCCAGCTCATCCGGAGCCGTTTCTCCCGGTTAAAGGACCGCTACCGGATCGTCTCCATCGGGGGACCGTTCTTCGACATGGACATTGCCCTGGGCAACCCGGTTTGCCTGACCATTGCGGGGCAGAAACAAATCTGCCGGATCATCCGGAGAGAATTCATCGGCTCCAACCGGCGGGAGCTAACCTCCTACTACAATTTCGACAGCGTCGGGATCGAGGCCTGCGGCGCCCTGAAGAACATCGTTGCGAACATCAAGGGGGTGGCGGACCGCCTCGATTTAGGCGACTCGATCCCGGGTACCATATTCTCCCGATCCGGCGTGGAGGTGCGGTCCCTCTCCCGCCTGCTCGGGGGCAGTTTTCAGGCCTTCCAGAGCCAGGCCGGGGTAGGGGACATGTATGTAACCCTCTCCTCGGATGCAAGCAAAAATCACCGCTACGGCCGCTTCTTCTACGAACAGTTCACCGGCAATTCGCTGGAGACCCACCTGAAGGTCCTGGGGATGATCGACGGGAAGCCGGAGGGTCCGAACACCATCCTGAACGTCCATAAGTTCCTTGAGAAGCGGAACATGTACAGCCCTATCTTTCACTGCGCCTACAAGGTCTTTAACGAGTCGAGAAGCCGGGAGGAGATCCGGGAGCAGATCTTCCAGGCGACGCAGTTCGACCGCCGGGAAAGAGAGTATATCGGTCCCGCGTCGCGCATCATCTACCGCATCTTCCCGAATCTCTGGTATCGTCGCCAGCGCGGCCTTTTCACCAGGCCGTAAAAAATTCTTGACATCCTTTTTTCCCCTGTGTTAGGGGAAATCAAAACACAGGAGAGCCGGCGCAGTGAAAACGGGTGGAAAATTCATATCATTGTTCTGGTGGTGGCAGGCTTAAAAAGTCTGCCCCCTGTAGCTCTCTGTAATACGGGCCGTGGGCAGGAGTGATCCCGTCCCATGTCTCGGGTGAAGCAAATGATGCCATGGGATGTTTCCATGGCTTTTTTATTGGGTGTCATTTCACTATAATAAAAGGAGACGGATTATGGAACCAACAAAGGTAGTTCTGGCGGATCATGAAATCCCGAAACAGTGGTACAACATCCAGGCGGACATGCCGAAACCTATGAGCCCGCCCCTCCATCCCGGGACGGGGAAGCCGGTCGGACCGGATGATCTGGCCCCGGTCTTCCCGATGAACCTCATCGAGCAGGAGGTGAGCCAAGAGCGGTGGATCGACATCCCCGGCGAGGTCCTCGAGAAATACCTGATCTGGCGTCCTTCCCCTCTGTGCCGGGCGGCGAATTTCGAGAAGCTCCTCGACGCCCCGGTAAAGATCTACTACAAGAACGAGGGGATGAGCCCGGCCGGTTCCCACAAGCCCAACACGGCAATTGCTCAAGCGTACTACAACAAGGTCTTCGGTATAAAGCGGCTTTCCACAGAAACCGGCGCCGGTCAGTGGGGGAGCGCCCTGGCGATGGCCTGCCGGATGTTCGGCCTGGAGTGCCGCGTTTTCATGGTCCGGGTGAGCTATGAGCAAAAACCCTACCGGCGGATGATGATGAACACTTGGGGCGCCGAATGCATCCCCAGCCCCAGCGACCGGACCGAGGCGGGCCGCCAGGTCCTGGCCGAGCATCCCGATTCCCCCGGCAGTCTCGGGATCGCGATCAGCGAGGCCGTGGAGGACGCCGTCTCCCGGGAGAACTCCCGCTATTCCCTGGGGAGCGTCCTGAACCACGTCCTTATGCACCAGACGATCATCGGCCTGGAGGCCGAGAAGCAGTTGGCAAAGATCGGCGTCTATCCCGACGTGGTAATCGGCTGCGCCGGCGGCGGGAGCAATTTCGCCGGCATCTCGCTGCCGTTCGTCCGGGACAAGATCCACGGCCGGAAAGTGCAGATCGTCGGCGCCGAACCCTCCTCCTGTCCGACGATGACGCGGGGGCCCTTCGCCTACGACTTCGGCGACCTGGCCAAGAAGACGCCTCTCCTGCCGATGTATACGCTCGGCCACGACTACGTGCCGGCGCCGATCCACGCGGGGGGGCTCCGCTACCACGGGATGGCGCCGATCGTCAGCCATCTTGTCAAAGAGGGGCTGATCGAGGCGCGGGCCTACAACCAGATCGAGACCTTCGAGGCCGGCGTCAAGTGGGCGCGGACTGAGGGGTTCATCCCCGCACCCGAGACTAACCACGCGATCGCCGCGGTCGTCGAGGAGGCGCGGCGGGCCAAGGAGGAGGGGAAAGAGAGGACCATCCTCTTCAATTTCAGCGGCCACGGGATGGTGGATATGACGGCCTACGACGCGTATCTCTCCGGGAAGCTGGTTCCCTACGAGCTGCCCGACGAAGAGATCGCGCGGGCGCTCAAGGCGATCGAAGGGTTCCCGAAGCCGTAGTCATTGCCCCGCTCCCGTTTGCCTTGTTCCGTTTTCCTGACGGAGGCGACCGGGACGCACCGCATAATAATTCCTGATTTCCATAGGGGCCGCCCCGACCGGGGCGGCCCCGAAATCCGTTCTTCCGCTTATCAAAAGGGAGGACAGCGCCCCCATTTTCCGAGTTCCTCGCTTGATCGCGTCGCTGAATGGGGGTAAAATGGCGCTTAAAACGCCTTGGGGGAAAAGATGACGACTTCGTAAAAAGTCCGGATGCTGCGTTGCGCTTCACCCTTCGTCATTGCGGCGTACGTCTATGTACGCCTCATTCCTCAGGGTTCGCGCGCCTTGCCTGCGGAACTTTTTACGAAGCCGTCCTAAATACAAGGCTTTTGCGACTTTTTAAGAGAGAGTCAAAAGATGGGCTCGTATGGCGAGCTGGTAATCAGATGCCCGCGTCTCGGTGGGGAGGTTACTTTTTCCTATTGCGAGCGGGAGGCGGGGGAGTTCCCCTGCCGTCAGGTCGTCCGGTGCTGGGAGGCCGGTTTCCCGGTGGAGGCGTACCTGCGGGAAACCATGACCCCGGAGGTATGGGAGCGCTTCTGCGGCCAGGTCCCGCAGGACCGGATCACGACGCTGCTTGACCTCGTCGAGGCCGCCAAGCGGCGGCGGAATGCAGAATAAGGACTGAAATGGATCTTTTCGACCAGCAGGATGGGAAGGGCGACAACCGGCCGCTCGCCGACCGGATGCGCCCCCGGACCCTTGCCGAATACGTGGGCCAGGATCACCTCCTCGGCGCGGAGAGCCTCCTCCGGCGGGCCGTTGAAGAAGACCGTCTCTTCTCCGTCATCTTCTGGGGGCCGCCCGGCTCGGGAAAGACGACGCTCGCCCGGATCATGGCCCAGGAGACGAAGTCGCACTTCATCAGCTTCTCCGCGGTCCTCTCCGGCGTGAAGGAGATCCGGACCGTCGTCGATGAGGCCTCCGAGTTATGGCGTCACCAGCGGCGCAAGACGATCCTCTTCGTGGACGAGATCCACCGCTTCAACAAGGCGCAGCAGGACGCCTTTCTCCCCCATGTGGAGAGCGGGCTGATCACCCTAATCGGCGCCACGACAGAAAACCCCTCATTCGAGGTGATCGCGCCCCTCCTCTCGCGGATGCGGGTCCTGACCCTCAAGCCGTTCACGGAGGAGGACCTCTCCGAGATCGTTCGGCGCGCCCTTGCGGACAGGGAAAGGGGGCTGGGCGGCCTCGGTCTCGAGCTCGAACCGGAGGCCCTCGCGCACATCGTCTGGTCGGCAGACGGGGACGCCCGCTCCGCCCTGAACAGCCTGGAGGCCGCGGCGTCCCTCGCGGACAAGTCGGGTAAGACGGGCCGGCGGATCACCCGGACCTTCGTCGAGGAGGCGATCCAGAAAAAGGCGCTCCAGTACGACAAGAGCGGAGAGGAGCACTACAATCTCATCTCGGCCCTCCACAAGAGTCTCCGGGGGAGCGACCCCGACGCGGCCCTCTACTGGCTCGGCCGGATGCTGATGGCGGGCGAGGACCCCCTCTACATCGCGAGACGCATGGTCCGCTTTGCCTCCGAGGATATTGGAAACGCCGATCCGCGCGCTTTGACGGTGACCGTCGACGCCATGCAGGCCTACCACTTCCTCGGTTCGCCCGAGGGGGAGCTGGCGCTGGCCCAAGCGGCCGTTTACCTGGCCACCGCCCCGAAAAGCAACTCCCTCTATGCCGGCTACGGCCAGGTACGGGAGACAATCGAGAGGACAGGGACCCTCCCGGTGCCGCTCCATATCCGGAACGCCCCGACGAAACTGATGAAAGAACTGGAGTATGGCAAAGGGTACCTCTATGCCCATGATTTTGCGGAGGCCTATGTGCCGCAGGAATATCTTCCCGACGAACTCCGGGCGAAAGGGATCGGTTTCTATCGACCGACGGATCGCGGGTACGAGAAGATCATCGGGGAGCGTCTGGAGCAGTGGCGACGGATCAGGGAGGCCAATGCAGCCAAGAAGGACAAGTTCTGAGACGCTCGGAAATAGGGAAGTTTTCCCCTTTCCGATCATGCCGGAAAAGGATTCTCTCGTACATGCGGCATTCGACTGGCATGAAAATGGCGTAAGTTCGGTTGGCAAAGCGGCCGGCGGGAGTGGGGAGACAGCGGCTTACGGGGGAGATAAAAAACGGGGAGGTTCCGAGAACCTCCCTGCGTTCAGGAGTGGGAAAGCCTTTTGCTTTTCCCTTTGGTCGTTTTACTGTCGGCTGATCGTGCCCGTTCCCACAGTCGACAGGTTGCTTTTGCCATGAAAAGAATGCATCTCCTGTGCCAGCAAGGCAGGATTTGTGCAAGCCATTGAAATCAGGAGATCTCCATCGATGACGCCCTGTCGGTTCTCTTGCGGGGCGGCGAGGACCGGCGGCAATAATTGTCGCCCCCTGAGGATGGCAGCGTGAAAAATCCTTTTCTGTCAACAAGTTGAATTTATAGACCGTCCGCGCTTGTCAATCGACAAAAATGTCGAAAACCCTTTTCGCCGCCGCTTCGCGACGCCCGCCCTTTGCGGTGACTGAGAAAATCTCCCGTCCCAAGGCTTTTGCAACTTTTTTCGAGAGCGTCATCTTCTGTTTTCCCGGAATATCGTGTTGTCCTACCTTCACCCCCCCTCGGACAGAGACCGGGAAGGGGAACGTCATGGACTTTCCTCCTGGGCCGTCCGGCCAGTGGCCTCGGGAAAGAAATCGTTGACTTTTGAGGGGAATGGCTTATGATGACGCCCGTGATATAATTATGAATTTCCGAAGAAAAAACAGTTTTAATGCACTCGTAAAAAGTGAAATTTCCCCTCCCCCGGTGGGAGGGGATTAAGGGGAGGGGGCAATAGTTCACTGAAATGCAACCACTTTTCACCCCCACCCTAACCCTCCCCCATCAAGGGGGAGGGAAGATTTTTACCCCCGTCAAGGGGGAGGAGATTTTGGACTTTTTACGGGAAAGTAGGGCCCTATTATTCAAAGGAAAACAGGGAGCTGATTTTCAAAGCTCTCGGTGTGCTTATACGGCGAACACGGACAGAATTTATGAGCCCTGAAGGAAAAATCATCTGGCAACACGGCTCCCCGCGCTACGACCGTCCCTTTATGCAGCCCCTGGCCGTGGCCATCGTCTGCGCGGTCTTTATCGGTCTCATCCTGACGATGGGGGTCATGGACCTGCGCCGGAGCGACCGGACCCTCGCCGGCTTCATGGAGAACCAGGGGATGCGGATCGTCGGGGTGGTGGAGAGACTCACCCAGGAGAATCTGGACATGATGATCCAGGCCTCCCGTAAAGGGGGAGGGGATGTATTCGTCCCTCTTACCGAACAGGTCATCTCCCCGCAGAAATTCCTGACCGAGAAGATCGTCGCGATGGCGCGCGAAGTCGACAATCACTGGAAGACCGAGCATCTGAGCGGCAACTATTTGCGGAAATACGCCCAGGAAAACAACATCTGGCTCCTGGCCGTCCTCAATACGTGGGGAGACGTCATCTTCCAGAGCCGGGATCTCCCTGGCGAGGCCTCCATCAAAAAGAGGAAGAAGGCTGGCAGGGGGGCTCCCCAGGAGGAGGCGCCCGATTTTATTGCCCGACTCGCCCGGCAGAAGATCGGCTTTATCGCCCTGCGCCGTCCCGACGGCAGCGGGACCATCATCATCGCCTTGGACCAGGACGGCGCCCGATACTGGGGGACAAGGGTCTCTGTGGAAAAGGCGATCGAGAAGCTCGGGGAAGGGCAGGGGCTCGTCTATCTGGCCGTCCGCGACAAGAAGGCGATGATTCTGGGCAATGCGGGCGAGCTGCCGGAGGCGTGGGGCATTGACCATCCGCTGGTCGTGAAGATCTTCCACGGCGAGAGACAGATGGAGAGCAGGAACGTGACGTTCGCCGGGAAGAGCCTCCTTGAGATTGCAGCCCCCCTCCACCTGAACGGCCAGATCGCCGGTTTTATCCGCCTTGGACTGGAGCGGGGGAACACCGATCAGATTCTCGCCGAGAACCGGCGGAACATGTTCGTCTTTCTCGCCTTCGTCGTCCTGATCGCCCTGCTGTCGATGTGGCTCCTCTACCACAACCAGAACCGTCACCTCGCCGGCATCGTGGAGATGACGCGGCAGCTCGAGAAGGCCGAGCGGCTCTCCGCCCTGGGCCAACTGGCCGCCGGCGTGGCGCACGAGATCCGTAATCCGCTCAATGCGATCAGCATGGCGAGCCAGCGCCTGAAGCGGGAATTCGTCCCGGCCGATCGGGAGAAGATGACGGAATTCGAGACGATGACCGGTGTGATCCGCGACGAGATCCGGCGCCTCAACGGGATCATCGAGGAATTTATGACCTTCTCGAAGAGCCGGCGGCTTGAACTCCGCGACTGCCCGGTTCAGGAGATCCTCCAAAAGATTGTCAATCTGATCTCCGCGGAGGCCGAGACTCGGGGCGTCGCCCTCCGGACGGACTGGGGGAACGATCCGGTCGTCATTCCGATGGATATGGACAAGCTCCAGCAGGCCTTTCTCAATTTCGTCAAAAACGCGATGGAGTCGATCAGCGGGGAGGGGGCGGTGACCCTCTCCGTCCGAAAGCCGGAAGGTGGACGGGTGAGCATCCGGATCGCCGATACGGGGTGCGGCATGACCGCCGAAGAGGTGGATCGGATCTTCAACCCCGAATATACGACCAAGGAGAAAGGGCTGGGGCTCGGGCTCCCCCTCGCCCACGAGATCATCCGCGGCCACGGCGGGGAGATCCGCGTCCTGAGCCGGAAGGGGGCGGGAACGACCTTCGAGATCCTGCTGCCCGCGGAAAGACGCAGCAACGGCAAAGGGGGGAAAGTCTGAATGAAGAAACTCAACATCCTCGTGGTGGAGGACGGCCGGTCGCAGCGGGAGATGCTCCGGGACTTCCTCCGGAAGGAGGGGCACGCCGTCGGCGAGGCCGAAAGCGGCGATCGGGCGATCCAGCGGGTCCGGGAGGGTCACTATGACCTGATCCTCCTCGACTACAAGATGCCGGGGATGGATGGAATGCAGGTCCTCCAGGAGGTGAAGAGAATCAATCCCGAGATCGACATCGTCATCATCACGGCCGAGGGAACCATCGATATGGCCGTGGAAGCCATGAAGACCGGCGCCCTGGACTACATCACGAAACCCGTCGAATTCGAAGAGCTGCTGCTCCTTGTGGCCCGCGTCTCCGAGCGGCGGACGCTCCTGAAGGAAAACGAGATCCTCCGCGGTGTCTTCCGCGGTGAACCGTTCGGCGAGAAGGGGGTAACGACCGACCGGATCATTTACAAAAGTCCGCAGATGAGCGCCCTGATTAACATGGCGGGGCGGGTGGCTGCTTCCCGCGCCACGGTCCTCCTCCAGGGGGAGAGCGGGACGGGCAAGGAGCTCCTGGCGAGGCTGATCCACAATCTTTCTCCCCGGGCCGCACGGCCGATCATTGCGGTCAACTGCGGCGCCCTGCACGAGAACCTCCTGGAAAGCGAACTCTTCGGCCACGAGAAGGGGGCCTTCACCGGGGCGACGGCCCGGCGGATCGGCCGCTTCGAGGAGGCGGACGGCGGGACCCTCTTCCTCGACGAGATCGGCGAGCTCTCGCCGCAGGTCCAGGTCAAGCTCCTGCGCTTTCTCCAGGAGCATGAGTTCCAGCGCCTCGGCGGGAACCAGACGCTCCACACGGATGTCCGGGTGATCAGCGCCACCAACCGGGACCTGGAGCAGCGGGTGCGGGAAGGGGCCTTCCGGGAGGACCTCTTCTACCGCCTGAACGTCGTGGTCATGTCCATCCCGCCGCTCAGGGAGCGCAAAGAGGACATCCCGCCCCTCATCGAACACTTCCTGAAACGCTATGCCGCGGAAAATGGCAAGGAGATCGCCGGCCTGACCAGCGAGGCGCAGGACGTCCTTCTCAAGTACGATTACCCCGGGAATGTCCGGGAGTTAGAGAACATCATCGAGCGGGCCGTCGTCATCGCCCGGGAGGCCGTTATCTTTCTGGAAGATCTCCCTTTCCGGGAAGCGATGGAAGCGACGCCGGAGGGCGGAAAAGCGGAAGGACTCCTCCGCGGATCGATGGAGGATCTGGAGAGGAAACTCATCGTCGAGGCGATGGAGAAGGCCGGCGACCACCAGACCCACGCCGCCGAGATCCTCGGGATCAGCGAGCGGATGCTCCGCTACAAACTCAAGAAATACGGCCTCAGGTAAGATGGGGTCTTGTCTCGAACGGATGGATATGATGGAAACTCACGGGAAAGCCGATCTCCTGGGAATGATGGAAGAGCTGTCGTTCCAGGCGAATAAGCTCGGTCACATCCTCGCGGCCTCCGCCGATCATATCTACATGTATGACGCCGCCGGGCGGGCGGGGATCAGCAAACCTTACCTGTCCCAGATCGAAACCGGCAAGCGGCAGGGCACGGTTGAAACGCTCAGAACGATTGCCCGCGCCCTCGATGTGCCGCCGGATGTGCTCGTGGGCTGAGAAGAACGGGGATTTCCCCGCTGCTGTTAAGCGAGGAGCGGTACCGCGCCTTCGTCAAGCAAAGCTCCGAGGCGATCTGCCTGTTCAAGATCGAACATGCGCCCATCGATACGGGCCTGGCGATCGTCCAGCGCATCGTTCAGCGCCACGGCGGCCGCATCTGGGCGGAGGGGGAGACGGGCCAAGGCGCGACGTTTTATTTTACCCTTTGACCCCATCCCCACCCCGGCCCTCTCCTTGAAGGAGAGGGAGGAGTTGGGCGTTCATCAATATTTTCCTTGACAAGACCATCATTGCGAGGATAGTTTCTTAACATAAAAGATAAGAAAGTGTTCCTGATATGAATCGTGACGCGTGGGGTTCATTAAAGAAAAGCCTGTTTTTCACCTCGGAGGACGTGGGCTGTCTATTCGGCGTCACGAGGGCCTCGGCCCAGGTGTTTTGCAGCCGGCAGGTGAAAAACGGCGCGTTCATCCGTTTGAAGAAGGACTTCTACGTTCTGGACGAGCGCTGGCCCTACCTGGACCGGCAGGATTTCTTCGCCATCGCCAATCATCTCCAGGTTCCTTCCTATATATCCTGTACGACCGCCCTGGTTTATTACGGAGTGACCACCCAGGCGCCCCAAGGCTGGTACGAAAGCGTCGCCCTGAAGCGCTCCATCCAATACGCCGCCGGCGGAGCTGCTTTTTCCTATTTCAAGCTTAAAAAGGACTGCTACTTCGGGTTTACGAAAATCGGCCCCTTTTTCATGGCGAAAAAAGAGAAGGCGTTTCTCGATGCGTGCCACCTCAGCGCCCACGGCCGCTACGCCTTCGACTTGGCCGCCCTCGACATGGATCGCCTGGACATGGCAGAGACGGAGACCCTGATGGCGCCGTTTCCGGAGCGAACCCGCAACAGGGTCAAGGACATTTGGGGGTCAGGTCTTGCTATTTAGCGTTTTGCGGAATCCGGGGGTGACGGGAAAGAGATGCAGGATCTGATCAAACAGGAACAGTTTGAGCTGGAGGTGCTGGACCGATTGCAGAGCGGCCGGTTTCTGGACCGGCTGGTTTTCGGCGGCGGGACCATGCTGCGCCTGTGCTTCGGCCTGGACAGGTATTCCGTCGATCTCGATTTCTGGCTCCTGAACAAAAGCAGGGAGAAGGATTTTGATCACACGGCGTGGTTTGCCGGTTTGCGGCAGTTTCTGGCCCGCTTTTATGAGATTCTGGATGCGGCGGACAAGTTCCACACCCTCGTCATCGAATTGAAATCGCCGGATTATCCGCGCAGTCTGAAGCTGGAAATGCGCAAGGGGGTGAAGATGATGAAGACGGAACGGGCCATCGCGTACAGCCGTCATTCATCGGTCCAGGTGTATCTCCGGACCATCGCGCTTCCGGAGATGATGACGTCAAAGATCGACGCTTTCCTGCAGAGAAAGGAGATCAGGGACGCCTACGACCTCGAATTTCTGGTCAAAAAAGGCGTGCAGGCCGATATTCCCCCCGAGAAGGCGGACCAGGTCCTGACTGCCATCGCCGCCTTGACCCGCCAGGACTACAACGTCAAACTGTGTTCGCTCCTGGAGGCGGATCAGAGACCCTATTACCGGAAGAATAATTTCAGGATTTTGAAGTCTCACCTGGGAAAAGGGGACAGCGTATTTTTAAATCGTCCGGGGTAAATGTCTCTACAAAAAAGAAGCAGGCCTTGTCATCCACCTATGCCCTGGCCGCAATTGTTTACCAAGGGAACGGCGCCAGCCCCGATTTCGCCGCGGTTAGTGGTTTCGGCATCCAAGCAATGGTAATAGGAGAACTGCAACCATGAATAATGGAGAAAAAGCCGGCGAAGTCCACCTCCACCTTACACCCAGCGCCTGATTCTATCCTTCGCTGATTCCGCTGACGGTTTTCGCACTGCAATGGTTTTTTGGGGAAGCCCTTCAGCCTCTTGTCTGGTTCCTCTTTTATCCGGCGGTTTTTCTCAGCTCATGGATAGGCGGCCTGCGGGCCGGGTTGCTGACGACGGCCGTCGCCACTATGATCCGGGTGCGGTGGAAGCATGCCTCCGGTTAATCCGCGACAAGGGTTTCCAGTTCGAATAATTCAGAATTATTATACCTTATCGTCTTTGTTGTTGTCATTCGATGCGGACCCGTCCGGACAACCCCATGTCGTCCAGAATCTGTCGGAGGTCCGTTTCGAAGCCCCGGGAAAGGCTGGCCTCCACGGTAACGGAGAATGAAATCCCTATTTTGAGATCTGTCCCGCCGCGCAGCTTCGGCAGGACCTTCGTTCCCAGGCGGTTCCAGATCTCCGGGGGCACTTCGCCGGTTATGCGGAATGTTCTGGCGGCAGCGTACGGCGCAGGCTCCGGTTCGGGTTCCGGACCATGCCCGGGAATCGGCGCCGATTCCGGTTCCGGCGCGGGTCCAGGCTCCGGACTGACAGGGGATACCGGCTCCGGTGCAGCCTTGATGCGTCTCGCTTTTGCCTTCAGGATCAGGAACACGCCGGGCTCAAAACCGACTTCATCGGGGGTTATAGGCTCGTTGAACCAGACGCGCTCATACCCGCCTCCCGGTTCCCCTGTCTGTCTCGCCGCTCCAGCCTGTGCCGTACCCGGCACGGCAGACGCAGACAGATGGCCGGAAGCGAGACCGAAGTCGCCCTTGGATACGAACTCGACGATCTTGACCCGCAACACCGCGTCCGGATCGAGCAGGCGGGTCAATGAACCGTTCAGGAAGCTCTGCCGCAGGCTGGCCAGCGGCCAGGCGCCGGTATCCTTCAACGCCGGCGGCCAGTTGCGCTCGATGTAGCCCGCACCCACCGATTCGTTCAGCAGCGCCTGAGATTTCAGCGCCGTGATCACGCGGCCGCAAAGGGTCTCGCTGCCGCTCGAATGTCCCGCCCCGAGGTCGATGGTCTTCAACCCGTCCGGCTCCTGGTGATCGGCCAAGACCGCAAAGCGGTAACCGCCCCACACCTCGTCCCTGGCGGCCTCTTCGGCGTCGGCCACTTTCGTGACGATTTCCGCCCGATCCGCGCGGTCGAAATCGCCGCCGAGGGTCCCCTCGGCGACCTCCCTGTTGACCCGCTTCCAGGCCAGCCACAGCTCGACCTTGTCGCGCAGGTCGCGTCCCGGTTTCTTCAGGCACCAGACCAGCGATCCCGGATAGAGCCGGGGCGACTTTCCGCGCTGCCTCATCCACTCCGCAATCTGCCCGCGGAGCGAACCGTTCCCCTTGCCCGCCGCGGCGTCACAGGCTGGCGTCCACTCCTGGTCCGGATCGAGGACGATCAGCGTCAATCTGGGCGTATCCTGCACGGCCGCCCCATCCGCGGGAAAGGGAACGATGGGGATGGTCCTTCCCCGGTCGAACTCCTTCAGGATGAGCGCCCGCAGGGCAGGCCGGATCTCCGATTCCTCGTCGAGGGAGGCCCGCCGGTCGCTCACCACCTTCTTCATGGTGGCCTGGTGGCCGATCTTGAAGCCGTCCGAGCCGACGCGCCGGATGAAATAGGATTTGTCCTCGAGGGCGAAGACAGCGTTGTCCACGGAGGTTGTATCCACCTCCGGCTCGCCGAGGGCGAAGCGGAGCTCCGGCAGATGGGCCACCTTGTCCACCTGACCGCCGGAGGACTCGAAGAGGATCGTCGTCCCGACGCGGCGGTGGATGTTCCGCAGGCCGCCTTTGGTGTCCGCATCGAGGGCACGGGCG
>JAHJXP010000220.1 GCA_018827585.1 Pseudomonadota bacterium | reverse complement strand
TTTATTACGGCGCCCTCAGAGTTTGTCATCCTCGCAAATAATTCCTAAAAGTCCCGAAAATGGGACGGCTTCGTAAAAAGTCCGGATGCTGCGTTGCGCTTCATCCTTCGTCATTGCGGCGTACGTCAAAGTACGCCTCATTCCTCAGGATTCGCGCGCCTTGCCTGCGGCCTTTTTACGAAGCCGTCCCATTTTCGGGACTTTTAGGAATTATTTGCGAGGATGACAAACTCTGAGGGCGCCGTAATAAACACGTGCGGGAGGGGAACAGATTCGATGAAATATGTGATCTTGCTTGGCGACGGGATGGCCGATTATCCGCTTGCGCTCCTTGACGGGAAGACCCCCCTGGAGTATGCGCGGACCCCCCATATGGACCGGATGGCCGGCCAGGGGACGCTGGGCCGGATCGACACCATTCCCCAGGGCCTCCAGCCCGGAAGCGACGTGGCCAACCTCGCGGTTCTCGGTTATGATCCCCGCGTCTGCTACACGGGAAGGGGCCCTTTGGAGGCCGCCAATATGGGGATCGCCCTTATGCCGGAGGATGTCGCTTTCCGCTGTAATCTCGTGACGCTCGGCAACGGCGCCGATCCGGATATGGACGACTTTACGGCCGGTCATATCTCGTCCGCCGAGGCAAAAAGGATCATCTGCGATCTCGATAAAAAGATCGGATCGGAAACATTCCGCTTTCACCCCGGGGTCGGCTATCGCCATCTGCTGGTCTGGAAGGGGGGAGAAGTGGACCTGGCGGTGACGCCGCCCCATGACATAACGGGCAAGCCCGTCGGCCCGTATCTTCCGCAGGGCGCGGGGGCCGGGGAGATCAACCGTCTCATGCGGCTCTCCCGCGAGGTCCTCGCCGACCATCCGGTCAACCGGGAAAGGAGGGACAGAGGCCTCAAACAAGCGACCTCCATCTGGCTCTGGGGACAGGGAAGGGCGCCGCGCCTGCAAAGGCTTACGGAGAAGCATCGCCTCCGCGGCGCAATGATCTCGGCCGTGGATCTCCTCAACGGCATCGGCATCTACGCCGGACTGGACATCCTTCGTGTCGAGGGGGCCACCGGATACACGGACACCAACTATCGCGGCAAGGCTCAGAAGGCCCTTTCCGCCCTGAAGGAGCTCGATCTGGTTTTTGTCCATGTCGAGGCCCCCGACGAGATGGGCCATCAGGGAAATGTCGAAGGAAAGATAAAGGCCATCGAGGATTTCGACGAAAAGGTCGTCGGGACCGTCCTGGAAGGCATAGAGGCCCTCGGGGACTTCCGGGTGGTCGTTTTGAGCGATCATCCCACGCCGCTCAGCCTGAAAACGCACACGGGGGACCCCAGTCCCTTTGCCGTCCTGTCGTCTTCGGCCGGGGAAAACCAGACCAGAGGGCTCGCCTTCGGGGAAAGGGAAGCGAGTTTGGCGGGGAACATCATTTCCCCGGGATATCTCTTCCTGGAGACTTTCATCGGAAACTGGAGGGGCTTCCTTGAAAAGAACCCCCGTTAAGATCAGGGTCATCTATGCGGACACCGATGCCCTGGGTATTGTCTATCATACCAATTATATCCGCTGGTTCGAGATCGGACGCACCGAACTCCTGCGGGAGGTGGGGATCCTTTACAAGGGGATGGAGGGTTTCAACCTCCCCCTCACGCAGGCGTACTGCCACTATCATTTTCCGGCGCGTTACGACGATATCGTCCTGCTGGAAACGGACATCGACTACTTAAAGCGGGCGAGCATGAAATTCACCTATCGCATCTGGGACGAAAACCGGTGCAATCTCCTTGCGGAAGGATACACGGTTCACGCCTGTACCGACAGGAACGGGAAGATCCTCCGCATCCCGGCGGAAACGGCGGCTAAGATCCGTCAAAATATCAGCAAATCTATGGAGCAGAGGTAAACCAATGGCGGCAAAGATCGACAAGAAGGAACTCACAGAGCCGGATAAGCTGCAACTGCTGTTTTACAAACTCCGGGTATTTGCAGAGCAAAACAAGACCCGCATCTTGGCCGGGGCGGGATTATTAATCCTGATGGTTGTGATTGCCGGCGGCTGGACCCTTTACCGGCTCCACTATGAAACAAGCGCTGACAAAACCTATGCCCGGGTTTTGGAAAGCGCCATGAAGGCCGGTTCCCCCGCGGGCGATGCGGAGGCCATCAAGGGGTATCAGGACCTCATCGTCAGGTACCCGCGAAGCCGGGCGGCGATCACGGCCAACTACAGGCTCGGAAATCTTTTTTTCGGCCGTCAGGAGATTGACGCAGCAATCAAGGCTTATCGGGACTTTCTGGACAGGGCGGGGAAGGATAGTGATCTCGTTACCCTGGCCCACAACGGCCTGGGGGCCTGCCACGAAGCAAAGAAAGACTTTAATAAAGCCCTGGATTCTTATGATAATGCGATGAAAACAACAACAGCTTCCTTGTTTGAGGCGCTCAACTGCCGCAGCATCGCACGGGTCCATGAGGCAATGAATAATCCTGAAAAAGCCGCTGAATTTTACCGCAAGGCGCTGGAGAAGACAACGGATCCCCTGCTGTCGTTTTATCTGAAAAGGAAACTCTCTCTTCTCCCCACCTAAAGCGTCGGGGAATTATTTTAAATTTTATGCCGGAAAACCTACAACACATAAGCCACCGAGCTTACTCGGTGGTAGTAAACTAAAAAGAAAGGGCGTTTTGTGAAAGAACTGTTGTCTGGAAACGAGGCAATAGCCCGGGGGGCTTATGAATGCGGGGCCCGGTTTGCCGCCGGCTATCCCGGCACCCCGAGTACGGAAATCATGGAGGCGTTTGCGACTTACGCCGGCGTTTATGCGGAGTGGGCGCCCAATGAAAAGGTCGCGCTGGAGGTCGGAATCGGCGCCGCGCTCGCGGGCGCGAAGGCGATGGTGGTCATGAAACATGTGGGGGTCAATGTGGCCGCGGACCCTCTGTTTACGGTAAGCTATACCGGGATCAGCGGCGCCCTGGTCGTCATCAGCGCGGACGACCCTTCTCTGCACAGTTCCCAGAACGAGCAGGACAATCGCAACTATGCGAAATTCGCGAAGATCCCGATGCTGGAACCATCCGACAGCCAGGAAGCAAAGGAATTTATCAAGCTCGCTTTCGCCATCAGCAAAAGGTTCGACACCCCGGTCTTTCTCCGCTCCACGACCCGCGTCTCCCATTCAAAATCCGTCGTGACCCTCGAGACGCCGCAACCTGTGGAAGACCGCACGGCGCTCTGTTTCGACGCGGAGAAATATGTCATGGTCCCGAGCAACGCCCGCAAGCGCCGGGTGGAGGTCGAAAAACGGATGCGCCGGCTGGAGGAGTTCGCGGAGGGCTTCCCGGAAAATCGCATGGAGATCAATGATCCGGAGATCGGCATCATCACCTCGGGGATGCCCTACAATTACGCAAAAGATGTCTTTCGGAACTATTCATACCTGAAACTGGGGATGGTCCACCCCCTGCCTGTCGGCCTGATCCGGAAGTTTGCCTCGCGGGTCAAGAAACTGTACGTCCTGGAAGAACTGGATCCGTTCATCGAGGAACAGGTCCGCGCCCTGGGGATCGAGGCGACCGGCAAGGCCGTTTTCCCCTACACGAACGAGTTCAATCCGGATATCGTTCACCGGGCGATCACAGGTTGCCGCGAGGATTTACGAACTCTCTCCGCCCGCCCGCTCCCGCCGCGTCCGCCCAATCTCTGTCCCGGCTGCCCTCACCGAGGGATCTTCTACGTTCTCGGCCGCTTGAAGGCGTTCGTTTCCGGGGACATCGGCTGCTACACCCTTGCCTACATGAAACCGCTGGAAGGTATTCATTCCTGCATCTGCATGGGGGCAAGCGTCGGCATGGCCCACGGGATGAGCAAGGCCCTCGGAAAGAAGGGGAAGGGAAAGGTGGTCGGCGTCATCGGCGATTCAACCTTTCTCCACTCGGGGATCACGCCCCTGCTCAATATGGCGTACAACCGCAGCGACGCCGTCATCGTCATCTGCGACAACCTGACCACGGCCATGACCGGGCTCCAGGAACATCCCGCGACCGGTTTCACCCTCCAGGGAGAAAAGGCGATGGGAGTGGATCTGCCGGAGCTGGTCCGGGCGTTGGGGATTGAAAGCGTCCGCCTGGTCGATCCTCACGATCTGAAGACGACCGGAGCGGTTCTAAAAGAGGAGCTGGCCAAACCGGGCCCCTCCGTAGTGATCGCCAGACGCGCCTGCGTCCTTTTCAAGAGAGAGAAATCTGCGCCGGAAAAACCGCTTCGGGTCGATCCTGAGAAGTGCACCGGATGCCGGGTTTGCCTCAGGCTTGGCTGTCCTCCCATCTCCTGGAAAACAACCGTCGCCGCTGCAGGGGAGGACCGGGGAGGGAAAAAAGGAAAAAAACGACAGGGGATCGCCGTCATTGATCGGAATCGCTGCAACGGCTGCGGCCTCTGCCGTCAGCTGTGCAAATTCGGCGCGATTACGGAGGTAAAATAGACCCATGGATACCAGGGGAATACTGATCGCCGGCGTAGGCGGGCAGGGGATAATCCTTGCCAGCGACATCCTCTGCCGGGCTATCATGACTGCCGGCCTCGATGTGAAGAAAAGCGAAGTGCACGGGATGGCACAGAGGGGGGGCTGCGTCACCAGCCATGTTCGTTACGGCAAGAAAGTATATTCGCCGATTGCCCGGAAAAACGATGTGGATGTACTCGTTTCTTTTGAAAAGATGGAGACGCTGCGCTATCTGGACTTTATCAAGCCGGAAGGAACGATCATCATCAACACGGAAGAGCTCTATCCGCCGGCCGTCAATCTCGGCGATGCGGCCTATCCCGAGGATGCGATCGAGTCCGTGCGGCAGATGTTCGGCACGGTCAAGGTGGTCGACGCGCCGACGCTCGCCGCGCAGGCCGGAAATTTCCGGGCCGTCAACACGGTCCTTCTGGGCGCTCTATCCTCGTGTCTGTCGCTGCCGCTCGCAATATGGGAGGCGGCGTTGCGGAAGGCCTTTTCCCCGAAACTTCTTGAGGCGAATCTGAAAGCCTTCCATCTGGGAAGGGCCGTCTGAGGAAGCCGCAGTTGACAAATCGCATCCGGTGCATAAGGTGAGAGCTTTGAAAAAATACGCCAGAGTCATTGCGAGCGAAGCGAAGCCATCCCATGAGCATTCGATCATTCATGAGATTGCTTCGGCGCTGTGCGCCTCGCAATGACTGGGATGGCATAAATTCAAAGGTCTCAAGGTATCACTGAATTTACCTCTAAGACTTTTTACGAGAGCTTTATGGCAGAGGATTATTATCGGATACTCGGGGTGGAAAAGGGCGCCGGTCAGGAAGACATCAAGAAGGCCTACCGGAAACTGGCCCTCAAGTATCATCCCGACCGCAATCCCAACAACCGGGAAGCGGAAGAGAAGTTTAAAAAGATCAGCGAAGCGTATGCCGTTCTGAGCGATCCGGAGAAGCGAAAGCAGTACGACAGCTTCGGATCGGATCAGTTCAGCCAGCGCTTCAGCCAGGAGGACATCTTCCGAAACTTCGACTTCAGCCAGATCTTCCGCGATCTCGGACTCGGCGGCGCGGAAGGCGACGAACGGCTGTTTCGGGGCGCCGGAAGACGTGGAACCTTCACCTTCCGCAGCGGCGATCCCTTCGCGGACCTCTTCGGTCAGAGGCGGCCGGAGTACTACCAGGCGGCTCCTCAGAAGGGGGAGGACCTGCACTACAATCTTTCCCTTGCCCTGGAGGAGTCGGTATTCGGGGCGGAAAAGAAACTGGCGCTCCAGCGCGAGGGAAAGGTCGATGAGATAAGCGTCAAGATCCCCGCCGGGATCAATACGGGAAAAAAACTTCGGCTCTCAGGCAAGGGAAACCCGGGGATCCAGGGGGGGCCGGCAGGCGATCTCTATCTGAACATCAACGTTCAGCCCCATCCGGTCTTTGCCAGGGAAGGAAACGACATCTTCATCGAGAAATCCATCTCGTTCACCCAGGCCGCACTGGGAACCAGCATCGACGTTTCGACCTTGGACGGCGCCGTCAAGAGGATCAAAATTCCCCCCGGGACCCAGAACAACACCAGGATCCGGATGAAGGGCTACGGCGTCCCCGCATTGAAAGGCGCAGGGGCGGGAAAAGGGGACCAGTACGTAAAGATCAGCATTGAAGTCCCACGCAAGATCACGGACAAACAGATGCAGTTGATAAAAAAGCTGGCCGATGAGGGCCTGTAGCCGGGCGTGGGATAATTGTCGCATAAGATATGTTATGTAAACTAAGCTGGATGTTTTTGCATAGGCCTGAAGTCATTTTAACTATTTCTATCTGCCGGTTCTCTCGTAATACTTTGCCGGATTACGTCCCATATGAGCAAAACAGGCCCCGCTTCACATGAATTGGGCCGCTCCGTTGCCGAGGATGCGTTCCGCCTCCCTTTTCAACGGCAGGGAAAGGTCGAGTTTCATATCCTCTCCCAGGTAGATGACCGTTTCGCACCTCTCCTCCAACAGCCTGATGAATCCGTCCTGCTTCCCCGGGAACCGCTTCAGGCTCCTCTGCAGAAGTTCGATATCCTCCGCCGACGATTTCTTCACGTCAACGGTAAAATAAGCCGTATGATAGGGCTTTTCCGCAGCAGACGCCAGCAGAGTCGCCTCCGCAGCGATGACCTTTACGCTGTCCTCCGCGATATCGAGAGTTCCCTTGATCAGCAGCGGCTCGTCGCCGTGCAGAAGATCGTGCGCCGACCGGTATACATCCGCAAAAAAGATGACGGAGACCGACCCTTTGAGATCCTCGAGCGTAACGTAGGCCATGGTCTCTTTCCGTTTGGTCGTCACGTTACGGATACTGCTCACAACTCCTGCCACCACGACCGTTTCGCGATCGGATTTCCTCGAAATCGTTGAGGAATCGGCATTTACGATCATCCCCAGACGCTCGGAAAACCGAGAAAGGGGGTGGCCGGTGATATAAAAGCCGATGGTCTCCTTCTCGTTCGCCAATAACTCCTTGTGATCCCATTCGGGCAGATCGGGGAGAAACGGACCGCTCGCCTCCGAGCGCGGCTTGTCGTCACGGACCGCGAACTGTTCAAGGAAGTTGACCTGGCCGCTGGACCGCTCCCGCTGGCGCTTCTGGGCCTGGTCCATGATTTCCTCGAAACGGGCCATCAGCTGCCGCCGCCTGCTTCCCGTAGAATCGAACGCACCGCACTTGATCAGGCTTTCAATCACCCTCTTGTTGACCTTCCGCTGATCTACGCGATCGCAGAAATCCCAAAGGGAACCGAACCGTCCCCCCGTCTCCCGGACCGAGATGATCGACTCGATCGCGCCGACGCCCACATTCTTGACCGCCGCCAGTCCGAAGCGGATGTGCTCGCCCACCACACTGAAATCACTCATAGATTCATTGATGTCGGGCGGAAGGACATTGATCCCCATCTCCCGGCAACTGGTGATGTGGCTGATGATCTTGTCTCGGTTGTCCTTTTCGCTGGTCAGCAGCGCGGCCATGAATTCCGCCGGATAATGGGCCTTCAGATAGGCCGTCTGGTAGGAGATGATCGCGTAGGCGGTGCTGTGGGATTTGTTGAAACCGTATTTTCCGAAGGTTTCCATATGTTCCCAGATCCTTGCGGCCTTGGCCTCGGGGATCTTCTTTTTCCGCGCCCCTTCCAGAAACTTTGGCTTCTCCTTTCTCTCCATCTCCTCGGATTTCTTCTTGCTCATAACCTTGCGGAGGGTGTCGGCTTCGGACATGGTATAGTTGCCGATGGCCACGGCGATCTGCATGACCTGTTCCTGATAGACGATGATCCCGTAGGTCTCCTTCAGGATCGCCTCCAGTTCGGGGACTTCATAGACGATCTTTGTCTTGCCCTGCTTTCTCGAGATGAATTCGGGGATATTCTCCATAGGACCGGGGCGATAAAGGGCAATCAGGGCGATGACATCCTCGATGCAATCCGGCTTCATCCGCACCAGGGTATCTTTCATGCCGGAACTTTCCAGTTGGAAGATCCCGTCGGTGTCGCCCCGCATGAGCAATTCGTAGGTCGGCCGGTCGTCGAGGGGGAGGGAATCGAAATCCACCTCGATCCCCCGCCCTTCCCGGACGAAGCGAAGGGTATTCTTGATGACGGTCAGGGTCTTCAGGCCGAGAAAATCGAATTTCGTCAGCCCGACGTCCTGGATGTCGTTCATGGAAAATTGTGTGACGACATCATCCTTCGGGCTCCGGCAAAGCGGGATCCTCTCCACCAGCGGCAAATCGGAGATCACGACGCCCGCCGCATGCGTCGAGGAATGACGGTTCAGGCCTTCCAGCGCGCGGGACATGTCGAGGAGCTTTTTGATCCGCGGATTGTTCTTCTGTTCGTCCTGAAGCCGGGGTTCCCGGTTGATGGCGTCGTCCAGCTTGATGTTGAGCACGTTGGGGATCATCTTGGCGATGCGATCCACCTCTCCGTAGGATATGTTCAGCGCCCGCCCCACGTCGCGGATGACGGCCCTCGCCTGCATCTTCCCGAAGGTAATGATCTGGGATACCTTGTCGCTCCCGTATTTTTCCGTCACATAGCGGATGATCTTGTCCCTCCCTTCCGGGCAGAAGTCGGTGTCGATGTCCGGCATGCTGATCCGGTCGGGATTGAGGAATCTTTCAAAAAAGAGATTATAATGGATGGGGTCGATATTGGTGATCCCGGTGGCATAAGCGACCAGACTGCCGGCGGCAGAACCCCTTCCCGGCCCCACCGGGATGTTTTCTCTCTTGGCGTAATTGATGAAGTCCGCAACGATCAGAAAGTATCCGGCAAAACCCATGGAGCGGATGATTTCCAGTTCGTGCCGGAGCCGCTTGAAGTACTGTTCCCGAAGGTCGCCGTTCCCGCCGTTGAGGATCTTCGGCAGGAGGACCGCAAGCCCCTCCGTCGCCTCCCTTTCGAGACGCTCATCGAGTGTCTCATCGGGGTTGATCTCGAAGTGGGGCAGGAGGATGCTGCCGAACTCAAAGGCCAGGTTGCACCTTTCCGCAATGACGATCGTATTTTCGATGGCCTCCGGGCAATGGGAAAACAGGCGTTTCATCTCTTCGGGAGAGCGGAAATAAAATTGATCGGTCCCGAATCTCATCCTCTCGGAATCCTCCATTGTTTTTCCGGTCTGAATGCAGAGCAAGACCTCATGGGCCTCGGCGTCCTCCTGAGCGAGGTAATGGCAATCGTTGGTCGCAACCAGCTTGAAGCCGTGCCGGCGGCCAAGCTCGATCAAACCTTGATTGACCGTCTTCTGTTCGGGCAAGCCGTTTTCCATGATTTCAATGAAGAAATTTCCCTCTCCAAAAATCTCCCTGTATTGATTCGCAATTCGGACAGCTTCTGCGGAATTGCCCCGGAGAAGATGACCGGAAATTTCGCCGTGAAGACAGGCGCTCATTCCGATCAGTCCTTCATGATGCCGGGCCAGAATTTCCTTGTCAACGCGCGGCCGGTAATAGAACCCCTCCAGAAAACCCGCAGTCGACAATCTCATGAGATTCCTGTAGCCCTGCATGTTGCGGGCAAGAACCACGAGGTGATTTGCCGTCTCGCCGATTCCGTGTCCCGCCTTGTCAAAACGGCTCTTGGGGGCGACATACATTTCGCAGCCGATAATCGGCTTGATCCCGTATTTATAGGCCTGTTTATAAAAATCGATCGTCCCGTACAGATTGCCGTGATCGGTCATCGCCACGGCCGGCATCTGATATTCCTTTGCCTTCCGGAAGAGATCGTCGAGACGGATGGTGCCGTCAAGGAGACTGTACGGGGTGTGAACGTGAAGATGAACAAAATCGGCGTGTTTCATAATCTAATCCAGCCAGTAGTTGGGCGCTTCCTTGGTTATGATGACGTCGTGCACATGACTTTCCCTCAGTCCTGCCGAGGTAATCCTGATGAATCGCGACTTTTCTCTCAGCTCGGCCGTCGTTCTGCAGCCGACATAGCCCATGCCCGCCTTGAGACCGCCGAGCAACTGATGAATGCTGGCCGACAGAGACCCCCGGTAGGGCACCCGTCCTTCAATGCCTTCCGGGACCAGTTTCAGGTTGCTTTCCATGTCATCCTGATAATAACGGTCTTTGCTGCCCATCTTCATGGCCTCCAGCGATCCCATCCCGCGATATACCTTGTACGATCTCCCCTGGAAGAGGATGGTTTCCCCGGGACTCTCTTCCGTTCCCGCAAAAAGCCCGCCGATCATGACCGTATGGGCGCCGGCTGCCAGGGCCTTGACGATATCGCCCGAATACTTGATCCCGCCGTCGGCAACGATCGGAATGTTATGTTTCTGCCCTACCTTGTACGCATCGCGGATCGCGTTCATCTGCGGCACGCCGACGCCGGCGATGATTCTCGTCGTGCAGATGGATCCCGGTCCGACGCCGACCTTGACTGCGTCGACCCCTGCATCGATCAGGGCCTTGGCCCCTTCCGCCGTCGCCACATTTCCAGCGATCAGTTCGCATTTGGGGAAATTGGCCTTCGTGGCGCGCACGGCGTCCAGCACCCCTGAGGAATGTCCATGCGACGTGTCGATAACTATCACATCAGCGCCGGCCGCCAGCAGGGCGTCTATCCTTGCCTCCCGGTCAACGACTCCAATTGCGGCCCCCACTCTGAGCCTCCCCATGGAATCCTTGCTGGCATAGGGGTATTTCTTTATCTTCTCGATGTCCTTGATCGTGATCAATCCGGTAAGATTGTAGTTTTCGTCCACGACGAGGAGCTTTTCGATCCGGTGCTTGTGGAGAAGCTTTTTCGAATCTTCAAGGGAGATTTGCGTGGAAGAGACCGTGATCAGGTTTTCATGGGTCATCACATCGGCCACCGGCTGCTCGAGATCGGTTTCAAAGCGGAGGTCGCGGTTGGTCAGGATGCCGACCAGCTTCTTGTTCCTGACCACAGGCACGCCCGATATCCGGTAACGGTTCATCAGTTCAAGCGCTTCGTACACCTTCTGTTCCGGCTCGATCGTGATGGGATCAACGATCATCCCGCTTTCCGACTTCTTGACCTTATCGACTTCAATTGCCTGTCTCTCTATGCTCATGTTCCGATGGATGATCCCCAAACCGCCTTCCTGGGCCAGGCAGATGGCCGTCCGGGATTCGGTCACCGTATCCATCGCCGCACTGATTATGGGGACTTTGAGGCTGATATTTCTTGTCAGCAGCGTAGAGGTGTCCACATCCCTCGGCAAGACGCTTGATTCCGCCGGAATTAAAAGCAGGTCGTCAAAAGTCAACGCTTCCGCGACACGGTCATCTAACATAGTGGCCTCCATTTACGATTTCTTTTTCCATTACGATGCTATAATACGATGCTTTAATCCGATCCATTAAAAGTCTCTCCGGCTGTCCAGAAGCATCGTGACCGGCCCGTTATTGACAAGTTCGACCGCCATCATGGCCTGAAATTCCCCCTGGGCCACCTGAGCGACTCTCTCCTTTGCACGTCTGAGGAAATAATCGTAAATCTTTTGCGCGGCATCCGGATTTTCCGCTCCCGTGAAAGAAGGTCTTCTGCCTTTCCGGCAATCGGCCAGCAGCGTGAATTGCGAAATAACGAGCATCGCGCCGCGTATGTCGAGAAGGGAAAGATTCATCTTTCCTTCCTCATCCTCAAAGATCCTTAGATTCATGATCTTGTCGGACAGGTAGTCGGCGTCGCTTTCTCGATCCCCGTGTTCGATCCCGAGAAATACAAGGACGCCCCTTTCGATGCCTGAGAGGCGCCTGCCGCCGATGCGGACCTCTGCTCTATCAACCCTCTGCACTACCGATCGCATAACATATACCCCAAGAGCGCGGGAATGTTAACAACAAACGCCGTTTGCTTCAAGTCTTTTCTCCAGGATAAATCATCCCGACAGGCCCATTGGGAATTTAGGCAATGAGGTTGACCTACTTGCAGGGGCAGGGGCTCTCGTAAAAAGTCAGTCAAGGATCAGGGGCGGCGCCGTAAAATCTCCCGGCGGGCCGGAGGCGCATTTGATCTTGCCCACCGGGCGGGACGGGTTCCAGGAAGGAAGGAGGAGCGGCGCGCTGTGATCAGTCAACGGATGCCGCGTATCTCGGTTACAGCCAACGTCGCAATATCCATGTATTTGCTGAATTTTGGACTGTCCGGCATCAGATCGACCACCCGGGAAAAGATATTGTCGATCATGACCTCACGGTCCTGTTCCTTCTTTCGGATCCCGTAGCGGATTGTTTTTCTTTCCTCATCGCTTAATCTGGTCATGAGGTTCTTTGTCGTCCAAACCGAACCGTAACGCGCAAAGTCGGACAGTCGGCCCGCATGGTTTACCGAATCGCCCAGTGCGGTAAATTCAATCGAAGGCGAGGCGGGGATCGTCCCGAAATATTCCTGTCCCTCGTTGATCCCGACGTTCAGATAAAGATCGTTAAACCAGCCTTTGGTTATTTTCCATTCATTGCTCAATATTTTCATGCTTTCCCTTAATTCGAGGGCACAGTGGACGGCATTCATCAAATAATTGGAATCGCGGTCCTTGAGGAAATAGTAGACCATGCCGTCGCCGGTATGTTTTCCGTATGTTCCGTAATACTTCTTGAAAGAAGCCTCCATGCACTTCCATATCTGATTGACCAGCTGGAAGTATTCATCGGGAGGGAGCTCGGCGCAAATCCGGACCGAGTCCTGAAGATCCGCGACCAGAACGGTGAAGGAAACCAGCGTCGGCATGCGTTGTTTGAGTAGATCCTGAATGATTCTGCCTCTCCTGGACAGCAGCTCGACCACCCCCTGCATCATCGTGTCCGCCGGCAGATAGACGCATAAAATCCCTTCCCGGAACTTGATGTGGTTCACCCGATAAACGACATCGGAATCAAGGTGGAAATTGAGGTTCAAGTAGGTCTCGGGAACAATCGCCGGGGAAGCGGGATCAATCATGTCATAGATATCCGAGAGGATTTGGACATCCCTTTTTGTGATCCCCTGATAGAGTTTCTCCAGCTCTTCTTTAGGGGATTTCTGCTTAAACAACGCAATATGGAAATCAATGATCGGATGACGGGACTCGACCGACTGGCTGAGCCCTATGCCGATAAACAGTCTGAATATATTCCTGCCTTCGGCTAATTTTATCGATTGCACGCTTTGCCCGAAGATCATTTCCTCGGCCTCTGCATTGATCCAGTCAATCTCAAAATTGTTATTGATCAGATAGGCGGGACATTGGAGATCGTTGACCGTCAGTTTTACTTCGTTAGCTCGCACCGACATCATTACTTCTCTCGTTTTCTCGCTTGTTTCCTGATCCGTCCTGCGCTCACCATCCGGTATTGGCCCGGCGTGGCTGTCCCTCTCATCGGCAGCAGCATCTTTGGAAGGACGAGCGGATTCCGACCGCAGGTGATCGCATATCTCGTCCATAGAGAACCCCTCCTCTTTATACTGTCTAATTCTGCGAATGTCGTCCAATACTGAAGGGGGGAAGTAGCCTATCTGCTTAGCCTTGCTTGAAGACGTCTCGGGCTTGCGGACAAGCGGGCGGGGAAGCATTCCCATTTTGATGTAATTGTTCAATGTGGCCCTGGACAGACCGGTTCTGTCGAGGATGTCGATGCTGCTGATCAAATCGTTTTTTGTCTTTTCGAGCTCAACCATAATCGCCTCCCTGACTCCTCAGTATTATACAGTCCAATAAAAGAATAACATGAGAACTTTGAATAATTGCCGATTTTGTCTTTTCGACCCCTTTGCTTTGACTCGGGCTAAACCCCGTAGAAATCTTCAAGAACGCACAATATATGAACTTTCACATGGTTGCCCTTCCTCGAAATTATATCATTCGCAGCTTCTTATTTATGATAGCGGCACATGGGGCGATTTTTGTTTATACAGTATAAACAAAAAAGTCAAGAGATTTTTTATACCGTCTAATTATAATGTCCAATTAAACAATTGGACAACTTGAATAATTTATAAATCCTTTAAAAATTGCATAGCATTGGACAATACATGATGATCATTCGCATCAGCATATGATCATGACGTTTACGACTTCTTGCCGGTCCGTCAATTACTGGCCCGTGCAGAAATTGTCTGGGCGGGAAATTTGTGTTATTGAGCAGTTCATGAAGCTAAAAATACTCCTCATCAACCCCTGGATATATGACTTTGCGGCCTATGATTTATGGAATATGCCGCTGGGACTCCTCTATATAGCTTCTTTTCTCAGGCGGAATGGGGCGGACGTCTTTTTTTTGGATTGTCTCGATCCGTGCCATCCGGACATGTCCGCGGGGACAGGTCCTCTCCGACTGCCGAAAAGAAAACAGTCCGGCGCGGGATCGTACGCGAAGGCGCGGATTCCCAAACCAGAAGTCCTTAAGGGCTTTCCCCGAAATTACAACCGATACGGCATAACGCCGGAGATATTCCTCAGGTCTCTCAATTCTATGTCCAGGCCGGACCTCGTGATGGTCACATCCATGATGACGTACTGGTATCCAGGCGTTTGGGCCGCCATAGAGCTTGTCCGGACTGCATTTCCCGGTGCGCCGGTCGTTCTGGGCGGAAATTACGTCACCCTCTGCCCGCAGCACGCCTTGGGATCGGGGGCGGATTTCTGTCTGGCGGGGCCCGCGGAGACGTCCCTTCCGCCTCTGTTTAAGGACCTCTACAACCGGGACATGCCCTTTATTCCCGACGCTGATCTTGATTCGCACCCCTACCCTGCGTTCGATCTCATCCTTCAACGCGAGCAAATTCCGGTGCTGACTTCGCGAGGCTGTCCCTACCGTTGCAGCTACTGCGCCTCCCATCTTCTCAACGACCGGTTTCGCAGGCGTGATCCGATCCGGATTGCCGATGAAATCGAGTTCTGGCAGCAACGTCTTGGAGTAAGGAATTTTTCATTTTACGACGACGCCCTTCTCGTCGATCCCGCGGAACTGGCGATTCCTCTTCTCAGAGAGATTGTCCGCAGGAAATTGCCGATCCAGTTTCATTGCCCGAACGGCCTTCATCTGCGCAACATCTCGCCGGAGCTCGCTTCGCTCATGTTCCAGGCGGGGTTCAAGACCCTGCGTTTTGGTTTCGAAACGTCGGACGTCGCCCGGCAGGCCGCGACAGGCGGCAAGGTCTCAAACGAAGAGCTTGCGGAAGCCATCGCCTGTCTGAAGCGCGCCGGTTATCAGGATCGCGAGATCGGGATCTATCTTCTTTGCGGACTGCCCGGACAAACCGCGGAAGAGGTGAAAGAAAGCGTCCGTTTCGTCCAATCCTTTGGGGCGCGGCCGATCCTTGCCGAATATTCACCCATACCGGGAACGGGCCTGTGGGCGGAAGCGGTCGCTTCTTCGCCCTATCCTATAGCCGAGGAGCCTCTTTTCCAGAACAATTCCCTGCTTCCCTGCCGGAATGATCGGTTGACCTATGACATGTACCAGTCACTGAAATTGATGACGAGGATCCCTGCGGACAGGGATATTTCCGCTTATTTTTCTTGCTCCCCGGCGCCGAAGCAGTTAATATAAACCGCCTGGAGGAGATAAAGTTCATGGGTTCTTACATTTGGTGGGGGAAAAACATCTTGCTTGGCGTTTTGTCAGTTTTTTTTCTCATATTCGGCATAGAGACCCTCATCGGCGCCTTTAATCTCAACAACCCTCTTGAATTCATCATGTATTTCTTCTCCGCAAGCTTCATGATTCTGGTGAGCCTCGTCGGCATTATCTATCCCGCTTTTAAAATCCACGCCTGCTTGAGACCCCGGAAGGCCGATCATGAAAGGTAAAGCCATTCCATCCTACCTTTTTATGGCCATGATATTGTTATTTCTTCTCCCCTCCCCCCTGTTCTCCTCCGATCTGGGAAAACGGGTCCACACCTTCAGTCTTAAGAACGGTCTTCGGCTGTTGATGGTCGAGCGCCGTCTCAGTCCCACCGTTTCCATCTATATCCGCTATCGTGCCGGAGCGGCAGATGAGGCAGCCGGGAAAACCGGAACGGCGCACCTGTTAGAGCATATGCTTTTCAAGGGAACGAAAACCATCGGGACCAGAGATTTCCGGAAAGAGGAAAAGATCCTGGGCAGGATCGAAGCGGTGGGGACCGTTCTGGACCGGGAAAAAATGAGAGGAAAGGCGGCTGACCAGGCGATTATCGCCCGCCTGGCGCGGGAATTGGCTGAACTCCAGAAATCCCATCAGCGGTTGATGGTATCCAACGAAATCGACCGGCTCTATACTGAAAACGGGGCGGTGAACCTCAACGCCTCTACCGGGCATGACCTTATAACCTACAAGGTCAGCATCCCGGCGAACCGGATCGAGCTCTGGGCCAGAATCGAATCCGACCGCATGGTCAATCCCGTATTCCGCGAGTTTTATACCGAACGGGATGTGGTCAGGGAGGAAAGGCGGCAGCGTTCCGAATCTGACCCGGGCGGGAAACTCTTCGAATCCTACCTTTCCGCGGCATTTATCGCCCATCCCTACCGGAGACCGGTGCTGGGGTGGCCTTCGGACATGGCTTTCCTCGATATGGCCTATATGAAGCAGTTCTTCAGGGACACGCACGCGCCAAACAACACGGTAATCGCCATTGTCGGAGACATACGACCGTCCGCGGCCCTGAGGATCGTCGAGAAATACTTCGGGTGGATCCCCGCGCGAAAACTCCCTCTGGCCCCTGTCACCGAGGAACCGCCGCAGTCCGGGGAAAGGAGGATAGAGGTTCTCTTTGATGCGGAACCGCAGATGATCCTCGGATATCACAAACCGCCCCCGCCCGCCTATGTCGATCATGTATTCGACATACTGGAATCCATTCTCGCCGGCGGGAGGACGGCGAGGCTTTATAAAACCATCGTCGCGGAAAAACGGCTTGCGGAGAGCATCCAGGCCGCGAACGGCCTGCCGGGGTCGCGCTTTCCGAATCAATTCGCGATTTTCGCAAAACCCCGCCACCCCCATACGTGCAGCGAACTGGAGCAGGCGTTGGATTTGGAATTGGAAAGGATAAAGACGGCTCCTGTTTCCCCCGCCGAATTGGCAAAAGCCAAGAACCAGATCAGGGCCGATTTCATCAGAAGGCTCGACTCCAACAGCGGCCTTGCCGGAATGCTCTCCTATTTTGAGGCGATCCTGGGCGATTTTCGCTACCTGCAGGACTATGTCGATACGATCGACAGGGTGACCCCGGAGGATGTCCTTGACGCCACGCGAACCTACCTGACGCGTGAAAACCGCACAGTCGGGACACTGATAAGGAAATATTGAGTCATGCCGCCAACCTCCTGTAAAATAAACGTTTCGAGAATCAGCATCCCTGACGACTGTCAAAAATCTGTCGCTCCTGCGGAAGCAGGAGTCCATAACCTACGAATGTCAGCGGATTTCCGCTTTCGCGGGAATGACAATAAAAGGCCAAAATCGACTTTTTACGAGTTCGTCACCCTTTGCGCGGAAGCGATTTTTTCGCGCTTACGGCACTTGATTTTCCCGTTGCAAGAAGCCCCCCGAACATCGTCAATTGTCATCGCCTTTCTGCTCTGCCTGCATTTCATCTCTCCGGGGTCAGCATGGGCTGCGGCGCCGCGGGCGCTGCCCGATCCGGACCGTCTCCGTTACGCCCCCCTTTCCTTTGATCCCCCCCTTGCAGAGCGGATTGTCCTCGCTAATGGCCTGGTCGTCTATCTGCTTGAAGACAGGGAACTCCCCCTGCTGAAAATCACGGCCGTCATCCGTACCGGCAGCGTCTACGATCCCCCCGGCCAGGAGGGTCTTGCGGAGCTGACCGCAACGATGATGGAGACCGGGGGAATTGCCGGGCTGACCGGGGACGCCGTCGATGAAACCCTGGAATCGATGGCCGCACTGCTGCAGACATCCGTCCATCGGGATTACGGGACCTTTTCCCTTTCCCTGTTGAGGAATGATCTGGAAAAAGGGCTGGAACTCTTTTCCCGAATCCTGAGGCAGCCCGCCTTCGAGCAGGACAAACTGACCCTGGCAAAAGGCCTGAAAATAGAAGAGCTGCGGCGGATTGGCGATGATCCGCAGAAGCTCGCCTTCCGCGAATTCGGCCGGATCATATACAAGGACAGCCCGTGGGGAAGCGTCGCTTCCCGGGGATCCATCACCCGCCT
This sequence comes from Pseudomonadota bacterium, assembly GCA_018827585.1. GTDB lineage: Bacteria > Desulfobacterota > Syntrophia > Syntrophales > UBA5619 > JAKAFS01. The sequence goes on along the minus strand of JAHJXP010000220.1, from coordinate 5,837 downwards.
CCAAAGAGAGGACCTGATCCGCTGTCACGAGCTATTTTACAATCCGGAGAACGTCATGATAGCGGTCAGCGGGGATATCGGCCGGGAGGAAGCCCAGATCCTCCTGAACCGCTACTTTGGAACCTGGAAATCGACGGAGATGAAGGCGCCTCCCCTCCCTCCTCCTCCCCTTCCCCGTGCGGGAGGAATTTTCTTTCTGCCCAAGGAGATCCCCCAGGCGATCTGCCTTTTCGGCTGGCTTGCCCCTTCAAAACGGGATGTTCAGTTCTATCCATTCGAGATTCTGGATTTTATCGTCGGGAGCGGCGGCTTCCGCTCCCGACTTTTTCAGGAAATCAGAACAAACCGCGGCCTGGCCTACAGTACGGGCAGCTTTTACCGGGCGAGAAAGGAACACGGTCTGCTGGGCGCCTATGCCCTCACGAAGCCGGAATCGGTGCTTGAGGTCATTTCGCTGATACAGGGCATAATCAGAGAGGTCGGGGCAAAACCGGTCCCGCCCGGGGAGCTGGCTATGGCCAAGAAGGCGATCATCAACAGCTTCATCTTTTCCTTCACCTCGGCGGATCAGATCGCGATCCAACAGCTGCTGTTGAAATACAATGACCTTCCCGATGATTTTCTCGCCTCCTGCCGCGGTAAAATAGACAACGTAAATGCTGACGCGATAAGGAAAGCGGCCGGGCTTCATCTTGACCCGGAAAGGGCGGTCGTTCTTATCATCGGCAACGAGGCGGTCTACCGGGACATTGCAAAGCGTTTTGACAGGGTACTCAAAATAGAGGGGGGCCATGATTGATCAGGACTGTTTCAACAGGATTGTCCGTCGCATCGAGGCATACGAACAGGAGATGATTCGCCTGCAGATCGGGCTCTGCGCCATTCCCGCCCTTGCCCCTGAGAACGGCGGCGACGGCGAGTACCGGAAGGCCGCCTTCCTGAAGTCTTACCTTCGCGAGGCCGGCTTCCCCCATGTCGAGGAGATCAACGCAGCCGACGACCGGGTCTCCTCGGGAGTCCGCCCCAATCTGATCGTGCGGATTCCGGGGAAGAACACCGAAAAGACCGCCTGGGTCCTGACCCACGTGGATGTAGTTCCTCCCGGCGAACTGAGCCTCTGGCGAGAAGACCCCTACCGAGGCTATGTCAGCGAAGGGAAATTGTTCGGCCGTGGCATGGAGGACAACCAGCAGGACCTCGTCGCCTCCCTCTTTGCGGCCAGGGCCATCCTGGAGGAAGGGATTGTTCCGGAAAATACGCTCGGCCTTTCCTTTGTGGCCGATGAAGAGACGTCCAGCCGGAAGGGCCTGGGCTATCTCCTCGCCCAGGAAGCCAACCCCTTCCGGCAGACGGACCTTATCGTCGTCCCGGACGCGGGCAATCAGGAGGGAGATTTCATCGAGATCTCGGAAAAAAGCATGCTCTGGCTCCGCTTCAAGACGACCGGCCGCCAATGCCACGGCAGCAGGCCGTCCCTGGGGAAAAACGCCTTCCTGGCGGGATCTCATCTCGTTGTGAAACTTCAGGGGCTACACGAGGTTTTTGCCCTGCTTGATCCCCTCTTCGACCCCCCGGAGAGCACCTTTCAGCCTACCCGCAAGGATGCCAATATCCCCAATATCAATACCATCCCCGGAGAGGACGTCTTCTACTCCGATTACCGGGTCCTCCCCTGCTACCCGCTCGATAAGGTCCTCGAAACGGTCCGTCGCCTGGCCGACGAGATCGAAGAGCGTTTTGGCGTCGCCGTGGAGGTCTCTCCCGTCGAAAGGGTACAGGCCCCGCCGCCTACTCCCCCGGATTCGCCGGTGGTGGTGGCACTCCGGGATGCCGTCCAGGCAATATACGGAATTCGACCGCGGCTCGCGGGCATCGGCGGCGGAACAGTGGCCGCCTGCTTCCGCAAAGCCGGCTATCCGGCGGCTGTCTGGTCCCGACTCCGGGAAACGGCCCATCAGCCGAATGAATACTGCCTGATCGCCGATATGGTGGGCAATGCAAAGGTATACGCCCATCTCTTCCTCCAGGGCGATTCTCCGTCGGCGGAAGAAACAATCGACCGGAAATGATTTGCAATGTTCGTGATAACATGCTAAATTTAAATAACTTCTTTAGAGGACGGCTATTGCGTGAAGCAAAATAACACCCCCCTGATCTCAGACAGGATCGATTTTGCCGACAACGATCTCCTGCGCAATCTCTGCGGCGAGCATGACCGGAACATCAAGCTCATCGAAAGACTTGCAACGGTCAAGCTGAGCGTCCGGGGTAATGTTGTTTCCATCGCCGGCAGCAGGTTTTCAGTGCCCCTCGCCAAGGGCCTGCTGGCGCAATTATATAAAATCACAGGGAAGGGATATCCCCTTTCCCCCGCCGACATCGAATACGCTTATCGTATCCTTGCTGAGGATGCTACGGCGGACCTGGAGCGTCTATTCCTGGACACCGTCTTCATCTCCTCTAAGAAGCGGATCATCACCCCCAAGAGCATCGCGCAGAAACTCTACATCGATGCGATCAGGGAATCGGACATGGTTTTCGGCATCGGACCTGCAGGAACCGGGAAGACCTATCTGGCCATGGCCATGGCCGTTTCCGCGCTGCTGGAAAAGAAGGTCAACCGCATCTCTCTGGCGAGACCCGCTGTCGAGGCAGGTGAAAAGTTAGGCTTCCTTCCTGGGGATCTCTCGGAAAAGGTCAATCCCTACCTGCGTCCCCTCTACGACGCCCTCTTTGACATGATCGACTTCGACCGGGCGACGGCCCTCATCCAAAAAGGGGTGATCGAGGTTGCCCCCCTGGCCTTTATGAGAGGCAGGACGCTCAACGACTCCTTTGTGATCCTCGATGAAGCCCAGAACACCACCTCGGAGCAGATGAAGATGTTCCTGACGCGGCTCGGATACGGCTCCAAGGCCGTGATAACGGGGGATGTGACGCAGATCGATCTGCCGCCAGACAAGATATCCGGCCTCGTCGAAGCGGAAGAGCTCCTCTGCAAGACGGAGGGCATTCGTTTCATCCACTTCTCGGAGCTCGACGTGGTCCGGCATCCCCTGGTTCAGGACATCATCCGCGCCTACAATCATCTTGACCGCCGGAAAAGGAGGAACGGAGGCCGTTCGGAAGCGTAGCGGGACGTGCGGTTTTAAACCCCGTCCGGATCTTTCGGGTCGCGGCCTGCCCGATATGCCAGTTTCACTGGAAAACCGCCAGAAGCTGTTCCCCGTTGACGTGAGAAGGATTCGCAGAAGCTTGAAAAGGCTCCTGAAAGAGCTTCGCTGCGAAGAAAGGGATGTCTGCGTCCTGCTGGTCGACGACAACAAGATCAGGGAAATAAACAATCGCTATCTCAACCGGGACCGCCCGACCAACGTCATCTCTTTCGCCATGGCGGAAGGGGAATTCGGCGGTATCAATCCGCAGATCCTCGGAGACATAGTCATTTCCGTGGAAACGGCGTCCCGCGACGCCTTAGCAAGCCAACTCGATCTCATGGATGAGATCGAGTTTCTCCTGATCCACGGTCTTCTCCATCTTCTCGGATATGATCACGAAGAGGCGGCCGTCGAAAAAGCCGCGGAGATGAAGGCCCGCGAACGAGAGCTGTTTTTCTTCCTGAGGCGCTGCCCTCTTGACTGAAGGTCGCCGCCTATCGGATCAGGATCACCTGCCCCGGATGGATGGCTTCCTTGCGCGTCAGCTTGTTCAGCTCGAGCAGCTTGTGGAGCGAAACATGGTTTTCGCGGGCGATCTTGGCGAGGCTGTCCCCCTTTTGGACCGTGTACTTCCGCGCCGTTTCCGCGTCCCCGCCTGATTTGGACCTTACCGCCGTTTTGCCTGTCCCACTGCTCTGCTCGCCGCTGCCCGCTTTCCGCCCCTCATCCCCTTCGCCGACGCCTCCCTCGATCCGCAGGACTTGCCCGATTTTCAGAGAATCCCCTTTCATCTGATTGGACCTTCTGATCTCGGCGACGGTCGTCCCGTACTTACCTGCCAGAGAAGACAGGGTGTCGCCTTTTTGAACCTTGTGCTCTCCGCCCTTTGCGGTCTTTATCGTCTTTTCGGAAGACACTGCCGACCGTGCCGTCATAATAGGCACATTCAATCTCTGACCCGCCACGACGCGCCGTTTACTGAGATGGTTCAACGAAACAATCGCCTCAACAGGGGTCTTGTATTTTCTGGCGATGGAGGCCAGCGTCTCCCCCTGCCGCACCTTGTGCCTGATGACCGCACCCCGTTTCGTCAGGAAGTACCCGCGGGGCGTCTCGGCATGCGGAATTTCGTCTATTACACTGAGAAATTGCGCCGCCGCCTCTGTCGGCACCTTCAATTTATAGGGCTTGTCCGGCGTTATTCTATGCCTGAGCTCGGCGTTGAGGATATTGAGGTTCTCCTCCGGTACCTCCAGTTTCTGCGCTATATCCTGCAGACGCATGGATTTGTTGGTCTCCGCAATCTCATAGGACAGGGCGGACATCTTCGCCGTCCCGGCGCCCAGATCGATGCCGTATTTCTGAGGGTCTCTGATCACCAGTAATGTGGCCAGAAAACGGGGGACGTAGCGCGCCGTCTCAAAGGGGAGCTTCTGGTACAGGTCCCAGAACCGATCGAGATAGTTGATATGCTGCGAGGCAATGGTCCTCATCACCCTTCCCTCCCCGCAGTTGTACGCCGCCAGGACCGTCAGCCAGTCGCCGAACATCGCGTGCAGTTCTTTGAGATAGTCGATGGCCGCCCGCGTGGATTTTTCTATGTCCATTCGCTCGTCGATCCAGTCATCCCTGTTCAGACCGTACTTATATCCGGTAGAGGGAATGAATTGCCAAAGACCCAAGGCCCGGGCCTTCGACAATGCCGCTATTTTGAAACCGCTTTCCACCAGAGGAAGCCAGGACAGCTCCTCCGGCAGTCCCGCTTTCTTGAGCTCCCTCACAATGAGGGGACGGTAGATTGCCGACCGCTGATAGGAAGAGATGAAAAAATCGCGCTCCACGGTCTGAAACTGGCGGATCTCCTTCTCGACATCCGCGTTGCTGATGATGGGAATCTCGCTGCGTTTCCCCGTCGCAACCGTCTGGGTCGAATTGTAGATGGAGAGGATCCTCTTGGAGATCATCAGCCGGAGGTCGTCCTTCTGCCGCGTGATATCCTGATTGCCGTTGGCGTCGAGCAGAAGGGCGTAAGCATAATCCAGCATTTCGAGGGCATTTTCCAGGTCGCCGTTCACCCAGTAGGTGTGGGATTCATTCAGCAGTGCGAGGGCCTCATCCATGACATCCCGCTCCTCTTCCGCGCGATTCTCCTTACGGGTTTCCTGAATCGGGGGCTTCGCCTGCTCTGCCTTGGGGGAAGGCTTGGCGAATTGGCCTTTGGAGGAGGAAAGGTTCATCTTATTCGGGGTCGGTTGCTTTGCCGGAGGAAGAGGTCGTCCCGCTTTGGCCGACTCGCCCTTCTTTTCAGGCAAAAGCGTTTTTTCCAAAATGGGTCCCCCTGCCGCTGCCGGAGGAAGGGGCTGTTCCTGTTTTTTCACCTCGCTTTTCACGGGAAGGTCGGGCGTTATCTTTGCAGGGAGTTCCGCCGCGGGGGGGAGAGGCTGTTGCGTTGATGGGGGGAGCTCCGCTTTCGCGGCCGGCGCCTGCGCATTGTTTTCCGCCGGTTTCTGGGCGGGCGGCCCTGCAAGCGGGGGAATTGGGCGGCCGACACAGCCGCACGAAAGAAAGATCAGGGTGGCACAGATCGCTATTCGGGACATCTTTTCGGACTCCTTACGTAAGATCCGCACTGCAGAAAACGCCCGATCTCAATGGCATTCCCTTTGCGCGCAGGTTAAA
>JAHJXP010000219.1 GCA_018827585.1 Pseudomonadota bacterium | reverse complement strand
GTTCCGGAAGAAAAGAAACATCGGTGGTTACGAAAGGGCGGGAATCACATCCGATCAGGAAGCGAGGGAGATGTTTTTTCTGGCGAAGAAGATCCGCGATGATGTTGCGGAGTGGTTGCGCACGATCCATCCCGAACTGATAGAGGATTGAAAGAACATAAAGACACTTTGTGCACCGAGGTAAAATGTAGGATACGCTTGAGAATAAGGCAGATATATGTAATCTAAATCAACGCGCTGATCGAGGACAAAGCCATATGGACCGTTTTGATAAAGAAGCGATTAAAAAAGATGTTGTCAAATGCCTGGCCGGGGCGAGTGAAATCCGACGGATCGTCGTGTTTGGTTCTTTTCTTACGGCGGAGGCTCCGAATGACATCGATGTGGCGGTTTTTCAGGAAAGCAAGGCCCCTTATCTTGAACTGGCTATGAAATATCGAAAAATGCTTCGTCCCGTTTACCGAAAGATTGCCGTGGATGTCATTCCTGTGCGACCGGAACCGGATCAGACGTCGTTTCTCGGCGAGATCGAAGCGGGAGAGGTCGTCTATGAAAGATGAGACCAACGCCTGGTTGAACTATGCCGCGGAAAATCTTGCTGTCGCCGAGTTGTCTCTGGCACACAATCACCTGAATGCCTGCCTTCACAATGCCCAGCAGGCCGTGGAAAAGTACTTGAAAGCCCTTATGATTGAGCATGAACTGCCTTTCAAGAAAACGCACGCAATCTTTGTATTGTGGCAGTCGCTCGTGGATTACGGCCTGGATGCGGCGCTTACGGAAGAGGATTGCGCCCTTCTCGACTCCGTATTTATGCCCTCACGATACCCTCTTTTCAGCATCCTGCCGGACGCGATGCCGGATCGGGAAACCTGTGAAAAATGCATCCGGATCGCACGCCGAGTCGGGGAAAATATAAGGCCGAATCTGCAAAAACCCTGATCCGTCCGTATATATGAAACGGACAGTGGAGGGCTCCGAGGGTTAACGGGTCTGTTGTGAAAGGTGTTGTCGTATCGGCGCCTGTACCCAAAACGGGTACAATCGTACCCAATCGGGGCACAAAGAGGAATGATCGATGCCCGCCCATAGCATCATCGACAACCGGTGCGAGAAACTGGTGGATCACATCAACCGGATTCTCGAAACGAGCGAAGCGGCCCGCTCTACCGCCTGAACCGCCACCTCAGAAGGGGCGGCACCAGCAGGAGGATGGTGAACAGCCGGAACATCTGGTAGGCCATGATGAAGGCGACGTCCGCGTGGAGCGCGAGGGCGACCACGCCCACCTCGGAGAGGCCGCCGGGGGCCGTGCTCAGGAAACCGGTGAGCAGGGTGGCCGGGGTGAAGAGGGTCAGGCCGAACCCCATGAGGTAGGTGAGGGCCAGAAGCGCGGCTGCGCCGCCGATGGCATACGGGAACACCTTGCCAAGCTTTCTGAGGCTCTCCAGGGTTATGATGACCCCGAAATAGGTTCCGAAGAAGATCAGCGCCAGATTCATCAGCGGACTCGGGACCGGCGGCGCCGGGCTGCCGAGGAGAACGGCGGCCGCCGTGGCGAAGATCGGGCCCAGGAGGCAGGGGATGGGCAGCTTCAGGCGGGAAGCCAGCCAGGCCCCCACAGGTGCGGCCAGGATGGCCGGCAACGCCGCCACAAGGCCGTACGGGCTTGTTGAAGCCAGCGGTGACGCCAGTCCGCCGGGCATCGGGCCGATGCCGTAGGCGGCGATGAACGGGACGGAAAATACCACCGCCAGGACGCGCGTCATCTGCATGAACGTCACCACGGTCACGTCCGCGTCCTCGATCTCCTCGGTCAGGAGGACCATCTGCGCCAGGCCTCCTGGGATGCTGCCCAGCATGCCGCTGGCCAGGCTGATGCCCGTCCGCCGGTGGGTGATGTACCCGATTCCCAGGCAGAAAAGCACGGTGAAAAAGGTCACCGCGAACATCGCCGGAAGGTTCGCCAGGATTTGCCGGGTGGTTTCGAGGGTGACGGTCCTGCCCATCGAATAACCGATGACGATCAGCCCCAGGTTCCGGAGTTCGACCGGCCAGCGGGCATGCTTGTCGCTGACGGCATGGTAAATTATCGTAGCGGTGAGCGGTCCCAGCATCCAGGGCAGGGGAATGCGCAGGAGATGAAACAGGAATCCGCCGCCGGACGCGATCAGAAAGGTTGCGAGGATCTGCGTTATTTTCATCGCAAAAGGCGCTTCCGTAAAATGGATTTCATTCTGCCCGGCGCCCGCCGCAACGGTTTGTGGATCGCTGGCGTCATCCCGGCCGCTTTCATACACCAGAAGGTTTCCCAATGCGAGAGAAATCATGCGGACATTCCCCCCATTTTTTTCCTCAAGGCGCAGGGCCTGGTCTTTCGACGGGCGGTTTCTCATGGCAGGAAGGGATCGACATCTTTTCTCGCTCTCCGCCGCGCGGAAACTTTCCGGGAACTTTTTCCCGCCTCCTCCTGTCTAAGGGTACAAAGACCACTTTGAAGGAGGAACGGATCATGAAAACCATCGCAATCGCCATTCTGGCAATCGTGTTGTGCACGACAGGCGCATGGGCCGGGGTCGTGGGGAACGCCGTGGAGGTGAGGATCGTGACCGATGACGGGCGGACGCTGCCCACCCACCCGGTGAAGATACGCAATGGGGAGCACAGGGTGTACGCCGAGGCGGTCAAGGGGGACCATTACCGGATTGCGGTGAGAAACCGCCTCAACCGGCGAGTCGGGCTGGTCATCGCGGTGGATGGGCGCAACATCATCAGCGGCGCGAAATCCTGGCTGAAAAACAGCGAGCGCATGTACATCCTGAAGCCCTACGCTTCGGGGGAATTCTCGGGTTGGCGCACGTCTCAGGATCGCATCCACCGCTTCTACTTCACCGACGCGCCCGACTCCTACGCCGCGGCCTTCGGCGACGGGAGCGCCGTGGGGGTGATCGCCGTGGCGCTTTATCCCGAGGCGAGGCGCTGCAAGCAGCCGCTTCCCCCGTCCCGGACTACCCCCTCTTCCCCGCGGGAAAACGAAGGCAAGGCGGCGGGTGCGGCCGACAAGGCGGAAACCGTCCCAGCCGCACCGGGCGCCTCCCGCGAGCGGATGAAGAAAGACGCCGCGAGGTTGGAGCAGGGGCTGGAGAGCGCCGGCACCGGCTACGGCCGGGACGAGTATTCCCCCTCGCAGATCGTGGCCTTCGAGCCGGAGAAAACGGCGGTGGAAACCATCTACGTAAAGTACGAGTGGCGCTCTACCCTGTGCAAATTGGGGGTGGTGGAATGCGTCTCGCGGCCCCGCCGCCCGCCCAACCGCCTGTGGGACAACGACGGCTACGCCCCCCCGCCACCGCTGACCTTCCGCCCGGGCGGGGCGTGAGATGCGAATGAGGGATTTCAGGTCTTTGCGCGGAGCGATGTGGCATGCCGGTATTGGACCGTAAAGTCAATTTACGGGACGGCCTCGCTCCTCCCGCGATGACAGGGGGAAACGTCTTGCCGGAGAGATCCGATCCAGAGGATGCGCAGAACCGGGCCATCGCGGATGATGACGCCGGTTTTGTCGCACGCTGCCAGCGGGGCGATACCGACGCTTTCGCGTTCCTGGTCAGGAGGCACCAGAAGAAGATGTTCAACATCGCCTACCGGATGATCGGCGACTACGACGGGGCCTGCGACGTGGTGCAGGAGGCCTTCCTCTCCGCCTGGCGGGCGATCGGGAAATTCCGGGGGGAAGCCCGGTTTGCCACCTGGCTCTGCGGCATCGTCCTGAACCATGCGAGAAGCAATCTGGCGCAGAGGGCAGCGCGCTTCCGCCTTGAGGGTGCGTCGCTCGACGGGCCTATGAAGTCGGAAGACGGAAGTCTCCTGAACGAGCCGCGTTCCCGGGAGGAGTCGGCGGTCGAGCGGATCGAGAAACGGGAGATGGAGGCGAAGGTTCAGGAGTGCATCGGCTGCCTTGACGGCGAACAGAGGGAGGTTCTTGTCCTCAGAGACATCCAGGGATTTTCCTACGAGGAGATCGGTGCGATGCTGAAACTACCCGAAGGGACGGTCAAATCGCGGCTCTTCCGGGCCAGAAACGCCCTGAAAGACGGCCTGCGCCGGGTGTGGGGTGATCTGAGATGATCTGCAGCGAGATCGAAAATCGGCTTCCGGCTTTTCTGGAGGAACTCCTCTCCCCGGAAGAGGGAAAAAGCGTCGAGGCGCATCTCGCCTCCTGCAACCGGTGCCGCCGGGCCTTCGCGGACCTCCAGCGGGCGCAGGAACTCGTGCAGGGCCTCGGGGAGGTGGAGCCGCCTCCCTTTTTCGAGCAGAGGATCATGTCCCGGGTCAGGGAAGAGTCCGAAAAGAAACCGGGGATCCTCCGGAAGCTCTTCTATCCGCTGCACACCAAGGTTCCCATCCAGGCCTTGGCCACGGTCCTCATCGCCGTCCTGGCCTTTCATGTCTTCCATGTGGGAGAACCGGAAAGGAAAGGGGTGGCGCCCCTGCCCATTCCCCTGGCCGAACCCGGAAAGGACCGGATGGCGACCGAGCCACCCGGAACCGTCGAAACCCCTTCCGCTGAAACACCGGCCGGCCGCCCGCCCGAGGGGGATCTTCCCGCGAAGCACCGGCAGCGGTTAGCCGCCCCCCCGCCTGAAAAAGAGGGAAAAGCGGACAGGATCGCCGATTCACAGGCGCCGAGGGGGGAAGGGCTTCCAGCCGCCGTGAAATCAGAGGTCCCGGCCATGGCGGCGAGAGAAATGGAAGCCCCTCCGGCAGGAGCGGAGGCGCTGGGCGATGCCCGGGAAGCGCTTATGCCGGAACGGAAACGGGAGAAAATGGCCAGCGCCGGTACCGCTGCGGAAAGCGGGAAAATGGCCGCCGCGCCTGCCCCGGCGCAACGGACGGTTGCGGAGGCCGTAAAGCGTCCCGTCACCAACCTGACAATCAGGGTCGCCGATCCGGGCGCCGCGATCCGAGAGATCGAAGAGCTCCTCGGCCGGGCCCATGCGCGGAGCGTCGGGAGGCAGCGCCGCGATGGGGGAGAAATCCTGACGGCTGAAATCCCGGCGGACAGAATTGTCCCGTTCCTGGATCGGCTCGGAGCGATCGGCGAGGTTGACTTGGAGAAGAGGCCCCTTGCCTTTCAGGATGGGGATGTGACCGTCCGCATCAAAATCGTCGGCAGTCCTTGAGCGAGGCGCTTGAGACTATGACCGCCGCCCCGTTTCGTCTCCAACCTGCCGGAGGTCCCTCGCAGGACCCGGACGCATTGGAAAAACGCCCCGCCATCCGGGAGAGAAACTTGTTGACATATAGGGCGATCCTGCGTATCTTCCCCGCACATAAAAGCAGGTTCGCATCCGTGGAAAACCGCGCCTTTCGCAGTCGTTTACAGACCGTCCCGCTTACTGCCGCGGGGCGCTCATGAAAATTTAACTACATAAAAAAAAGGAACCTCCTATGCCCCGACGCGACGACATCAAGAAAGTGCTGATCATCGGCTCCGGCCCGATCATCATCGGACAGGCCTGCGAATTCGATTATTCCGGCACCCAGGCGTGCAAGGCCCTGCGCGGCCTCGGTTATCAGATCGTGCTGGTCAACTCCAACCCGGCCACCATCATGACCGATCCCGGCATGGCGGACGCCACCTATATCGAGCCGCTCACGGTCAAGGCCCTGACGGAGATCATCGAGAAGGAGCGGCCCGATGCCCTCCTGCCCAACCTCGGCGGCCAGACCGCCCTCAACCTCTCCTCGCAGCTCGCCAAGGCGGGCGTGCTCGCCAAGTACGGCGTCCGCATCATCGGCGTCGAGGCCGACGCCATCGAAAAGGGCGAGGACCGCATCATCTTCAAGGAAACCATGAAGAGGCTGGGGATCGACATGCCCAAGAGCGCCCCGGCGTTCAGCGTCGAGGAGGCGGAAAAGGTCGCCGCCGAGATCGGCTATCCCGTCGTCGTCCGTCCGGCCTACACCATGGGCGGCACGGGGGGCGGCTTCGTCTACAACGTCGAGGAGCTCCGCGTTATCGCCAGCCGGGGCCTTTCCGCCAGCATGGTCGGCCAGATCCTCATCGAGGAGTCGGTGCTCGGCTGGGAGGAGCTGGAGCTCGAAGTCGTCCGCGACGCCAAGAACCAGATGATCACCGTCTGCTTCATCGAAAACGTGGACGCCATGGGCGTGCATACCGGCGACTCCTTCTGCGTCGCGCCCATGCTGACGATCGACCCGCAGTTGCAGGCGCGGCTTCAGGACTATTCCTACCGCATTGTCGAGGCGATCGGGGTGATCGGCGGGACCAACATCCAGTTCGCCCACGACCCCCGGACGGGCCGCGTCGTCATCATCGAGATCAACCCGCGCACCTCTCGGTCGTCGGCGCTCGCCTCCAAGGCGACCGGCTTT
>JAHJXP010000027.1 GCA_018827585.1 Pseudomonadota bacterium | reverse complement strand
CGGCGATTTTCCAGGCGATGGGCTGGTTCGCCCCGGCCATCGTCATGGTCGCCCAGGGGGAGCGCTCCATGTGCAACCACGACGAGGACACGCTCACTATGGCGGTCGCCGCCGCCCGGGACTGCCTGACCGGAAAGGACAAGAAAACCGTCGACGGCGCGTACCTCTGTTCGACCACGCTGCCCTTCGCCGACCGCCAGAACGCGGGCATTCTCAAGACTGCCCTGAACCTCGGGGACGCCATGATCACGGCGGATTTCACCTCGTCGCTCCGCGCGGGGACGACGGGCCTCCTCACCGCCATCGAGGTTGTGCAGGGCGGGGGCCGGAAGAACATCCTGGTGGCCGCCGCGGATAAGCGGGAGACGCGGCCGGCCTACTTCTACGAGATGTGGTTCGGCGACGGCGCGGCCTCCCTCCTCGTCGGGGATCAGGACGTCATCGCCGAGTTCAAGGGGGCCTACACGGTCTCCTACGACTTCGTCGACCACTACCGGGGCGCCGGGTCTTCCTACGACTACACGTGGGAAGAGCGCTGGCTCAGAGAGGAGGGGTATTCGCGGTTCATCCCGGAGGCGGTGGCCGGCCTCTTTAAAAAAATCGGCATCACGATGGACGACGTCCAGAAGGTGGTCTTTCCCTGTCTCTTCCAGGCGGAACACCGGGCGATCGCCAAAAAGTTGGGCGCGACCCCCGAGAAGGTCATCGACACGATGCACGAGGTCTGCGGCGAGACGGGGGCGGCCCACTCGCTCTTGATGTTCGTCGCCGCCCTCGAACAGGCGAAGCCCGGCGACGGGATCCTGCTGGCCGGTTTCGGCCAGGGGTGCGACGCCCTCTATTTTAAAGTCATCGAGGCGATTGCAAAGCTCCCCGCGCGCGCCGGCGTGAAGGGGTCGCTGGAGAACAAGAAAACGACCGACAATTATATGAAGTTCCTCAAGTTCCGCAACCTGATCCAACCGGAGAGGGGAATCCGGGCGGAGGCCCCGACCCAGACGGCCATGACGGTCCTCTGGCGGAAGCGCCGGATGCTCACCGGCCTCGTCGGCGGCAGGTGCCGGGACTGCGGGATCCCCCAGTACCCGAAGATGAACATCTGCGTGAACCCGGCCTGCGGTCATGTCGACACCCAGGATGACTACGAATTCGCCGATGTGCCGGGCCGGGTCAAGACCTTCACCGGCGACCTCTTGGCCGTCTCGGTTGACCCGCCGGCGATCTACGGTATGGTCCAGTTCGAGGGGGGCGGCCGCTTCATGGCCGACTTCACCGACTGTGAACTGGCCGACTGCAAGGTGGGGCTCCCGGTGAAGATGGTCTTCCGGCGTCGGTTCACCGACGACGAACGGGGCTTCTCCGGCTACTTCTGGAAGGCGGTTCCCCAGCCGGGGGCAGCGGCAGCCCTTCCGGAGATCCGCTTCGACGGCCGCGCGGCGATCGTCACCGGCGCCGGGGCCGGTCTCGGAAGGACCTACGCCCTTGAGCTGGCGCGGCGCGGCGCGAAGGTTGTGGTGAACGACTTCGGCGGCGCCCGCGACGGCGCAGGAAAAGGCTCCAGCACGCCCGCCGACGCGGTGGTCGGGGAGATCCAGGCGGCAGGAGGCGAGGCGATCGCCAACTACGACAACGCCGCCACGCCGGAAGGGGGAGAAAACATCGTGAAAACGGCCCTCCAGACCTTCGGCGGCGTTGACATCCTCATCAACAACGCCGGGATCCTCCGCGACAAGAGCTTCCTCAAGATGGAGCCGGAGAACTGGGCCGCGGTCCTGGCCGTTCATCTCAATGGCGCCTACAACGTCACCAGGCCGGCCTTCGCCGCCATGCGCGAGAAGGGCTACGGCCGGATAGTCATGACGACCTCCGCCGCCGGCCTCTACGGAAACTTCGGCCAGACGAACTACAGCGCAGCGAAGATGGGCCTCGTCGGTTTCATGAACACGCTGAAATTGGAGGGCGCCAAGTACAACATCAGGGTCAACACGATCGCCCCGGTTGCCGCCTCGCGACTCACCGAGGACGTCATGCCGCCCGACGCGTTCAAGCAGATGCAGCCCGAATTCATCGCCGGGATCGTGCTCTACCTCTGCTCCGAGAACTGTGCGGAGACCGGCGGGATCTTCAACGCGGCGGCCGGCTTCCACAGCCGGGCCGCGATCATGACCGGTCCGGGGACGACCATCGGCGGGCCGGATAAGATCGCCACACCGGAGGATATCCGCGACCATTGGGCGGCCATCGACAGCATCGAGGGGGCCAGGGAGATCGGCGACGCGAACAGCGCGATCATGTCCTTCCTGACGCCCCCCGCCCCGCAGCAGGAAGCGGCGGGAGGGGCCGCCGGAGCGGCCGGTGACACAGGTGAGGCCGCAGCCGGTACCTCGGACGTAAAGGGGGTGTTCGCAAAAATGCCCCAGGCCTTCCGGGCGGACAAGGCGGGGGGGGTGAACGTCGTCTTCCAGTTCTCTATCTCCGGAGCCGGCGGGGGCGACTGGGTCGTCGCCGTCAAGGACGGGAGCTGCAAGGTTGAGCCGGGGAAGGCGGAGAAGCCCACGACGACGATCAGGATGGCTGACTCCGATTTCCTCCAGATGATCGCCGGGAAGTTAGACGGGATGCAGGCCTACAGCTCCGGGAAGCTGAAGGTGGAAGGCGACATCATGAAATCCCAGCTCATCGGCAAGCTCTTTAAATTCGGGCAATGAAAGGCTTGAAACCATCCGCAACGGAACCTCCGGGGCATCCGGCCCTGAGAGACCAAAGAAGGAGGGATAGAACATGGCTTCTGGAATAAGAGACAAGGTGGCGATTCTCGGGATGGGCTGCAGCCGCTTCGGGGAGCGCTGGGATATGGGGGCCGAGGAGCTTTTGGTCGAAGCCTTTCAGGAGTGTCTCGCCGACGCGGGAATCGAAAAGGACCGGATTCAGGCGGCCTGGCTCGGGCACTGCCTGGAGGAGACCGGCCTGGGCAAGTCCTCAACGCCGCTGGGGGTGGCCCTCCGCCTTCCCAACATCCCCATCACCCGCACGGAAAACTTCTGCGCCACGGGGACGGACGCCTTCCGTGGGGCCGTCTATGCAGTCGCCTCCGGGGCCTACGACATCTGCCTCGCCATCGGCGTGGAAAAGCTCAAGGACACCGGCTACGGCGGCCTGCCGAACTCCGGCTCCAACTTCGGCTCGCTCGCCTGGCAGTGGTTCCCCAACGGCTCGGCGCCGGGCCTCTTCGCCCAGCTGGCCTCGGCCTATGCCGCGAAGTTCCGGGTCTCCGATAAGGACCTCAAACGGGCGATCGGCCATGTCTCGGTGAAGAGCCACGCCAACGGCGCCCTCAACCCCAAGGCCCACCTGCGCAAGGCGGTGACAATCGAACAGGTCCTGGCCGCCCCGATCATCGCCCACCCGCTGGGGCTCTTCGATTGCTGCGGCGTGAGCGACGGGTCCGCCTGCGCGATCGTGACGACGCCGGAGATCGCCAAATCCCTCGGAAAAAATGATATCATTTCCGTCAAGGCCCTCCAGCTTGCCGTCTCCAGCGGCTACGAGGCGGGATTCAACGAATGGGACGGCGAGCACTTCGTCACGACCAGCAAGTGCAGCACGAGGGCGTACGAAGAGGCGGGGATCGCCAACCCCCGGGAGGAGATCAGCATGATGGAGCTCCACGACTGCTTCTCCATCACGGAGCTGGTCACCTACGAGGACCTGCACATCTCCGAGCGGGGCCGCGCCTGGAAGGACGCCCTCGACGGCTTCTACGACCGGGACGGCAAGGTCCCCGCTCAGGTGGACGGCGGGCTCAAGTGTTTCGGCCACCCCATCGGGGCTTCTGGCCTCCGGATGATCTACGAGATGTACCTCCAGCTCCTGGGCCGGGCGGGCGAGAGGCAGCTCAAAAATCCCCGCTATGGGCTGACGCACAACCTGGGCGGCTTTCCGCACCAGAACGTCTGCGCGATTTCGATTATCGGCCGCTACGAGAATTGAAGGAGAGTCGTCATGGAAATTCTGCAATACACCGATGAGCACCGGATGTTCAGGGATGCGCTCCGGCGCTTCCTCGCGAAGGAGATCACCCCCCACGTCGAGCAGTGGGAGGAGGAGGGGATCGTCCCCAGGGAAGCCTGGAAGAAGATGGGGGAGCAGGGCTTCCTCGCGATGAATGTCCCCGAGGAGTACGGCGGCCTGGGCGCGGACTTCCTCTACTCCGTCATTGTCATCGAGGAGCTGATCAAGACAAACCATTCGGGGCTCGCCGCCTCTCTCCACACCGACATCGTCGTCCCCTACATCGTCTCGTTCGCCTCCGAGGAGCAGAAGCGCAAGTACCTCCCCGGCTGCATCTCCGGCGACATCATCACGGCGATCGCCATGACGGAGCCCAACACCGGAAGCGATCTGGCGGCGATCAAGATGACGGCGGTGGAATCGGACGACGGGATCATCCTCAACGGCCAGAAGACCTTCATCAGCAACGGGATCAACTGCGACCTCCTGATCCTGGCCGCCCGCGACCCGTCCACCAAAAACCCCCACGCCGCGGTCGATCTCTTCCTCGTCGAGGCGG
>JAHJXP010000218.1 GCA_018827585.1 Pseudomonadota bacterium | reverse complement strand
CTCCGTTCTGTGATTGCAGTTCTACTTGCTGAGGGTTGATCCGGATACATACTCCCAGGATAATAAGGCATTGCTTTTGATGGACGGAAGTATAGGGGGGCTGTTTTTGCTTGTCAAGGGATATTATGCATCGACAGGGGCTGGGATGTGGTTGGGAAAAGGAGTTGGAGCAGCAGCAGCCCTTTTGAGAAATCGGCTCACCTTTTGATCGAGTCACCCGTCAAGAAGGCATTTTTTAAGCACAATTCAGGTAGACCTGCACGCCTTTTTTGATGAGGCGTTATGCATGAATATAGGCATCCCAAGAATATTCAGGGTTCCGATAGAAGTCATTTTCAGATGAAAGGATGTATGTATTTCAAAATTATCGGATGCTTGACTTCAGGAGGAAGTTGTCCACACTTCGACGCACCCGCCTGCTCAAGCCGGTGCTGGAAGACTCGCACCGTCTGTCTTTCATCTGTACCCACAAGGACCTGCTGCTCTACCTGATGCTCGATAAGGCCGCCAAGCAGTTCCTGAAACAGAAATACGCCGACGAATTAGAGCTGCCGAGGAGCTGGTGGCATTTTAAGCCACGCCGGGATTTGCCCTCTCCCGGGCTTTATTGGTTGTATCCCCTGCCCGAGCCCGCCGCCACCTGTTCGCCGGCGAGCGCCTCCAGGAATTCGGTGTGCGTCATCACCCGCGAGAACATCGGGTAATTCTTCTCGACCGATAGGCGCTGCTCTTCCTCGCTCAGCGTGGCGGTGCAGTCCTTGAGCGTTACCACGTCGTAGCCCTTCTCATAAGCGGTGCGCATGGTCGACTCGACGCAGCAGTTGGTCAGGAAGCCGCACAGCGCGATGGTCGTGATGCCCCGGCTGCGCAGGATGAAATCCAGGTTGGTGCTGGCAAAACCGCACAGGCCACGCTTGCCCTCGACGATGATATCCTGCTGCTGCGGCTTCAGAACGTCCACCATCTCGGCACCCCAAGTGCCCTTGCGGAACGACTTGCTGTCCACCACGCCCTTGAGGATGCCGTAGGGATGGGTGGCCAGTTCATGGTAATCGTCGGTGAAGGAGATCGGGGTGAAGACGATCGCCACCCCGAGCTTGCGCGCCTTCTCGACCAGTTCGACCGTATTGGCGAGCATATTGTTGCTTTCCATCACGCCCTTGACCGCTCCATGGAGCGTCCCACCCTCGGTGGTGAAATCATTTTGATACTCGATTAGAACCACTGCCGTTGTTTTGGGATCCATTTTTGCCTCTCCTTTCATGGAATAGAGCCTGTTCAATACTAATAAATGATAATGAATATAGATATTTACAAACGTGAAAAATTGAAGTTAACCCAATTTTATTGCATTTCCGGAGGGTCGCCCTGCAGAAGCTCAATGTTTTGAAAAAAGATAACCCAAAAATTGAGCGACTCCAGGGGTAGGTTAACCCAAGAAATCAGCATTTGCCGCTCTGAGAAAATAAGGGATATTTTGAAATTCCATTTCTATTTCAGTATGTTTGAGCTTTTTCTCAATATTGAACACCAGTATTGAACAGTAAACATCACATGATATAGTCGGTTTTCATGGTTAAAAAACTGAATTATTGAACAGGCTCGAATAATTAAATCGCTTCGGGTTGTATTCTCCCAGCTTACTGCGAGTCGGACCACGGAACCCTCAAATTAATACCCCGCTGCTTGCGGCGGGGATGGTTCATTAATCAGCTTTATGTACATTTAAAGCGTAATTTGCGCACCGGCTGTGTTGAGCAAGAAGGCTTCAGGCATCTCCCTGGCCACTGCAACCAGCGTCTTGAAGCCGCTGCAGTGCATGGGCGATACAATAGCGGGCCTCAGACGTTTCAACTCCTTGATCGTCTTGTCCGATTTCTCTTCGGGAATTCCCGGAAATCCCAGGTGAAAACCGCCAAAGATAGCATGTACTTTCTCTACACCAGTGACCGCCTGGGCCTGGCGTATCGTATTGATGATTCCGGCATGGGCGCACCCAGCGACGACGACCAGCCCTTTGTCTTTCAGACAGACAATCAGGGCGAGATCATCGGCGGTTTCATCTTCTTCGAACTTTCCATTTTTAAGGCATCTGAGGCTGGACGGGGTTCCCGAGGGCGGTCCGGGGGGTTCAAAAGGTGTCTTGAGTGGAATTTCGCCCGTGGTGAAAGCGGCCGGCCCCATCTGTACGGGATTGGCTGCCAGCACCAGCCTCCCTCCTGCAGCTTCCAGTTCCTCTTTGCGCAGTGATTGATTGTAATAAGGTATCACCCAGCCGTTTCCGGCAACCACATACCGGGTCAGAAAGGCATTGGGATGGATGATGACGGGAAGCGGAACACTCCGGGCCTTTAACACAGCCAGCAGTCCGCCGTAATGGTCAGGGTGTCCATGACTGATGACTGCGTGGTCAATGATATCCGGGGATATCTTCAGGGCTGACATGTTGTGGAGAATCACCGAATCACTCAATCCGGCGTCAAAAAGGATCCGGTAATTTTGACCGGCGAAGGAAATATCGACCAGCATGGAAATCCCGTTCTCCGCCTGGATCGGCTTGTTCCGCGGGTCAAAGTGGAACGCGAGTCCCGGCCTCTTGATCCGCTCTGTGTTTGGAATGAGTATGTCGATATAATTCTCAACCAGTGTGGTAATAGTTATTCCATCCGCAAAGTTCATCATTAACTCCTATTTCTGATTGGATATTGGAGTTGAGTAGATCGGTTTCTCCAGATACCGCAGGTCGACATTTGTTTTCTCTGTTTACCGCCTGGTTTCCGCGGTGCTTCATTGTTTCAAGCATTACTATTTGTACTCTCGCATGGTTCTCGAAATCCGTCAATCATTGAGGAAGACATTGTGACGTATAGCAGGAAGAAATACATTTCACGCAGGCATGGAAAAGCTTGATGAACCAAAATCTATGTCCCCATCGGACGGGAGAATTGGCTCCCAGGCAAGCGGTGCCGCGCCGTTTCGCTTCATATAAGGAAAAGGGAGCTCGTAAATAGTGGCAACTGCCTTGAAATAAGGCGAATGTGTGCTATACAGGAAACGGTCGGTCTTGCCTGTTTTTTCATTCTGGACTCAATTGGGGAAAAGATGATTCACAGCGCCTCTCTGATCAATGATCCATTCGGCGATCCCGGCGTGTACGTCGATTTCAAGTACCGGCGGGATGCCTTCCTTTTCGATCTGGGCGACGTCAGCCTGCTGCCGCCGCGCAAGCTCTTGAAGATCGACTATATTTTCGTCTCCCATACGCACATGGACCATTTCATCGGCTTCGATCACCTGCTGCGGCTTTCCCTGGGCAGGGATCGGCGCACCCGGCTTTACGGACCGCCCAATTTCCTGCAAAACGTCGAGGACAAGCTCCGCTCCTACACCTGGAACCTGGTCGCCAATTACACCAATGACTTCGAACTGCTCGTGACGGAGGTGCATCCGGAACATAAAATCAGCAGACGCTACCGCTGCCGTAACGCCTTCCGGCCGGAGGACGAAATACGGACGGCTTGCGACGGCACGCTCGTTCAGGGGGATTTCTTTTCCGTGCGGGCGGTGTACCTCGATCACGGCACGCCCTGCCTGGCTTTTAGTTTTAGAGAAAACACCCGGGTCAATATCAAGAAGAATGTGCTGCGGGAAATGGGGCTTTCTACTGGGGCTTGGCTGCAGGAGCTCAAGGATCATATTGTGAAGGAGCGGCCGGACAGTTTGCCCGTTCGGGCGTGGTGGCGTGACGCCGACGGCCGGCGGGAAGAAAAAATTGTGCCGCTCGGCGTCCTGAGGGAAAAGGCCGTGAAGATCACACCGGGGCAGCGTATATCATACGTCACTGACGCCATCTACAACGAAGAGAACGCCCGCCGGATCGTCGAGCTGGGCGCCGGCTCGGAGGTGATGTTCATCGAGGCCCCTTTTCTTCATCAAGACGTCGCTACCGCCGCGCGCAAGTGCCATCTGACGGCGAAGCAGGCAGGCGCCCTGGCAAGAAAGGCGGGGGCAAAGCGCATCGTGCTGTTCCATTTCTCCCCGAAATACAAGGGCAGGGGAGATCTCCTTCATCAGGAGGCGACGGATGCTTTTCTTGGCGTTGTTTGATATCAATCTTGACGCCCCCTCGTAAGAAGTCACAAATCACCCTCCCCTTAATCCCCTCCCGTCAAGGGAGGGGAAATGGACTTTTTGAGGGTTCGTCAATCTCCGTTCGAGGGATTCGTGTTGAGGGATCCGATCAGCTTGTCGATGCTTCCAAGCCCGTGGCGGGTCAGATAATCAGAAATGCCGTCGATGATCTCCATGGTGGCGGAGGGACGGACGAAATTGGCGGTGCCGACCTGGATGGCCCTTGCCCCCGCGATGAGAAACTCGAGGGCGTCTGCGGCGGTCATGATGCCGCCGATCCCGATGACCGGGATTTTGACCGCATGGACGACCTGCCAGACCATCCTCAGGGCGACCGGTTTGATGGCCGGGCCCGAGAGGCCGCCTGTGACGTTGGCAAGGTGGGGGATCCGTTTCTCGATGTCCACCGACATCCCCGTCAGGGTGTTGATCAGCGAGACGCCATCGGCGCCGGCCTCTTCCACCGCGAGGGCTATTTCGGCGATGTCGGCCACGTTCGGCGTCAGCTTGACGATCAGGGGGAGATCCGTTTCCGCGCGGACATTCGCGGTGACCTCGGCGGCGGCTTCGGGGCGGGCGCCGAAGGCGACGCCTCCCTTTTTAACGTTGGGGCAGGAGATATTGAGCTCGAGCGCGTGGATCCCGGCGGCGCCGCTCAGAATATGGGCGACGCGCCGGTATTGGTCAACCGTCTCGCCGAAGATGTTGGCGATCACCGCTACATCGTACCGCCTCAGGAAGGGGAGTTTTTCGGAGAGAAAGGCGCGGACGCCGACGTTCTGAAGACCCACGGCGTTTAGCATTCCGGAGGGGGTTTCGATGATCCGCGGGGGCGGGTTGCCCAGCCTCGGTTCGAGGGAGAGACCCTTGACCACCACGGCCCCCAGGCGGTTCAGATCGCAGTATGGGACATATTCCTCGCCGTATCCGAAAGTCCCGGAAGCGGTCATGACGGGGTTCTTCAGGACAAGCCCGCCGATGGCGACCGTCAGATCCGGCGGGTTTTGTCCGGGCGTCTCCTTTTTCATAATCATTCCCACTAACTCCCGTTGAAGATCATCTCCCGGAGATCGAATACCGGCCCGTCGTGGCAGACCCGCCGGTATTCCCTTCGGCCTGCGGCGTTTTGCACGGCGACTGCGCACCCCAGGCAAGCCCCGACGCCGCAGGCCATCCGCTCTTCGAGCGAGACCTCGCAGCGGAGGGGCGAATTCCGGAGGAGCCTGCCGAGTTCACGGATCATCGCCGTCGGCCCGCAGGCGTAGATGGCCGTGTCTTCGGCCGCGAACTCGTGGAGTTCCTCGCCGAGCAGGCCGGTGACGGGGCCCCGGTATCCGAGGCTTCCATCGTCGGTGCAGATCCTGAGGTCGCAGACTCCGCTCAATCGCTCGCGGCAGGTGAGAAGCTCCTCCGTCCCCGCCCCAAGATAGACCCGCAGCTCCCTCTTTTCCAAAGAGGGGGACTGCCGGTAACCCTCATCGACAAGAAAGCTCAACGGGGCGATGCCGACGCCGCCCGCCACGACGACGATCCGTTTGACATCCGCATGGATCGAAAAGCCCCTGCCGAGGGGCCCGAGAACGCAAAGCCCCTCCCCCGGCTTCATCCGGGAAAAGAGAGACGTCCCCCGGCCGGCAACGCGGTACAGCAGCTCCATCACGGAGTGATCCGGGCGCCGTTGAAATCCGAAGACGCTCAGGGGGCGGGCCAAGAGCGGCCCACTTAGCCGACAGTCCCGGACCATGACGAACTGACCTGGAAGGGGTCTGGCAAAGGAGAGCGGGAGGAAGACCCGCATCAGGAAATGGTCGCGGGCCACCATACGGTTGTCGAGAATCTCTCCGGTCGTCACGGAGCTGCCTTCAGGCATCGCCGCCCTCCCCTGTCCCGTTTTTTGTGCCCGTTCCCAAAGGGATCGCTTGCAGATAAGCCGACATGATCAGGGCGTCCTCGTGGGAGTCGTAGTAGCCCCGCCGGACTCCCTCTACGGTGAAACCGAATTTTCCATACATCTTCTGCGCCGGCAGATTGGAGCGGCGGACCTCCAGAGTGACCCGGAGCGCCCCTTGCCTGCGCGACCGGCACATCGCCTCCGCTATCATTCTCGTGGCGACTCCTTTCCGCCGCATCTCCTTCCGGACCGCGATGTTGTGGATGTGGATCTCGTTTTCCACGTGCCAGTAAACGAGATAGCCGGCCAAGATCTTCCCTTGCCGCTGATGAGACCTGACGACGAGCATCCTTGATACGGGACAGGTCATCTCGTTGCGGAAGATCTTTTCGGACCACGGGGTCAGGAATGAATCCCTTTCGATGGCGATAATTTCCTCCATATCCCCTTCTTCGTACGGACCTATTTCGAGAGCGCCCTCTTCTTCCATCTATTCAATTGCCCCTGATAAAACCGAGGCTGACCGTTGCCGTCAGAAATATCGCGCAGAAAATAGGAATGGTCCCGCGAAGATGGATAGTATTGAGCGCCACGGCTGCGCCGATCAGAGGAAGAGCGGCGTAGACCAGGGTAAGTCCCCGGACGGTCCAGGGGGCGAGGCGCGGATAGATCCAGATCAACAAGCCGGTGCCGATAGGGAGGGCGATCAGGATAAAAACGACTGACAAAAGATAGGTCTTGAGGATTGCGGCCAGGTGCTTGCGCGCGATCGCCCGAAAGTCTCCCCTGGCGGCGTCGCTCAGGGCTTCTCTTGCCGGCCTCTCGTTTCCCTTGACGATCCACCTGTCCATCTTCTGCGCGACGATCCCGAGCGGCACGAAGATCAGGACGGCCAGGGCGATCAACCCCTCCGGCAGGGCACCAAGGATGCGGCCGCTCCCGATGGCGGAAGCGGCAATCAGGATCGCCGCCATGGTGTCGTTGGGGGGGACGTAGGCGCCGATGGGGAGGCGGTCGATCCAGAACAGCTCGATGAAGGCGCCGGTGACAAGACCGGTGTAAGGATCGCCCAGGATCAGCCCTATGACGGGCGCCGCCACGATCGGCCGGGAGATCATGGCCTGGAGAAGGATCCTGTCCAGGCAGAGTATGCCGCCGGCGGCGGATACGATCATTGTGTCGAGAAACATGACGAACCTGTAAAAAGATCCAAAATCTCCTCCCCCTTGATGGGGGAGGGTTAGGGTGGGGGTGAAAATCCCCTCCCACCAGGGGAGGGGAAATTTCACTTTTACCATGCTGTCATCAGGAACCCAGGCGCCGGACAATGTCGTAAAAATCGACGGGCTTTTCCTGGGGAACGCGTTGCAGTTCAATCTGTACCCCCATCTCGTGCAGACTGGAGATGTCGCGAATGTCGCCCTCGCTGAGCAGGACCGAAGGGGTGCAGCACAGGGTGCAGTTTTCGTTGTAGACGTTGCCGATATTGAGCTTCTTGAAGCTGAAGCCGAGGCGGCAGGCCGTCAGGGCGTCGGAGATGCTGCTGAAAAGAACGATCGTCTTTTTGCCGCCGCGGCCGGCGGCGTGGTTTTGGGCGAATTCGCCTACGCCCGAGATCGTGACTGCCACCTCGCGGGGAACCGCCATCCGGATGACCGTTTCCTGGAAGAAGTCGCAGGCCACCTGGTCATCGACGACCACGATGCAGGAGGCGTGCAGATAAGGCACCCAGGCCTCCAGTATCTGGCCATGGACCAGCCTGTTGTCGACCCGAACGAGGGCTATATCCATCGCAGAGGGCACTCCTCTATCCGACTTTCTTGTTGAGGATCTCGCTGGCGAGAGAGATGTTCTTGATTCCGTAATCCTTGATGTACCGGGCAAACTCCTTGAGGGACATTCCTTCCCGGATGTCCGGCAGTTTCAGAAGCATGGGGAGATTGACGCCGGTGATCACCTCCACCTTTCCCTCCTTGAGAAAGGATAGGGAGATATTGGATGGGGTTCCCCCGAAGAGATCGGTAAGGATAAGCACCCCCTGTCCCTTGTCGAGTTTCCTGATTGCAGTGCTGATCTCTTTCTGCAGCTCCTCAACCCCCTTGGTCTGGTCTATGGAGACATGAATGATCCCCTTGAGGCTGCCCCGGATCAATTCCGCCGCCTTGATCATTTCGCTTCCCAGATTGCCGTGTGTCGTGATCAGCACGCCTATCATGATCTTTCTCCTCTGTGGTCCGCTGTTTTGGGGTACGCTAATGGATTAGGCATTAATTGTCAAGGTGAATCGCTCCCGATCGCACCAATCCCGGTTTCCCGCGGCCAGAGGGCGTCGCGCAGGCCGGAAGAGCGCTCGTTGCGCCTCGCGACGGCGCGCCGGAAGATCTCCTCGTTCCCCCAGATCTCGACCCTTGTTTTTGCGCGGGTGATGGCGGTGTAGATCAGTTCGCGCGTCAGGACGGGGGAATCCCTGTCCGGCAGAATTAGCAGGACCGAGGCGAATTCGGACCCCTGACTCTTATGGACCGTCAGGGCATGGACTGTTTCGTGTTCGGGAAGCCGGACCGGGGCGAAACGACGGACTCTGCCGTCTTTTTCGGGAAAGAAGGCCCCCATTTCTCCGCGCCGCTCCGGATCGGGCAGGATGAGGCCGACATCGCCGTTGAAGAGCCCCAAACCATAATCGTTTTTCGTGATCATGACCGGACGCCCCGGGTACCAGGGGCTGTTGCGGATGAGGCCTGCCTCGCGGAGAATCCGTTCGCACAGGGCGTTGATTTCCGCCGCCCCGTAGGGTCCCCGCCGGAGGGCGCAGAGGATCCGGCTGCGGTCGTACAGATCGAATAACTTTTGATATTCCTCCACAGAATCGATAAGATCAAGACATTTATTGAAGTGATTGATCACCGGTTGTTTCAGGCGCTGCGGAAGATCGCGGGGCGCCGGGAGAGTCATCCAGCCGGCGTCTCCTCCGGCTTCGTCCTTCAGGATCGCCAGGGCCGCCCTCCCCTCTCCCCGGTTGACGCAGAGACTGAGGCGGTGGATGCCGCTCTGTTCGGGGAAGCGATAGTTGGTCCTCAGCTCGATCAGACAATCAGCGATCTTTCCCGGCCCTTCGGGCCCCGGCGACACGGCGGGCTCTCCCCCGTCCGTCTCCCCGATGAAATCCGAAAAATCCTGCGCTACGCGGTCCAGGGACTCCCCGCCGCAGATATCGCTGAGGACCGCCCCCGCTTCGACGGAGGCAAGCTGGTTGCGATCCCCGACGAGGATCAGGCGGGCGTGATCAGGAAGCGCCTGGACGAGTTTGGCCAACAGGGGCAGATCGACCATCGAGGCCTCGTCAACCACCACCACGTCCACAGAGAGGGGATTCCCCCTCCGATGGCGGAAATAGGGGGAATGAGGAAGGCTGCCCAACAGCCTGTGGATCGTCTGGGCCTGCTGCGGCATCGCGTCACGGATCTGCAAATCCGGACACCACTCGTCCCGGGCCTTTGCCATGACCTCCTGAAGTCTGGCAGCGGCTTTTCCGGTCGGCGCCGTCAGGGCGATCCGCAGCCGTCTGCCCCTGAAAAGCTCAAGGAGCAGCATAATCGCCCTGGCGACGGTGGCGGTCTTTCCCGTTCCGGGGGAACCGCTGATGACCGTCAGTTCCCGGACGACCGCCGTAAAGGCCGCAATTCTCTGCCGATCCGGTTCTGTCTTTTCCCCGCAGCCGGCGGGAAGCGGGAAAAGACGATCCAGGCCTTCCCTGAGGATTCGGGGGTCGATCTTGGCCTCGCGGAGGCTTTTGCGCCACGAGGTTGTCCCGGCGGCCTTCCCGATGAGGAAGCGGGCCAGATCCGCCTCATACTCCCAGTAGCGGTACAGATAGAGGCGCGACTGCCCGTCGAGGATCAGCGGCCGGTAATCGCCAGGTTTTCCCACCAGCGGGCTGGCCTCCAGCATCCGCCGCCATGCCGGCAAATCCGGGCACCGCTGAACGGATTTGCCCGTAAAGTCCGGCAGCGGCCTGCCGGCAAAATCGGGAAGATTCAGGCAGATGTTCCCTTCCCCCACGCTCCTGCTGACGAACGCCGCCGCGAGGAAGAGCCCCGGGTCCGGGGATCCGCCGAGCCTTTCGAGAAAACGACCGAAATGGATGTCGATCGGCTCCAGCAAATCCTGCCGGTCCTGCGGATCGCTGCCGAAATCGTCCTTTCCGGCGGCAAGTTGCCCCTCGCCTGCTTTCATTCTTTCTTACCCCGTTTCTATCATTTCGTTGCAGAGGCGCTCCACCAGCTCCCTTTCCGGACGGTCGCTGTAGACGCCGTAGTCGGCGCCCCAGGCGGGTTCCATGCCTCTCAGGAAGAGATAGTAGACGCCCCCGAAATGGGAGCGATAGTCGTAGTCCGGCTGCCGCAAAAGGAGGTAACGGTGGAGGGCCATGACATAGAGGTGATACTGAAGCAGATAGTGGTGCTCTAACATCACCCCCGCCAGGCGGTCGCGGTGATAATATTCCTTGCGGGCGCCGAGGAAATTGGACTTCCAGTCCACGAGGTAAAAGCGGCCGTCGTGCATAAAGACCATGTCTATGAAACCTTTCATGAACCCCCGGACGGGATCGAACTGGAGGCGTTTCAGGGATTCACCGGCAAGCGCCGGTCCGAAAGGCGATTCCCGGCGTCCATCCCCTTTCGCCATGGAGGAGGCGGAACCGCCAATCCCGGCATCTCGGGAAAGGCTGCTCAGCCTCTCCGGGGAGATCCGCTTCAGGGGAAATTGGAATTCGAGCTCGCTGAGACGTCGGTCGGGCCCGATATCGGACAGGAAGATCGCCCCTTTCCCGGCCGGGCCGGGAATTGCATGCCCGAGGCGGTCCCCGGGGCGTTTCTCCGGGTGGACGGCCTTTCTCTGTCCGACCAGGGGATGACTGACGACCCGGCGGATCATCTTCAGCAGAAGGTCTGCCCACTTTTGAGCGAAATTGTTTTCGCGAAGCTTCGCGGCGATGACGGCGGCCCAGAGCGTTTCATCTTTTTCCGCAAAATCGATGTGTTCGAGGATATCGTGGAGCAGAGTTCCGGCGCTTCTTCCCCCGGGGAAAAGGAGGAAGGGATCCGGCCCCGCCTCATCGGCGCCTGTCTCCGCAGGACCGGCGTCGTAAGCGGAGAAATCATCCCGGTCGGGGAGTTCCGCGCTCCGGAAGATGCCGGAGGTGAGCATGCTGAAGCTGGCCACGCGCCAAGAGTGATCCACCGCGCCGGTGAATTGGCGGCAGCTAAGTCTTGCATCCTCTTCCGGACGCGCCGGCGCTGCGGGTTCCTCCGCCGTCGGCATCTCGAAAAGCTCAATGGCGCCGCCGGCTTTCCCGGAGATGACTTCCAGATCTTTGAAGACATCCGCGTCGGACAGGCCGCCGAAACAGGCCTCGGTCGCGGCGACGATATCTTCACCCCCTGTGTCGCCGTGGAGGAGATAGGCCGAAGCGGATCTCTCCCCGCGGTTGATCCTCCCCCAGACAAAGGTGCAGCGGTTTCTGGCCCTGGTGAGGGCCACATAGAACAGCCGGACCTCCTCAGCCAGCTTTTCCCTCGCTGCCGGTATCCTGTGACGGGAGAAGTCGTCCGACCCGAGATCGCAAACTTGCTGTCGGTCCGCCGAGTCATGGTAGAAAAGGGGCTGGTCCCTGTCGGCCGAGTCGGCCCAGAGAAAGGGGCAGAAGACGATCGGATATTCCAGACCTTTGCTCTTATGGATCGTCACGATCCTGACGGCGCAAGAGTCGCTTTCGAGACGGAGTTGGTGTTCCTCCCCTCTCGGTGTCCCCGGGTCCCTCCTCTCCGAGAGCCATTTCAGCAGGGCAGCCATCCCCAGTTTCCTTTCGGTCGCTTCCCGGTGCAGGACCTCGGAGAGATGGAGGATATTGGTCAGGCGTCGTTCCCCGTCGGGAAAGCCGAGCAGGCGCGGCCTCACCTCTTCCCGCTCCAGGAGCCGGCGGAACATCTTGAGCAGCCCTCCCTTCCGCCACGCATCATGATATGACCTGAATTCTTCGCGACGGGATTCCCAGGCCCGTTCATCCCGTTGCATCGCCTCCAGGGCCGCAATATCGCAGCCCAGCATGTCCGTCGCCAGGGCCGCGCGGAGGATGTCTTCCCGCTCCGGCGAAATTACGGCCAGGAGGACCCGCTCCATCTCCAGGGCCTCCGCCGAATCGAAGAGGTTCCCCGAACTGTGGAGCACGCAGGGTATCCGCAATTCGGACAGGCGCTCCCGGCAGAGGCGGGCTTCCCGGTTCGTCCTGACCAGGATTGCGATGTCCGCTTCCTGCAGGGGCCTGTCCCCCAGCATTGCCCGCTTCTCCCGGCCCAGGCGGAGCAGTTTCGCG
Organism: Pseudomonadota bacterium; assembly: GCA_018827585.1. GTDB lineage: Bacteria > Desulfobacterota > Syntrophia > Syntrophales > UBA5619 > JAKAFS01. Next base: position 1,629 of record JAHJXP010000218.1, on the reverse strand, counting down.
ATCTCGGCGGCTACCGCGCGGGCGATCAGCGGGCGTGCCACCCCCAGCGGAAGCGGCTTTTCGCCCGGGGAATGCCGACCGGCATCTACAAACCAGCACTGGAGCGGCGGTTCGCAGCGCCCGTCGATAGAAAATCTTTGCCCGAATGCGGTGTTTCCGGCCCTTGCCCTCCGGAAGGAGATTTCTTCAAAGACAAAGGGGTTCTCCCTGTGGGAAAAGAGGGTGTTTACGGCCTCGATCAGGGCCGGCTCCGAGCGCCAGTTGGCGTCGAGGGTATGCACGGCGTTCACATGGGAGGCGGCCTCAAGATAGGCGAAGATGTCGGCGCCGCGGAAACTGTAAATCGCCTGCTTGGGATCGCCGATCAGAAACAGAATGCTTTCTTCCGTTTTGAATGCCGCCTCGAAGATGGCGTATTGAACCGGATCCGTATCCTGAAACTCGTCGATCAGGGCAGCGCGGTATTTTTTGCGGATGACGCCCGCCAGCGTCTCGCCGCCGGGTTTCGAAAGGGCCTGGCGCAGAGAGGTAAGCAGGTCGTCAAAGTACATGACGTTGAGCTGCCGCTTGCGTCCGGCCATTTCCGCTCCGGTCGTCCTGAGCAGCTCCGTCTTGAGGAAGAGGAGCCACCTGTCAAACCCGGCCTTCAGGCGATCGGCCCGTTCCCTGATCCTTAGGCAGATCTCGAAAAGAAGATGAGCGGGCGGAAACTGACCTTTCCTAAGCGAAGCCGCAATGCGATCGGCGGCGAACTTGTCGAAACCGGGGAAGAGGAGAAAAGAAGGTCTTTCCGCAGCCAGAAAAAGGTCCATCTGGGAGATCAGGTTCGGGACGCGGTTTCCGTAGATGTTCGCCCTCAGCGCCGGCGCACTGAGAAGTTCGGATATCTCTTCGCGGGAAGAAGGCCAGCGCTCCTTCAGAACGGCCAGTTCCCGGTTCAGTTCGTCGCTGAGAAGTCGGAGGGTCTCGCCGTCTGGAGGAACGGCATCCGGGATGATCCGGACGTCCTGAGGGAAGGCGCGGCCCGCCAGAAGCCTCAGCAGGGATTCCGGAGAGTATTTCTGCTCCAGGGCATAGGCGGTGAATTCCGGGAGGGCTTCGGAAAAACGGCGCCGCCAGAAGTCTTCCACCACTTCTCTTTTTATCTCGCTCTGGTCGGTCACCAGTTCCGTATCGAAAAGCGTTCCGCTTTCGTAGGCGTTCTCTTTAAGAACGCGCCGGCAGAAGCCGTGGATGGTGTAGATCGCCGCCTCGTCGAAGTCCTGCAACGCCCGGGTCAGTCTTTCCACGGCCTGCAGGCGCTCGTCCCGGCCGGTGAATTTGCCGAGGAGGGCGTCTAAAAAACCGTCCTGACCGGGGGATTTTTCCCCAATCCCGGCCGGATCTCCTCCCGGGCGGGAAGCCGCACCCCGCCCGCCGGGCGCTTCACCATTGCCGGACCGGAAGGCATGGAGGGCCTCGCGTATCCGGCGGCGGATGCGGTCCTTCAACTCCTCCGTGGCGGCGACGGTATAGGTGACCACCAGGATATCCCTGACCGCGAGCCCCTTTTCGCAGAGAAGACGGCAATAGAGTCCGGCGATGGTATAGGTCTTTCCCGTTCCGGCCCCGGCTTCGATGAGGTTCGTG
>JAHJXP010000217.1 GCA_018827585.1 Pseudomonadota bacterium | reverse complement strand
ATGAAGGTCGAGCCCATAGACCGCACCCTCCAAGCCGTTCCGCGGCTGGCCGCGGAGGTCCCGATCATCCTGCTGACCCCCCAGGGCGAGCGTTTCTGCCAGAAAATGGCGGAGGAACTCAGCCGGTATCCGCAGCTAATTCTGATCTGCGGCCATTACGAGGGGGTGGATGAACGGGTGAGGGCGCACCTGGTCAACCGGGAAATTTCCATCGGCGATTATGTCCTGACGGGGGGCGAGCTGTCGGCCATGGTCGTGCTGGACGCCGTTTCCCGACTGGTCCCGGGGGTGCTCGGAAATAGCGATTCCGCCGCCGCGGACTCCTTTTCCATGGGCGTCCTGGAATATCCCCACTACACGCGTCCCGCTCAGTATCGGGGATGGGAGGCGCCGGAGGTGCTCCTCTCGGGCAATCACCGGGAGATCGAGGCGTGGCGACGCAGGGAGTCCCTCCTGAGGACGCGAAAGAGGAGGCCCGACCTGCTGACGGATGCGGTCCTGACCGAGCAGGAGAAAAGATGGCTCAGTGAAGCGAGTGAATAGACTGAAGGTGGATAGGTTGAAGGTGGATAGGCTGTTGGAACGCTTCAGACTTATCACCTGAGCAGTTGCATGTTAAAATGAATTAAAAATATACAGTTCGAGTTCAAGAAGGAGTTCAGGGTTATGAACATTATGGAAATGCTGGAAAAGGAACAGATGCGGGGAGATATCCCCGACTTCAAAACGGGCGATACCGTCAAGGTCTTTATCCGGATCGTGGAGGGTCAGAAACAGCGGATTCAGGCCTTCGAAGGCGTGGTGATCCGCAAGAGAAAGGGAGATGTGAGGGCCAATTTCACCGTCAGAAAAATATCCTACGGCGTCGGTGTCGAGAAGACCTTCCCCCTCCATTCACCCTCGATCGACCGGATCGAGGTAGTCACCCGGGGGAGGGTCAGGCGCTCCCGTCTGTACTATCTGCGGTCTCTGAGAGGCAAGCAGGCCCGTATCAAAGAGGCCGGAAAATAGGATGTCTTCAGGCAGGGAGGTCAAGCGCCGCCGCCGGTAAGGCTTTAGGCGGCGGGGTGGGGGCGGCCCGGGGTATGAACAGCTTCGAGAGAAACGCCCGCGAGTGCGGCTATGGCAGCATCGCGGGGATCGACGAGGCGGGCCGCGGCCCTCTGGCCGGCCCGGTGGTTGCCGCCGCCGTAATCCTGCCGCTTGATTACGGACATCCGGAAATCACGGACTCCAAGAGGCTCACCCCGCGGCAAAGGGAAAGACTCTCCGAGGTCATCCAGCGGGAGGCGGTTTCCATCGGCATCGGCGTCAGCGAGGCGCCGGTGATCGATGCCGTAAACATCCTCCAGGCGACCCTTGCCGCCATGAGGGAAGCGGTCCTCGGTCTTTTTCCCCCTCCCGATTATCTTCTCATCGACGGTCTGCACCGGATTCCTCTGGCGGTCCCGCAGGAAGCCATCGTCCGGGGAGACGCGCGCAGCGTATCGATCGCGGCGGCCTCCATTGTGGCGAAGGTTTCACGGGACCGGATCATGGAGATGTATCACCGTCAGTTCCCCCAGTACAATTTTCTCAGGAACAAGGGATACGGCACGCTCGAGCATCGGAAGGCGATCGCGAAATACGGCCGCTGCAAGATTCACCGCCATTCTTTCCAGATTGCCGAAATAGACGCTCTCCCGCTCAGCGAAGAACTGGGGTTCTAACAGGCGGGAGAATGCCCGCGGACAACCGGCCATGTCTCACACAGGAATGCGCAGGGGAAAAACAGGCGAAGAACTGGCTGCGGCCTATCTCGCGGAAGCGGGATACCGGATCCTTGAACGCAATTACCGTTGTCTCTTCGGCGAGATCGATATCGTGGCCCAGGAGGGGGAGACCCTGGTGTTTGTCGAGGTCAAGAGCAGGAGTTCGGGGGCGTATGGGGACCCGCAACTCGCCGTCGGCCGTCGGAAGCAGCAGAAGATTTCCCGGATCTCCGTCCACTATCTGGCGGAGAGGCGTCTGTGCCACCGACTGGCGAGGTTCGATGTCGTGGCGGTGAAGCTGCTGCCCGCGGGGCACAGGATCGAGCTGATCAGAAACGCCTTCGAGCTCTCCTTCGGTTGAACAAAGGAAACCATCCATCAGAAGTGCGTCAGCGGCGGCTTCCCGAGCGGATAGACGTTGAAGCCGATTGCGAAGCAGCGGCGGTGGTCCAGGATGTTTCTGCCGTCAAAGATGAAGGCCGGCTTTTCCATCGTCTCAAAAATCTTCTGTAAATCAAGTTCACGGTAGACGTCCCATTCGGTGAGGAGCGCGATAGCGTGGCAGCCCTCTGCCGCCCGCGCGGGGTCTTCGACGTAGCTGATCCGGCCTTTTGCCCCGGCAAGTTCCAGACGGGCGTTTTGCATCGCCTTCGGATCGGAGATGACCACCTCGGCCCGCTCCTCGAGGAGCCGCCGGGCGACAAAGATCGCGGGACTTTCCCGCGTGTCGCTCGTATTCGCCTTGAAGGCGAAACCCCACAGGCAGATCCTTTTCCCGGCCAGGGTATTGAACATCGCCCCCAGAATGTTGCGGATGAAGCGCTCCTGCTGGTAGTCGTTGATCTTCACCACGCTCTCCCAGTAATCGGCGACTTCCGGGAGGCCGTAATGCCTGCAGAGATAGACGAGATTGAGGATATCCTTTCTGAAACAGGAACCGCCGAAGCCGACGCCGGCGTTTAAAAACTTGGGGCCGATCCGGCTGTCCATGCCGACGGCGCGGGCGACCTCGGCGACATCCGCCTCCGTCTTTTCGCAGAGGGCGGAGACGGCGTTGAT
>JAHJXP010000216.1 GCA_018827585.1 Pseudomonadota bacterium | reverse complement strand
TGGGAGATTGCCGCCGGCGAGGGTCGCTACGGGGCGCTTGCCGTGATCATCGCCACGGGTGCGAACTGGCGGCGTCTGGGCGTGCCGGGCGAGGAGCGGTTCATCGGCAAGGGGGTCTCCTTCTGCGCCACCTGCGACGGCCCTTTCTACAAGAACCGGGAGATCGCGGTCGTCGGCGGGGGGGATACGGCCATCCAGGAGGCGCTCTATCTCACCCGGTTTGCGAAGAAGGTGACGGTGATCCACCGGCGGGACCGCCTGAGGGCTGCAAAGATTCTCCAGGAACGGGCTTTTGCGAACGAGAAGATCGCCTTCGCCTGGAACTCCGTCGTGGAGTCGGTCGAAGGCCTCGATCTGGTCCAGGAGGTCCGTCTCAAGGACGTCAAAACCGGGGAGACGCGGGAACTGCCCGTAAACGGGATCTTCATCTTCGCCGGTCTCACCCCGAACACCTCTCCCTTCCGGGAACTGGTCCATGTCGATGCGGGCGGCTACATCACGGTAGACGCGAATATGCAGACGTCGGTCCCCGGGATCTTCGCGGCCGGGGACTGTACCGCCAAGCGCCTCCGCCAGGTGGTCACGGCCTGCGGCGACGGGGCGACGGCGGCCTTTTCCGCCCAGCTCTATGTCGAGGAACTGAAGGGAGAGGCCTATTAATGCAGGATCTTGTCGCAGCTTGGCAGAACATTCCGGCAACCCTGAGCCCGAACCTTTTCGAGATCGGTTCGTTTCAACTCCGCTACTACAGCCTGATGTACCTGGCGGCCTTCTCGTGCACCTACTTCCTCGTCATGCACCGGATCAAACGCGAGGGCTACCCCTACACGGCGGAGCAGATTCAGGATTACTTCATCTGGGCGATCCTCGGGGTGATTCTGGGGGGGCGCCTCGGCTACGTCTTCTTCTACAACCTGGATTACTATCTGCAGCACCCGCTCGAGATCATCTTCCCCTTCGAGTTTGCAGGCGGGTTTCACTTCGTCGGGATCAGCGGGATGTCTTACCACGGGGGCGTCATCGCCATCCTGGCCGCATCCATTGTTTTCTGCCGCCGGCGGAAGATCGAGTTCTGGCGGTTCGCCGATCTCATCTGTCCCGTCATCCCGCTCGGTTACACCTTCGGGCGGATCGGAAACTTCATCAACGGAGAGCTCTACGGCCGGGCGACGGACGTTCCCTGGGGGATGGTCTTCCCCCTCGATGAGCTTCGCCTGCTGCGCCATCCCTCCCAGCTCTACGAGGCCTTCTTCGAGGGGATCGTCCTGTTCGCCGTCCTCTGGTCGATCCGGAAGAAGGGCCCTTTCAGCGGCGCCCTGTTTGCCTTTTACCTCATCGGCTACGGCGCTGTTCGTTTTTTCATCGAATTCTTCCGGGAGCCGGACGCCCAACTGGGCTTCGTTTTCGGGTCCCTCAGCATGGGGCAGCTCCTCTGCCTTCTGATGATCGGGGCCGGGGCGGCGATCTACGCGCTCAGGCGCTCTGCGACACCGTCCCTCTAACCCCCATGCCCAGATCGGGCACAACGAAGGATGAAAATCACCCCCACCCCTCCCTCCCCCGTCAAGGGGGAGGGATACAGGGAGGGGGGCATTTTCATATAAATGGTGGAAAGGAGAAGGTATGGGAAAGCGGGTCGTGATTGTCGGGGCGGGAGCGGGCGGCGCGTCTGCGGCCGCCGAGGCGAAGCGGCGTGATCCCTCGCTTGAGATCGCCATGATCGAACAGCGCTCTCAGGTTTCCGTGGCCGCCTGACCGATGCCCTATTACATCGGTGATGTAATCAAACAGGAGAATAGCCTGATCGCGCGGACGCCGGAGAAATTCCGGGAAACGGGGGTCGATGTACGGATCGACACACGCGTGGAGGAGGTCGATGAAAAGGCGGGACGGGTCCGCCTGTCCGACGGGACGAATCTCCCCTACGACCTCCTCGTTCTCGGGACGGGAACAACGCCGCTTTTGCCCGGGATCCCCGGCGAAGACCGGGAAGGGGTCTTCACGCTGAAGAAGTTCACCGACGCCCTTGGTATCAAGGCGTGGCTCAAAGAGGTCTCCTGCCGGAAGGCGATCATCATCGGGGCCGGTTTCATCGGGATGGAGATGAGCGAAGCGCTCCGGAATCTCGGGATCGAGACGAGCGTCTACCACCGCGGGACCCTCCCTGTGAACCGCTGGGACACCGAATTCTCGAAAGCGGTTCTGGACGAGCTCGAACGCCACGAGGTCCGCTTCGTCACCGAGGTCGAAGCGCGGGCCGTGGAGAAGGGGAGGGAACGGCGGTTGCGGCTGGTGACGAACCAAGGCGAGGAAGAGGCGGACATGGTCCTGATGGCCGTCGGGATCAGGCCCGACGCGGAGCTGGCCCGGCAGATGGATATTCCGCTCGGCAAGACTGGCGCGATCCGGGTCAACTTTTCCCAGCAAACCTCCCGGGAGGAGGTTTATGCGGTGGGCGACTGCTGCGAATCCTTCCACCGGGTGAGCGGCCGCTGGGTGAACGTTCCCTTGGGCGACATCGCCAACAAACAGGGGCGCATCGCCGGTGTGAACATCGGCGGGGGAAACATGATCTTCCCGGGGATCGTGGGGGCGCAGTGCTTCAAGGTCTTTGATCTGGAGGTGGCCGCGACGGGACTCGACGAGCGCGCGACGCTCCAGAGCGGCTTCCATCCGGCAAGCACGCTGGTCTGGGGGAACGCCATCGCCGGTTCGATGCCGGGAAATAAAAAGCTGGGACTCAAGCTGATCGCCGACCGGGCAACGGGGAAACTCCTCGGCGCGCAGGCGGTCGGCGAAACGGGGGCGGTGAGCCGGGTCAACACCCTCTCGGCGGCGCTCTGGGCGGGGCTGTCCATCGACGACGCCGGCTGGCTGGATCTGGCCTACGCCCCGCCTGTCGGCGGGTCCTGGGACCTGATCCACATTGCCGCCCAGAAGCTCCGGCGGCAGCTCTAATACATGGGGGTCAGGTCTTGAAATTTAAAGACCTGACCCCCGATTTACGCTGATCCCGATTTACGTCCAAGGGTGAGCGAGTTACCGTTTAAAAACCTCGGGGTTGACGACGAACTGCGGCCTTTTGCCGGTAAGGACCTCCACGACCCCCTCCGCCGCCCCGGTCGCCATCCTGATCACGCACTCCTGGGTCAGCGCCGCGCTGTGCGGCGAAAGGATGATGTTCTCGAGTTCAAACAGCGGGTTGTCCTTGAGCGGCGGTTCCGGATCGTAGACGTCGATCGCCGCCCCGGCGATCACCCCCGTCTTCAGGGCTTCGTAGAGGGCCTTTTCATCGACGACCTCGCCCCGGGAGAAATTCACCAAAAAGGCGGTCGGCTTCATCAGCCGGAGTTTCGCCTCGTTCACAAACCCCCTCGTCTCCGGCGTCAGAGGCGTGTGGAGGGAGACCACGTCCGCCTGACGGAAGACGTCGTCCATCCGGGTGCAGAGTACCACGCCGAGTTCTCCCGCCGCCTCCGGTTTCACGTAAGGATCGAAGGCGATCACCTTCATGTTGAAGGCCGCCGCCCTTTTTGCGACCATCGAGCCGATCCGCCCGATCCCGACCAGTCCGAGGGTCTTGCCGTCGAGATCGGCGGCCTTGTAGCTGTTGCGGATCTCCCAGCGGCCTTCCCGCGTCGCCCGGTCGTAAACGACCATTCGTTTGGCAAGGGCGCCGATGGCGGTCACGGTGTGTTCCGCGACCGATATGGCATTGGCGTTCGGGGTGTTGACGACGATGATCCCCCGCTCCGTCGCCGCCTTGACATCGATCGTGTCGACGCCGACCCCGTGACGGCCGATGACCCTGAGGGCGTCGGCCGCCTCGATGATCTCCCGCGTGAATGGGGCCATCCGGACGACGACGCCCTCCACCCCTTTTATCTCCTTGATGACCGTCGCCACCGACGGATCGGATGCCACGCGGACTTCGAAGCGGTCGTCGAACACCCGCACCCCGCTTTCGTGGATCGGCTGGACGATCAGGATCTTCTTTTTCATTTTTTTAACCTCATTTCTTGGCGACTTCGTAAAAAGTCTAAAATCCCCTCCCCCTTGACGGGGGAGGGTTAGGGTGGGGGTGATAAGCGGCTGTATCTCCGCCTGTTATTTCCCCCTCCCCTTCATCCCCTCCCGCCGGGGGAGAGGGAAATTTACTTTTTACGAGTTTATAATATCTGCCGCAAAACAGGGGCGCCGTTCATACAGTTCTCGTTTATTTCTTGAGCATACCCATATCCGCGATAACTTTTCGCAATTTTTCGCGGTTTTCCGGCGTCATGGGGCCGATGGGGAGGATCGCCGGACCGGCGTCGATTCCGATCATGGTCAGCGCCTCTTTGACGACGACAGGGAAAGTGCCCAGGCTGAAGGCGACTCTGAGCGGCGCCAGCCGGAACTGGGCGTCGAGGGCCCGTTTATGGTCGCCGGCAATGAATGCCTCGTAGATCTCCACCGGCACTCTGGGATCGACGTTCGCCGTCGCGCAGATCGAGCCGGTCCCCCCGTAGCAGAGGGTGGCGTAGATCAGGGTGTCGCGCCCGGCCAGAACATGGAAATCCATCCCCCGGGTAAGGCGGATGTATTCGCCCGTCATCGACATGTCGCCGCTGGAGTCCTTGATGCCGATGATGTTGTCCACCGCGGCCAGTTCCAGAACCGTCGAGGTCGGGAAGGGCACCTGGGTCCTATCGGGATTGGAGTAGAGGAGAATCGGCAGGCCCGGGACCGCCTTCGCGATCGCGATGTAATGCTCGATCAGCTCCTTCTGGTTGGGGGTTGCGAAGTAAGGGGTGAGAACGGAGACCGCGCTGACGCCCATCTCCTGTGCCATCAGCGTCGTCTCTATAGCCTCGCGGGTGGTCACGGCGCCGGTTCCCGCATAGACGGGGACGCGGCCCCTGGTCTCGTCGACGACGATCCGGATGACCTCTTTTTTCTGCGCGAAGGTCAGCGCGAAGAACTCTCCCTGGCTCCCGACGGGGAAAAGGCCGTGGGAGCCGCCGTCGATAAGGTGGTTGACGAGCTTTCGCAATGCGCCTTCGTTGATGCGCCCCGCCTCGTCGATCGGGGTGACCATCGCGGGGATGATCCCTCTGGGTACGAATTTGACCATGATATCCTCCTTTATGATTTCGTAAAAAGTTCGGATACTGCGCTAAAGCTTTACCTGCTTTTTTATGGGTTCATCTTCCGTGGCGGATGCGCTTATGATGATGGGCGGACAATAGGAAAAAAAAGCGGGGTATGTCAAGCATTAAAAAATCCCCGTAAAAAACCCCTTTTGTCCTTTGTTGTTTATCTGTTAAAATGCGCTCCGGGCTCCTCGCGCTGACCGACGAGCGGTGGCTGATCTTCGGCCAATTTGACAACCTCGTAAAAAGTCCAAAATCTCCTCCCCCTTGATGGGGGAGGGTTAGGGTGGGGGTGAAAAGGGGAAATTTCACTTTTTACGAGTTTGTCTTACTTGACAAGTAAACAACGTCCCTAAGGAGAGAGATGGGCGACCGGACGACGAGGCCTCTTAAAGTGCAGCTGAAGCGGTGGGAAAAACTGACGCTGGAGAAATACCGCCGCCGGGAAGGTCTGTTCCTGGCGGAAGGGGCGAAAGTCGTCGGTGAGCTCATGCGGAGCGGCAGGCCGGTGGAGGCCCTCCTGGTCTGCGAGGAAAGCGCCGGGCGGTGGGAAACCGTCCTTAACGCGGCACCGGCGGGCATCGGGATATACCTCCTCACCCCCCGCGAATGGGCCATCCTGAGCCAGGACCCCTCCCCGGAGGGGCTGATGGCCGTAGCCGCCTCTGCGCCGCCCGTCGATAAGGCCCTGCTCTTGGAAGGACCCGGGCCGCTGCTTCTGCTCCACGAGGTGAACAACCCGAACAATCTCGGCGCCATTCTCAGGACGGCCCACTGGTTCGGTTTCCGGACAGTCATGATCAGCCCCGGGTCCTGTGAGGCGACGAATCCCAAGGTCATCCGGACGTCGATGGGGAGCCTTTTCCATCTCGCGGTGGCAGAAGATATCGATTTTCTGAGGCTCCTGCCGGAATTGCGCGGCCGCTTTCACGTCGTCGGTAGTGATGCGAGGGAAGGGGCGCCCCCCCATCCCTGCCCGGCGGCGACGGCGCTCCTGCTGGGGAGCGAGAGCCACGGACTTCCGGAGGGGCTCCTAGCGCTGACCGACGAGCGGTGGCTGATCTTCGGCGGGGGAGGGGCGGAGTCCCTGAGCCTCCCCCAGGCGGCGGCGATCATGATGTATGAGTGCGTCCGGCGGACGGTCCCGTGAGGGGAGGCCACGGAAACTTTCCTTCCGGCGATGACTGAAACTCTATTTACTTGACAAGTAAACAACGTCCCTATGTTTATATGTTTACTGCCGCAGGCAGCGGCAATCATGATGTACGAATGCGTGCGAAAGACGGCCCCGTGAGGTTTGAAAATGGAAGGGTTCATCCAGGTGACGACAACGACGGAAACCAAAGAGGATGCCGAGCGGATCGCCCGGTCGCTCGTGGAGATGCGTCTTGCCGGCTGCGTTCAGATCGTGGGACCGGTTACGAGCGTCTACCGCTGGAAGGGAAAGATCGAGACCGCCGGGGAGTGGCTCTGCCTGATCAAGAGCCGCGAGGAGAGCTATGGGGCGATCGAACAGGCGATCCGCTCCCTCCACCCCTACGAGACGCCGGAGATCATCGCCGTTCCCATCACGGCCGGGAGCCGCGATTATCTCGACTGGCTCAACGGCGAGCTGGCGGCGCCCTGCGAGGAATAAAAAATTTCCCTCTGCTTGACTTAAGTCAAATCATCTCCCGGCCGCCTGTTGTATGAGGTTGGTCAAGGCCCGGAGGAAAAAGAGGCGGCCGGGAGAAACCCCTCGATCTCGACGCGGCCATTGGAATGGGGGGTTTTGAAAATCGGCAGTTTCCATCATTCCCGTGAAAACGGGATTACTGCTCCCGCAGGAATGGCCCTCTCGAGATGATTCCGGGCAATTCAGGGGTCTCGGAACGGTCATGGGGAAACCCGTCCAACAAAAAGAAATAAGGAGGCACATTATGTTTTGCTATCAGTGTGAACAGACGGCCAGAGGAGAGGGATGCGGCAAGTCGGGGGTCTGCGGGAAGAAGCCGGACGTGGCCGCCCTGCAGGATCTGCTGATCTATGCCCTGACGGGGCTTGCGCAAGCCGCGGCGGCGGCGGCGGGGAGGGCGGGGATCCGCGACCGGGAGGCAGACGTCTTTGCCTGCGAGGCCCTTTTCGCCACAGTGACGAATGTCGATTTTGATCCGGAGCGCTTCCCGTCTCTGATCCGCAAGGCTGCCGCCTTACGCGACGCCATGCTGGAGAAGCTCCGCGCGGCGGGCGTTGAAACCGATTTTCCGGGCGAGGCCGTAAAATTCAGTCCCGCGAACGATCTTCCGGGTCTCGTTGCTCAGGGCGAAGCGCACGGCATCCAGTCATATCCTGCCGCCAACGCCGACATCCTCTCGCTGAAACACACGCTCCTGTACGGACTCAAGGGGATGGCCGCCTACGTCGACCACGCCCTGATTCTGGGCCGGGAGGACGAGACGGTCTTCGCCTTCCTCCATGAGGGGACTGCCGCCCTCGCCGATCCGAATCTGTCGCTCGAAGAGGCGCTTGGACTCCTCATGAAGTGCGGCCAGACGAATCTCCGGGCGATGGAAATTCTGGACGCGGCGAACACCGGCGCCTACGGCCACCCCGTCCCCACCAGCGTTTCCCTCGGGGCGAAGAAGGGAAAGGCGATCCTCGTCTCCGGGCACGACCTGAAGGACCTCGAAGAGTTGCTCAAGCAGACGGAGGGAAAGGGGATCTTCATCTACACCCACGGCGAGATGCTCCCCGCCCACGGCTATCCGGGGCTGAAGAAACACCCCCATTTCTATGGCCACTACGGGACGGCCTGGCAAAACCAGGCGAAGGAGTTCGCCGAGTTCCCCGGCGCCGTCCTGATGACGACCAACTGCATCCAGAAGCCGCAGGAGGACTATCAGGGCCGGATCTTCACCACGGGTCTCGTGGGCTGGCCCGGCGTGAAGCACCTCGAGAACGGCCGGTTTGCGCCGGTGATCGAGGCCGCCCTCGCCGCGCCTGGGTTTGCGGAGGATCAGGAGGTGAAAAGCGTGATGACCGGATTCGCCCGGAACGCCGTCCTCGGCGTGGCGGACCAGGTGATTGCGGCGGTGAAGGAGAAGAAGATCCGCCACTTCTTCCTTGTGGCCGGCTGCGACGGCGCGAAGCCCGGCCGGAACTACTACACCGAGTTCGTGGAGAAGGTCCCTCAGGACTGTGTGGTCCTTACGCTCGCCTGCGGGAAGTTCCGCTTCTTCGACAAGGAGCTGGGCGCGATCGGCGGGATCCCGCGGCTTCTGGACATGGGGCAGTGCAACGACGCCTACTCCGCGATTCAGGTGGCCATCGCCCTTGCCAAGGCCTTCGGGGTGGGGGTGAACGACCTGCCGCTCTCGATGGTCCTTTCCTGGTACGAGCAGAAGGCCGTCGTGATCCTGCTTACGCTGCTGTCGCTGGGGATCAAGAACATCCGCCTGGGGCCGACGCTCCCGGCTTTTCTGACGCCCAATGTTCTGGGCGTCCTGGTCGAGAAGTTCGGGATCAAACCGATCGCGACGCCGGACGAGGACCTCAAGGCGATCCTCGGATAAGCGGTGTTCGGATGGGACAGAACAATTGACGCTCTCGTAAAAAAGTGGCGAGAATCTTGAATTTAGGACGGCTTCGTAAAAAGTTCCGCAGGCAAGGCGCGCGAACCCTGAGGAGTGAGGCGTACTTTGGCGTACGCCGCAATGACGAAGGGTGAAGCGCAACGCAGCATCCGGACTTTTTACGGAGTCGTCACAATTGATTTGAACAGGAAGGGGAGGCCGGAGGGTCTCCCCGTCCTCATTTTTGCTCTTCTTTTCATTCGGAATATTGCTTGACGCCGCTTTCTCTCAGGTATATCGTATAGACGTTTAATACGATTCCACGGCAGGAGGAGTGTCATGTCCACCCAGATGATCATCCGGATCGAACCGGAACTCAAGGATAAAGTCAGCCGATTTGCGCGGGCGGAAGGGAAAACGACCAGCGACGTCGTCCGGGAATTGCTTGAAGAATATATCTCCAGTCGCGACATCGCCGCCTATGTCGACCGTCTCTGGGAAAGGATCGGGGGGCGACTCTCCGAGCAGGGCGTTACGGCCGGGCAGATTCCGGGGGCCATTCAAGAGATCAGACGAGGAAAAAGATGAGGATTGTCCTGGACACCAATGTCTTCATCTCTTCCTTTTTCGGCGGCAATCCCAGAACCATCATCGATTTATGGAAGGACGGCCGCCTGACGCTCTGCCTTTCACGGGACATCTTCGATGAATATATTGAAGTCCTCCGTTGCCTGGGACTCGACAACACCCCGGAGCTGGAAGAGCTGCTGAAGCTTTTCGCCACCGGCTTTCACATCGTCTTCACAACCAGGACGCCGGAAATTCACGTCGCCGCCAATCCGGACGATGACAAATTCATCGCCTGCGCCCTGGCCCTGAAGGCCGGTTGCGTTGTTTCCGGCGACAAGGCGTTGGTCGATGTTCGCCTGTATCAGGGGATCAGAATCGTCACTCCCCAAGAATTTCTTGAGATCATGGGGGACGACCTCGTAAAAAGTAAAATTTCCCATCCCTCGGTGGGAGGGGATTAAGGGGAGGGGGAGGAGATTTTGGACTATTTACGAATCCGTAACAGTTAAACAGCCTGGAGGAATGCCGAGGGATGAATTCTTTTCAGGAGTACATCAGCGAGCTCAGGAAGAATATTGAGAAAGGCGATTCCACCGAACACACGCACCGCACCGCCCTGGAAGCCCTCTTGGAGGCTTGCGGTAAAGACATCGACGCCACGAACGAACCCCGCCGGATCGCCTGCGGTGCCCCGGATTTCAACATCACCCGGAAGGGGGTCCCGATAGGCCACGTCGAGACAAAGGACATAGGCGTCAATCTCGACGAGATGGAGCGCGGCAAAGGACCGAATGGAGAGCAGTTCAAACGATACTCCACGTTGCCGAACTGAATGGTGTTACCATCCGGTTCCCTATTCCCGAGGCTTATTTTCTCCATAAGCTCATCATCGCCCGGAAGCGGCCGTCCGGTACAAAGCGCGGTAAGGACCTTGAACAGTGTACCGCCATCATGCAGGTCATCAATGACGAGCGACTGCGGCAGGTAGCGCAAGCGCAGCGGTTCGGCAAAGAGACCCGACGCCACATCGCCGCATCCTGTGAGGCCATCGGTTTTCCACTACACCGCATTGGATTATCTTAATCCGTAGCGGAAAAAGAACAGGAAAGCCGTTCCATGCCGCGAAACAAGCAACCTGGGCTTCCGTCAGATCGTTCATTTCCTGAAAGTAGGCGAAACAGTACTGATGGCAGGGTTTCGAAAAAGACAAGATCGTTTCCAAGATCATAGTGCCTCCGGGCGACGATTTCGCCCGGACTGATTTTCAAATTGACAGATTCACTTATCTCCTCTATTCTGGGCTCGGAATAGAGTTGTTCCTGCGAGAAAATTTCCGCTTTGTGGATGCAGGAACGATTCGGAAGAGGGAGGGTGAAACATGTCGCTTACAGCCCGAAAACTTGATTATCCCTATATCACTTCGAATCCCGGCATCGCCGGGGGACGGCCGGTCATCGCGGGAACGAGGATTACCGTAAATTGCATCGCCGGATATTATCAGCTTGGCATGAGCATCGATGAGATTCTCGACAGCCTTCGTCATCTGACCCCGTCCCAGGTTCATTCAGCTCTGGCTTATTACTTTGACCACCAGGACGAGATCAATTCGGATCTGGAAGAGGCGGGTAATGTCGAATACTGGAAGAGCCAGGTTCAATCTCCCCCCGTACGTCAGTAGCGGCAACCAATGAAACTGAAGTTGTTCCTGGATGAGGATATCCACACGGGCCTGTCCCACGCGTCGCGGGGCGCCCGTTCGGTTACGGGAGAACCTTCATCGACTTGATGACAACCGATGTTTCCGGGACGTCCCGGAAACCCTTCTGCGTGCCGGTCTTGACGGCGGCGATCTTGTCCACTACGTCCATCCCCTCACTGACTTTACCGAAGACCGCATACCCGTACCCCTGCTGCGTCTTATCACGATGGTTCAGAGAACCATTGTCGACCACATTGATGAAGAACTGGGCCGTGGCTGAATCGACCACCATGGTACGGGCCATGGCGAGCGTCCCCGACCGGTTCTTCAGACCATTGTCCGCTTCGTTCTTGATCGGCGGGTTGGTCTGTTTCTGCTTCAGGTCGGCCGTGAATCCTCCGCCCTGAATCATGAAGTTGGGAATTACCCGGTGGTAGACGGTGCCGTCATAGAAGCGGATGTTGACATAGTCCAGGAAGTTCTTTACCGAGATCGGCGCCTCCTTGGCGAAGAGTTCCAGTTTCACATTCCCCAGGCTGGTTTCCATGAGTACGACAGGGTTTCTGGCGGCCGGTTCGGCGGCGCCCGCGACGCCGGCGCAGAGCATCGGGAGACCGCAGGCCAGGATGACCAGAATCTTTTTCAGCATTGTTCCTCCTTGAAGTTGTCAATAAAAAAAATCCCATTAAAAATTTTCAAGATCGCCGTCCGCCGGAATCGCTGTCTTCACACAAGTCTGCGGAATCGATTAATGCGGTTAGATGAAGATTTGCGGTTGTAAGTATGCATAGAGTTTTAATGAGGAGATTATTACAGCGGCAACTAAATATGGCAATACATGATCGACGGTTACAGGAAATACGAGCATTGCGCAGATTTAATGGTCATGTTAAATTGCCGGGGTAATAGTTGGATGGAATTGTATGGCATTTAATCAGCCAATCTTATGCCAGGAAACACATTTATCAAGGAAATCATAAGGATTAGGCGGCTTAATTTCGATTCGGTTTCAATCGACGTTGCTGGCACATATATAATTTCTACAAAATGGACAGATGACAGACTATGCTGCAACGAACTCGATTTTTACCCGCATCCCAGTTGCTTCGGCGATCTTTTCCAAGGTCTTGAGCGTGAAGCCCTCATACTCGCCGCTCTCAATCCTCGAAATCGCCTGTTGGCTGGTTCCCATAAGTTTTGCCAGTTGCTGTTGCGATAATCCGTTCTTATCACGCAGTTCCGCAATCTTCATCGCCAGCTTTAGAGCTTGCCTCTCTTCTTGGTAATGTGTTTTGAACTCGGGATCTTTAATGTCTTCCCGCAACCTGCTTTGGAATGTTCGAACTTTGCCTTTTTTCATATTTCACCTCCTGCAGGAAACCTCAGCATCCAGTCTTCCATGCGTTTTTCAGCTAAGTCAATATCCTTCTTTTTCAATTGCGGCGTTTTCTTGGATAATGCATGTACCAACACAATCTGATCAAGCATCTGGAAGAAATAGAGAATGCGGAACTGGTTAGAACTATAATGTATTCTCAATTCTCTTATTTTACCCCTGACAATATCAGCATAGGGCCGCTTGAGATTCGGCCCCTGCTCTTCCAAGAGCGACAGATACGCAGCCACCTTAGCCCGCGACTTCATGTCTAACCCATCAAGAAAATCATCAAGCGGTGAATCACCCCGCTCAGCCGTGTAGAAGATTAGATTGTACAAGCATACCTCCACGCCACAGTTGTTGTATACATCATGGTTGATGTATTGTCAAGCTGCTATGTTCTGGTATGTTCATCTTCGCTTCAAGAAAATTGTCGATAGCTTCCAATAACTTCAGCTCATCGGGTCCCAGCTATGTGGCCGCGCCACGCCCCCGATCATTTTCACGCCAGAACTTTACCCCTTTGGGCCGCTCGGTCGAGGGCCTCGTCCAGGGTGTTCTTCAGAGAGGTCAAGGCCTCCGTGACCATCTCCCGATCTTCCGTAGAGAAGGAAGGAAAATCCAGTTCTCCAATTTTGTTCTGCATGGCGCCGATCTTTTTGGGGAGGAGCTTCACCGTCCCCTATTTTTTCGCGGTCTTCTGCTCCTTGGCCCTGAGTTTCAGACTCCTCTCCCGCCTTCTCCGCTTGCGGTCCAGTTCCTTTCTCCGTTCAACCCTCTTGTGTTTCATAAACCTCCTCCATGCCCCTTTCAGGTGCGAATGATGTCGATAGGATGGATTGTGGTCGCCTTCAGCGAGGGGTAGATTCCCGCCAGAATGCCGGAAGCGGCGGATGCTGCGAAGGCGGCGAGCAGCCCCAGGACCGAGATGGAAACAGGATATCCCAAAATTCTCGCAATGGCAAGGCTCATCATCAGACCCGTCGCCATGCCGATCGCCCCCCCGCTGACCGAGATGAAAGAGGACTCCAGCAGGAACTGGAGGACGATGTCCCGCTTCCGGGAGCCCACGGCCCGCCGGATCCCGATCTCCACCCGTCTCTCGTTCACGATGAGGATCATGATGGAGAGGATCCCCAGCGCCCCGATCAGAAACGAGGCGGCGGCCGCGATCCTGCCCAGGACCGTGATGAGGTCCATCGCCTGGCTCTTCAGCGCGGTGACCTCCTTGAGATCGACGACGCTGAAGTCGTCCTTCTTGCCTTTGCCGATCTTGTGGAGAAGGCGGAGGAGCCCTTCGATCTCCCCCCGAAGCGGTCCGATCGCCTCTTCGCTTACCGCCTGGACGTAGATGATGTTCACGTTCTCCTTGTTGACGAGGTTCCTGAGGAAGGTCTTCAGGGGGACGAAGATCTGGTTGTCCTGGTCGTTTCCCGCGAGATCCGACCCCTTCTCGGCGGTGACCCCGATCACCTGGAAAGGGACCCGCCAGATGAGGATCGTCTTTCCCACCGGGTTCTCCTGGCCGAAGAGCTTTTCCGCCGTCGTGCGGCCGATCAGGGCGACCTTGCGCTGGAGGCGGTCGTCCTCCTCGGTGAGGGGGCTCCCCTCCGCGACCTGGAAGTTCCGGACGTCGCTGAAATTGGCCGTGACGCCGTTGACGGCGATCGCCTTCAGGACGGTGTTCCCCCGCCGCACCGGGAAGGCCTTGAAACCGGACGGAGAGACCTGAGCGGCAGCCGGGAGAGACTGGGCGATCGCCTCGGCGTCCGACGGCTTGAGGTTGGTCGACCGGCTGATCAGGGAGGTGCTCGGACCGAAACGCCGGAGTTGGCCGCTCACGATGACGATGAGGTTGGTCCCGAGGTTGTCGATCTCTTGGGCCGTCTTCACGGCGAGCGAGGAGGAGAGGTTGGAGACGACGATCAGCGAGAAGGTGCCGAAGAAGACGCCCAGAACCGCGAGGGCGGTTCTCAGCTTGAAATTTGCCAGGGAGCGCAGGGCGATCTTCAGATTCAGCAGGGTCCGTTTCATGTCAGCTCCGGATCGCCTCGATGGGTTCGAGATCGGCCGCCTGGGAGGCGGGTTTCAGGCCGAAGAGAACCCCCACGAGCCACGAGAGTAGAAGGCCGATCGCGAAGGCCTTCCAGGAGAAATGGATCGGGAATGCCTCGACGTACTGGAGCAGCCCCGCGGCGGCCACCCCCAGAACGAAACCGATCAGTCCCCCCAGCGTCGTGATGATCAGGGCCTCGCCCAAGAACTGGAGGAGGATGTCCCGCCGCTTCGCCCCGACGGAGCGCCGGATGCCGATCTCCCCCGTCCTCTCCCGGACGGAGAGGTGAAAGAGGTTCGCCAGGACGAACCCCGCGACGACCAGCGAGATGATCCCGACGATCCCGACGAAGGCGACCAGCGACCCCGTCAGGGCGACGAGGAACTTGATGATGTCCTTCGGTGAGACGATCTGGAAATCGTTGGGCTCGGAGTCGGGGAGGCGGTGCCGCACCCGGAGAAATCCCTTCAGTTCCTCTACCCGGATGTCGAGGTTCTCCTGGTCCTCGAACCGGACCCGCAGGGCCTGGACGTATTTCGGCTCGTTCTGGAACTTCTTCATCACGGTCGTGATCGGCATCACCACCCGGTTGTCCATGTTGCCGCCCCCCTGCGACGAGCCCCGCTCCAGAAGCACCCCGACGACCTGGACGGGGATCCGACCGACCTGGATGGTCTTCCCCACGGGATTCTCATCGCCGAACAGCTCGCGCATCGTCTCATGGCCCAGGAGCGCCACGTTCGCCAGGCGTTTGAGGTCCTCCTGGGTGAAATCGGACCCCTCGACGACCGGCCAGGTCCAGGACAGGCTGTAGTCGCTCGTCGAGCCGATGATCGGGGCCGAGTAGCGGTTCGCCTTGTAGGAGATGATCGTATCCCGGACCCGGCTCATCGGGACGACCATGTAGGCCGTCGCGAAGGCGGACCGGATCGCCTCGGCGTCGGCGAGGGTGAGGGTCTTCTCCCGCCGGGCGATCCCCCGGGATTCCTCGGAGCCGCTCACGA
Organism: Pseudomonadota bacterium; assembly: GCA_018827585.1. GTDB lineage: Bacteria > Desulfobacterota > Syntrophia > Syntrophales > UBA5619 > JAKAFS01. Next base: position 3,326 of record JAHJXP010000216.1, on the reverse strand, counting down.
TGAGGATCGAGTCGGGGCCGAAGGAGGCCACGATGTCGAACGCCTTCTGGTAGGCCCCCTCCGTGGCGGCGACGATGATCGTGATTGCCGAGATGCCGATCGCTATGCTCAGGACGCAGAAAAAGGTCCGGAGCTTGAGCGCAACCACCGCCTGGAGGGCCTGTGCGAGGATCTTAATCAGCCTGTTCATCGACGATGACCCCGTCCTTGATCCGGATGATCCGGTTCGCGTAGGCCGCGATCGCCGGATCATGGGTGACGATGATGACGGTTTTCCCCCTCTCGTTCATCGCGACGAGGAGGTTCATGATCTCCGACGCCGTCCGGCTGTCCAACTGGCCGGTGGGCTCGTCGGCCAGGAGGAGCTCCGGATCGTTCATCAGCGCCCGGCAGATGGCCACCCGCTGCTGCTCCCCGCCGGAGAGCCGGTTCGGCCGGAAATGGATCCGCTCCTCCAGGCCGATCAGCCGGAGGAGCTCCACGGCCCTCTCCTCGGCGCCGTCTTTCGCGCGTTCCCGGTAGAGGGAGGGGAGAAGGACGTTCTCCAGGACCGTCGCATAGGGGAGGAGGTAGAAGCTCTGGAAGACGAAGCCGATGTTGGCGTTCCTCAGCTCGGAGAGGGAGTCGTCCGCAAGCCCCAGGACCTCGCGGCCGGCGAAGAGATAGCGCCCGGAGGTGGGGACGTCCAGGCAGCCGATCAGGTTCATGAGGGTTGATTTTCCCGAGCCCGAGACCCCCATGATCGCGGCGATCTCGCCACGCTCGACCGTCAGATCGATCCCCTTGAGGACCTCCACGGAGTTCTCTCCCATCCGGAAGGTCTTCCGGACGTCTTCCATGAGGCACAGAGGGTTCATGGCCTCCTACCCGGATTGTTCTTCTTCGCCTCCACCTCCGGCGCGGTGGGGAGGACCAGCTTGGTGGCGAGTTCCATTCCCTCCTCAACGCCGGAGAGGATCTCCGTGCGCTCCTCGCCGCGGATGCCGAGTTTGAGCGCCACCTTCTCGACCTGCTTGGGCCCACTCACCGTCCGGTAGGCGATCTGGCGTCCCTTCTCGAACTTGATCGCCGCGTTCGGGACGGTCAGGACGCCGGTCTTTTCCGTTGTAACGATCTTGACGTGGGTCGTCATCTCCGGGCGGAGGAACGCCGCGTCCTGTGCGGAGACCTTCACGGTGGAGAGGTAGTAGACGATGTTTTCCTTGACGACCGGCTGGGGATAGATCTTCCCGATCGTGCCGGTGAAGGTCCTCTCCGGGTAGGTGTCCACAGTGTATTCGACCTTCTGGCCCAGCTTCGCCCGCCCGATGTCCGTCTCGTCGATGTAGATCCACATCTCCAGGCGAGTCGGGTCGATGACCGTGACGAGGTTGGCCACCTGGAGGCCGGCGACGATCGTCTCCCCCTCCTGCGCCGTCACGTCGGAGATGATCCCGGAGATGGGCGAGTAGATCCGGGTGTAGGTGAGGCGGATCTCCTGCTGTTCGAGCTGCGCCTGGATTTCCCGGATGTTCGCCGCGACGATCTTCTGCTGCATCTCGAACTCGTCCCGGAGGCGCGTAAGGACGGCCTCGGCGGCCTGGAACTGGCTTTCCGCCTTGTCGAGGGAGTCCTTCGTCGTGTATTCCTTCTTGATGAGCTCCCTTTCACGCTCCCGGGTGAGACGGGCGTAGGTGAAGTTCGCCTCCGCCTCGCGGATCCGTTCGGGGTAGGTGAGCTTGATCTGGGCGAGCTGGTTTTGCGCGGCCTGGAGGGTGGCCTTCTGCTGGTCGATGCCCTTGAGGATCTCCCGGTCGTCGATCAGGGCGATGTGCTGGCCCGCCTTGACCGGGTCGCCGACCTTCACCAGCATCTTCTCGACCCTTCCCGTCGCCCGGGCGCCGATCTTCACGACCGCCCCGACCTGGGATTTGATGATGCCGGTCTCGACGAGAACGCTTCGGATATCGCCACGCTCTACCCGGCCCGTTTCGAGGACGCGCACTTCCGGCTTCTTGAAGAATCTCTTGTAGACGAATCCCGCGCCTACGATGAGGGCGACGATGAGGAGTATGATCAGGACGATTTTCTTCTTCTTCACGTGTTCCTCCATTTTAATAGTGACAGCTACGTAAAAAGTCGAAAAACGCCCTTTCTGTCATTCTGAGCACATTCGCTACGCTCAGTGTAAACTCCGCGAAGAATCTAATATCGTAAGAGATTCTTCGGAGCAGAGCTCCTCAGAATGACAAATCAGGACTTTTTTACGAATCCGTCCCTACTTTCCAATGCCGGCGACCCTCTCGAGGAGCGCCCGGGCCAGGACGGCGTTCAACCGCGCGGAGGTGAGCTGTTCCCGGGCGCCGGCCAGGAGACTCTCCGCCTGGACCAGGGAGAGGATGTCCCCCTTGCCGACCTTGTACTCTCCGAAGGCCTGCTCGTAGTTCTGCTCCGCCCGGCGGAGCTGCTGGGCCGCGACGGTCTCGTTCCGGACGGCGGTCGTGAGATCCTCATAGGCCTTCCGGCACTCTAAAAGGAGCTGGCGCTTGAGCTCCCGGAGGTTCTCCTCGGAGACGGCCATTTCGATCCGGGTGGATTTTGCCCGGTAGAATTTCCCTAACTCGAAGAGGTTCCACGAAGCGCCGATAGCCGCGCTTCGGTCTTCGGAGGCTCTCCCGCCGAGGGTCGCCGCGTCGCTCCGGCTGTAGGAGAGGTTCGCTGAGACGATCGGATAGAAATCGCCCAGGGCGAGCGACTGGCTGTTCTCCGCCTTCTTCATGCCGATCTCCGCCTGAACGATCTCCGGCCGCTTGAGGATGGCCTCGGAAAGGGCCGTGAGATCGGGGGCGGCGCCGCCCGCCTCGAGACGCCCTTCAACTCTCTCCGCGGTTTCTTCCGGCCTGCCGATCAGGGAGAAGAGTTCGGCCAGGGCCTTCTGGAGGTTTCCCTCGGCCTGGACGACGTTGTAGCGGGCCTGTTCGAACCGGACCGAGGCCTGGAGAACCTCCGAGAGCCGCGCCACGCCGAGGGAGCGCCTCCCTTCGGCGACCTCGTGGTCCTTCCTTGCGTCCTCCAGCTGGACTTTCCGCTGCTCAAGGATCTCGCGGCCGGCAAGGGCGGTGTAGAAGGCGATCTTCACCCGGTAGTCCAGCTCCATGAGGCTCTTCCTAAGCTCCTCGCGCTCCGTTTCGAGGTTGAACCCGGCGATGTCGCGCGACGCGCCGCGCTTGCCGTCGAAGAGGCGGTAGGAGAGGGTGACGTCATAGCCGGTCGCGGAATAATCGGCACGGTCCCCGTCATGGCGGTCCCGCGCCGCAGAGGCGTCGAGGCTGGGGAGATAGGATCCG
>JAHJXP010000215.1 GCA_018827585.1 Pseudomonadota bacterium | reverse complement strand
GGGCAGTAAGCGGGGAAGGCGTTATGTTTCGGTAAGTTGAAATATCGAGCACTCTAAAAAGAATATCGAGCGGTCCCGCGCAACTGTCGCTCGATATAAAGCTGCTCGATATCCCGTTTGCTGTACAGGGACTTCAGTTGTTGTTGGGAAAAATCGGGAGCTGTCCACCTTTTTTTATGCGTATTTTCCCTCGCGGTATAGGGCCATCCGGACCTGGGCGTCGAGGTCGCGCTTGCGCAGACGGATGCTCGCGGGGGTCGCCTCAACGAGTTCGTCCTCGGCGATGAACTCGATGCACTGGTCCAGCGACATCGGCCTCGCGGGGCGGAGGATCACCGTCTGATCCGCGGTGGAGCTCCGCATATTGGTGAGCTTCTTCTCCTTGACGATGTTGACGTCCATGTCCACGGATCGGTTGCGCTCGCCGACCACCATCCCGGCGTAGACCTCCGTCCCCGGCGAGACCATCAGCTCGCCGCGGTCCGCCATCGTATGGGCGGCGTAGGCGGTGACCCGGCCCGCCCGGTCGGCCACCAGCGCCCCCGTCATCCGCTGCGGGATCGGTCCCGCCCAGGGCTCGTAACCTTCGAAGAGGGTGTTCATCACACCGGCGCCTTTGGTATCCGTCAGGAAATGGCTCCGGAAGCCGATCAGGCCGCGCGCCGGGATGACGAATTCCAGGTTCGCCCGGCCGCTCCCCTTGTTGACCAGGTTGGTCATCCGCCCCTTCCGGGCGGCCAGTTTCTCCGTGACGATCCCCACGAATCCCTCCGGGATGTCGAGGAAGAGGCGCTCCACCGGTTCGAGAATATTACCGTTCTCCTCCTTCGTGATCACGCGGGGTTTGGAGACCATGAACTCGTAACCCTCCCGGCGCATCGTCTCGATGAGGATCGCCATCTGCAGCTCCCCCCGCCCGCAGATCTCGAAGGCGTCGGCCCGCTCCGTGGGCTTCACCCGGAGCGCCACGTTTCGGAGGATCTCCCGTTCAAACCGGTCGCGGAGGTGGCGGGAGGTGAGATACTTGCCTTCCCGGCCGGCCAGCGGACCGTTGTTGACGAAAAAAAGCATCGACACGGTCGGCTCGTCCACGCGGATCCGGGGCAGGGGCTGCGGATGCTCCAGGGCGGAGACGGTATCGCCGATCTGGAGGTTCTCAACGCCGGCGAAGGCGATGATGTCGCCGGCCTCGACCCGCTCCACCGGGACCTTCTTGAGTCCCCAGAATGTGTAGAGAGCGGAGAACCTGATCCCCGGCACGACCCCCTTCTCGCCGCAGAGGCTGTAGGCCTGGCGCAGCGAAAGCTCGCCGTTCATCAGGCGGCCGACGGCGATCTGGCCGACGTATGGATCGTAGTCCAGGTTCGTGACGAGGAACTGCGGGACGGCGGAGTCGTCCCCCTCCGGTCCGGGAATCGCCGTGAGGATCGCGTCGAACAGCGGCGCGAGGTCCGTCGAGGCGTCCTCCGGCTTGCGATGGGCCGCGCCGCGCTTGGCGTTCGTATAGAGGATGGGAAATTCGATCTGCTCCTCCGTCGCGTCGAGGTCGATGAACAGGTCGTACACCTCGTTGATCACCTCCTCGATCCGGGCGTCGGCGCGGTCGATCTTGTTGATGATGAGAATGACGGGGATCCGCTGGGCGAGGGCCTTCTTGAGGACGAAGCGCGTCTGCGGGAGCGGCCCCTCGCTGGCATCCACCAGGAGAATCGCCCCGTCCACCATGTTGAGGCTCCGTTCGACCTCCCCGCCGAAATCGGCGTGCCCCGGAGTGTCGACGATGTTGATCTTCACCTCCCCGAAGCGGATGGCGGTGTTCTTGGCCATGATCGTGATGCCCCGCTCCCGCTCAAGGTCGAGCGAATCCATCACGCGGTCCTCCACAACCTGGTGGTCGCTGAAAGTGCCGGTCTGCCTGAGCATCGCGTCCACGAGGGTCGTCTTGCCGTGGTCCACGTGGGAGATGATGGCGATATTGCGGATGTTATTCTTGCGCATTTTTTCTTGCCTGTCCTTGTCTTCCGAGGCTCTATCGGCCTTCGTCAGGGGGGCCGCCTACCCTCTCGCCCCTCTTCCCAGACTCCGGCCGCTCCGCTTCCGGGGCCGTTTTTTCTTTCCTCCGGAGACCTCTTTTCTCTCTGCCTCCGGCGCCTCCACTGCCTCTTCCGGAATCTCTCCCGTGGGCGACTGGGGAGGTGTCTGGAGGGTCCGCTGGTAGTATTCGTCCAGGAGCATCGCGATCAGCGGGGACTCCTCTTCCGCCTCGGCCAGGCTCCGGCCCAGTGATATGAACCGTCGCATCCGCTCGTTCTCCAGGCCGTCGCGCGACCGGAGCCTTGCCTCCAGGGAGGCGATCACCCGTTGTGAGACGATGGTGCCGACGTCCTCGTCCGAGGGGAGCGCCTTCTCACGCAGGTCGATGTTGAAGCTCCGGGCGATCGCCCGGAGATTGAACTGTTCCATGCCGGCCACCAGCGTGATCGCCGTCCCGCTCGCGCCGACGCGCCCCGTCCGCCCCGCCCGGTGGATGTAGAGCTCTGGGTCCTCCGGCGGCTCGTACTGGATCACATGCGACAGGTCGGGGATGTCTATCCCGCGGGCCGCCACGTCGGTCGCCACAAGGAAGCGGAGCGCCCCTTTTTTTACCCGTGCCATGACCTTCTCCCTTGCCCCCTGAGCGAGGTCGGAGCTCAGCTCGTCGGCGTCGTAACCGAAACGCTTGAGGACGACCGAGACGTAATGCACGGTGGATTTCATGTTGCAGAAGATGATCGCCGAGACGGGGTTTTCCATCTCGATGATCCGGACGAGGGACCTCTCCCGCTGCAACCCCGGCACAACATAAAAGAGCTGTTCGGTCTGGACCACGTGGACGTGATCCCGGCTCAGGCTCAGGAACTCGGGATCCCGGAGAAACTCGCCGGCCAGGCGCAGGACGAAGGAAAGGATGGTCGCCGAAAACATGTAGCCGTTGATCGGCCGGCGGGGCAGAAACTGCTGGACCCGCTTCATGTCGGGATAAAACCCCATCGAGAGCATCCGGTCCGCCTCGTCGAAAACGAGGATCTGAAGGGCGTCGAGATGGAGGGTCCCCTTGAGGAGGTGGTCGAGTATCCGTCCTGGCGTCCCCACGACGATCTGCGCCCCGGCGCGGAAGGCGTCCAACTGGGGACCGTACTTCACCCCGCCGTACACCACGGCTGACCGCACCCCCCGATCGCCCCGGAGTATCTCCGCCTCGCGGGCGACCTGCTGCGCCAACTCACGGGTGGGAACGAGAACTAGGGCCTGGCAGGCGCCCTTCGCCGGATCGATCCGCTCCAGGATCGGCAGGATGAAGGCGCCCGTCTTTCCGCTCCCCGTCTGCGACTGGACCATCAGGTCCCGCTTGGCCAGCAGATAGGGGATCGCCCGGGCCTGGACCGGAAGCAGTTTCTTCCATCCGGCCCTTGCACAGGCCGCCTGCAGCGATTCCGGCAATCCTTCCAGGGTCACCTCCGGCAGTGCGTTCTCCGGTTCGACGATCTGCTCCTCTTCGATGCGGTTCGTCCCTCGGTCGGCCGTCACCGGTCCTTGCTCCTGATCGGCCGCAGGGCCGCCTTCCTCTCGCTCCTCTTGCATGATTCCTCTCTTTCGATTTCCGACATGGACAGGGGGTTGATCTTCCGTAAACGGTCCTGGTCGACAGACCCCGGAGGGATTCGACTGTTTCCTGTTCTCTGCGGCGGCAAGATACGCCAAAAATGCCGTCCTGTCAAGGCATTAACGTCCAAGTTGCCGATTATCGTTAATTTTTCTCGATGCCTGTCAAAGGCGCCCGCCAGCGGCCCCGGCGCTGATTGAACATCCGGCGATTTTCCTTGAAGTCGCCCCGCCGATTTGATAAGCAACCACATGGTTTTGCCGCGGGAAATCGTCCCTCTGTCATGGACAAGGCAATGCATCAAAAAAAATATCCGCCGGCTGCTCTTGCCTGGCTCATCTGGGGCCTTGGTGCGGCCCTCTATTTCGCGGGCTTCTTTCATCGCGTGGCCCCCGCCGTCATGATCGACCAGCTGATGGCCGACTTCCACATCGGGGCCGCGGGGTTGGGTAATTTCAGCGCCTTTTACTTCTACAGCTACTTTCTCATGCAGGTCCCCACGGGCATCCTCTCTGATTACTGGGGCCCCCGGAGGCTCCTGACCGCCGGTGCGCTTGTGGGCGCCTGCGGAACCTTCCTGTTCGCCTCCGCTTCCTCCATCATCACGGCGAACCTCGCACGGCTGCTCATCGGCGGGGCGTCCGGCGTCGCCTATGTCTCCCTGCTTCGGCTCTCGACGCGCTGGTTTGCGCCCCGATTCTTCGCGACCGTCATCGGGATCGCCCTTTTCTGCGGCGTCGGCGGCGCCGTTTCGGCCGGCGTTCCCCTGCATTTGCTGGTCTCCCGCTTCGGCTGGCGGCCCGTCATGTTCGCGGCCTTTGCCGTTCTCCTTTTGATCGGGGCGGCCATCTGGACGATCATCCGCGACGATCCGGCCGAAAAGGGATATAGGAGCTTCGCCCCTCCGGGCCCGAAAACCGTTTTTTCGCCGGCGACGCTCCGCAGGGATCTGATCACGGTCTTCGGATACCGGAACACATGGTTCCTTTCTTTGGTCGGATGCGGATTGACGGGACCGGTCCTCACCTTCGCCGGCCTATGGGGCGTCCCTTTTTTAACGACCCTCTACGGGATGCCAACCGCCGCCAGCTCGGCCATCACCTCGACCCTTCTGATCTGCTACGCCGTGGGGGCCATTCTGCTGGGCATGCTGTCGGATCGGATCGGTCTGCGTAAGCCCGTCATGTTCGCCGGTTCCGCTGTGTCGCTGCTTTGCTGGATTCCAATCCTCTTCTTCCCAAAGCTGCCCTATGAGCTGCTCATTGCCTTGGTGATCATCGAAGGACTGTCGGCCGGTTCGGTGACCCTCGGTTTCGCCTTCCTGAAAGAAACCGTACCCGCCCGGTTCGCCGGCACGGTCTCCGGGATCTACAACATGGGTTCGATCCTCGGGGCAATGATCCTCCAGCCGGCCGTCGGCTGGCTGCTCGACCGCCACTGGCAGGGAATCCTCGCCGGAGGCGTTCGGATCTACGACCTGGCCGCCTATCGGTCGGGCTTTATTCTCATTATCGCCTTCTCCGTCCTGGCGGTCCTGCTCATCGGATTTACCACGGAAACCCGCTGCCGGCAGGAGGAAGTCAGGAAAGACGGCGCCGGCAACTGATAGTTTGCGGCATCTCCGCCGACTCCTGTGTCGCGCCCGCCTCCGGACGCCATGCAACCTGCATGGAACAGGCGACTCTGCCACTTTTTGAAAAATGTCTTGACATCCCGGAAAACGCCGGGTAATTTGTTAACAATATTGATGTCAAGTATGTTGATATTCTGTCGGCAAGCGGCTATGCGAATGGTCTTCATCCAGTAACCGGTCGGGACTCCTCAGTGAAAGAGAGCCCAGACCGATCACTTCAGGCCATCGGGAGTTTTTATTCAAGCAGGCGAACGCCACCATGGTGAGGTATGAATACAGCTACCAAGGAAAAAAAGACGACGCCCAAAAAAAGCAAGATGGATTTTCAGTCCTTCGTATCCCGGATTGAAAACATGATCCTGACCGGCAAGTTCAAGCCGCGGGAAAGACTGATCGAGGCGGCCCTGTCCGAGATGTTCGGGGTGAGCCGTTATACAGTGCGAGATGCCTTCAAGGTTTTGGAAACCAAGGGTCTGGTGACAGTCACTCCCTTCCGGGGAGTGGTTGTGAGTGAACTCAGCCAACAGGAAGTGGAAGAGATCTTTGTGATCCGTGCGGCACTCGAGCAGGTTGCCCTCCGTCTGTCCGCGCAAAACTCAACAGCCGTGGATATAAAGGTTCTCCGGAAAATGGTCAAAAAGTTCGAGGATGCCCATCGCGACGACGACTTTGTAGTCATGGTCGCGGCGGATACAAACTTTCACGACTACGCTTTCCAGATGTCGCGGAACAAAACCCTGCGCCGCATGATCAACGACCTGAGAAACCGCTGCCACATCATCCGATATTCCGCCTGGTCCTCTCCGACCATCCTCGAACAGGTCATGGAAGAGCATCGTTTGATCGTTGACGCCATCGAGGCCCGTGACGTGGCAGCCCTCAATAAATTGTCGGAAAGGCATATCAGTCACGGCAAGGAGGCTTACCTGCTCCGCCTGAAGGCAGAAAACGCCCTTTTAAGGTGACCGGCACACGCGCCATCCGTACCGGTCCTTGCTTTATGATTCAATACCGGCCAGTCGCTTGGCCGCCTTGATCTTGTCCTTCGTGTTCGACTCCCTGAATATGGTGAGCCGGTGCGCGGCCGGCGAACCGCCGCCATGGATGTCGGAGATGGTGTCCGCGCTTTCCATGGCCATTTTTTCTATCAGGCGGAACATCTTGACACGGTCCTCCACCGGGATCTGCGCGACCCCCTTGAGGTACTTTTTCAGCAGCGGACCGACCTCTGGGTTTTCAAAGTCCCTGTCGGACGGAAGGTCCGCCACGAATCCCCCCGCGATGTCGATCATCAGCCGCGTCGCCTCGGCCATCTCCTTGCCTTCGTGGATCTTGGAAGCGTTGGCGAGGACCGGATCGATGTAGTAGTTTCCGGAAGGCATCTGCTTGCCCTCGTAGGAAGCAGCCAGGCTGCAGCCGTAGAGGGTTTCGGCGCGGTGGATCATGTCGACGATTTTCTCCTTGTGATGGCTGACCTTCTCCGTTCCGTTGTACTGCATCATGGTCATGGCGGCCCCGATCATGCAGTCGATCTTTCCGGCCTTGCATCCGCCGTGGCTCTGGCGGTGGAAGGCGGAGAAATAGATCACCAGGTCGGCCGCGAATTCCCACTCCCCGCACAGAAAAACGCGATCCCAGGGGACAAAGACGTTGTCGTAGATGACCGTCGGGGCATATTTGGAATAATGCCGGTTGCCGCAGTCGCAACCGTCCAATTCCCGGGTGTCCATGCTGGAGCGTCCGACGACGTGGATCACGCCCTTCGTGTCGCTCGGAACGGCGAAGGCCACGGCGAACTCCTCTTCGCCCTTGCGCATGGCGCGCGTGGGCAGGACGATTAGTTCGTGTGACGAAAGCGATCCCGTCTGGTGGCACTTGGCGCCGCGCACGACGATGCCGTCGTCGCGCTTCTCGACGATGTGCAAGTACATGTCCTTATCGGGCTGTTCCATGGGGCCGAAATTACGATCCCCCTTGGCATCGGTCACACTGGCGTTGGCCACAAAATCGTTTTTCTGCATGTACTTCAGGAATTCGGTAAAGCGCTTGTGATACTGGGTCCTGTACTTCTTGTCGGCGTCGAAGGTCGTCACCGCCAGGGCGCACATGCAGTCCTGTCCCGTGCACCTCTGGAAACAGGTGCCGACCCTCTGTCCCATCTTGCGGTTGATCTTGACACGGGCGACCAGGTCTTCAATAGAAGTAGGGGGGTTGTTGAAGCGGTTGATCGGCTCGTTGATCAGCTTGCTCTGGGTTACGATCAGATCGCGGAACTCCGGGTCCTCTGCCAGTGCGTACGTTGCCCCGGTGGCCTCGATCCCGGCCCTCAGGCGCGGGTTGTCCACCACGTTTTCCACCTTCTCCCCGAACATGTAAACCGTCGGTTTGAGCTTCCGGAGAGACTCGATATATTGGTCCTTTGTCATCAATCCCATATGCCTTCTCCCTAACTGTGATGTGTTTAAACGTTCTGGTTTTCCACCGCCCGGGCGCCGCGTTCGAAGGCATCCAGGTTCAATTTTTCCTTCCCGCGGGGCACGAAATCGCCGATGGCCTTCTCAAGGGCCTCCCGGCTAACGATACGGGTCGCCTGCCAGAGTGCGCCGAGTATGACCATGTTGGCCACCACCGGGGCCTTCAATTCGTTCCTCGCTATGGAGGTCGCCGGCACCCTGACGACGCGCTCAATTCCCGCTGGGGGCTCGGGGATCATATCGCTGTCTATGATCAGAAGTCCCTCGGGCTTGAGCACCTTCGCAAAACGGTTGATGGCATCCTGGGCCTGGGCCACCAGGATATCCGGGGCGGTCACGCGGGGAAATCCCACGGGGCAGTCCGAGATGATCACCCAAGTCGCGGCGAATCCCCCTCTGAGCTCGGATGAGTAAGCCTGGGTCTGCACGGCATACTTCTTGTCGTATGTCACGGCGGCGGTCCCCAGGATGACCCCGGCCAGGATCGATCCCTGACCTCCCACGCCTGCGATGTTGATATCCGTCTGAGCCATCATTTGTTACCTCCAGTCCATCCCTGCAGCGCGGCAGCGCTTGAGGAGATCAATTCGGGCTTGTCGCGGTCGACGAACTCCCCTTCGACGATCTTCCCTTGAAGCTCCGCGGCATCCATCTCGGCCGCCTTCTCGATACGGATGCCGTTTTGCTTGTAGTTCTTCAGCATGTTCACGGCGCTGCCCTGCTTGGAGACCCGGCCGAACTGAACCGGACATTGCGCGATCGCCTCGATCATGGCAAAACCCTTTTTCTCAATGCCCTTCTTTATCGACTTGGTCATCTGTCGCGGATGGTAGGCCGTCCAGCGGGCCACGTAGGAAGCCCCCGCCGCCGTAACAAGCGCGGAGATATCGAATTCGTGCTCAGCGTTGCCGTAGGGGCTGGTAATGG
>JAHJXP010000214.1 GCA_018827585.1 Pseudomonadota bacterium | reverse complement strand
GGCGCCCTCGGGAATATAGGCCTGCTTGCGGTTGTTGGGGCTTACAGTCCGCCCCAGACGGGCGAAGAAATCGCTGATCTGATCGAAAAGGACCTGCTGAAACACCAGCGGCCTTCCCAACACTTCCGCCACGGCCTCCCGTGTCAAATCGTCGAGGGTTGGCCCGATCCCGCCGGTCGTGATAATAAAATCCGACCGACTCATTGCATTTCGCAGCGTGGATTTAATTCTTTCCAGATTGTCTCCCACGGTGGATTTGAAATGCAAATCCAGGCCCACGGTGGTGAGCTGCTGGGCAATATGGGCCGAGTTGGTGTCCACGATCTGCCCCAAGAGGAGTTCCGTTCCAACGGCGATAATCTCTGCTTTCATCGAACCTTCACGAATAGGGAACGTAGATTTTCACGGAAAAAAGCAAATCCGTTTCCTTCTCTAAAGGATTTAACTTCTACATGAAACGATGTTCATCGGTGTCCTGAAATCATTTGCTCTTGGGCGGCCGGAGTATATGAAGACGGCTTGGGTGTGTCAAGCGAATATACCGGAGCCGATCGTCCGGTCTTTCCCTAACCCGCCCGTTGCCCGGAAAGGATCTCATCGAGCTCGGCGGCGGTCTCCCCGGCGGCAAAGCGCTCCCAGATCCTGCCGAACTTTTCCTCGCGGTCGCGGGCGATTTCCCCTTGCAACTGATAGAGCTCGCCGAGGATGAACACGAGTTCGGGTTCGACCAGCCTGCCCTTCCAGTCATTGAACAGGCCGTCGATGAATCCCCGCGTGAAAACCGTATCCTGGATCTCCCCGAGGCAGTCCTGTATTTCGACCGTTCTCTCGATGAAGGGATCGAGGGCGCCGTCGTAGGCGGGGGCCATGAACTCGCAGGCGTAGCGGAGCCTCTTCATCTGGATCCGGAGGCGGTGGAACTGTTTCGGCTTCGGGTTGTCGAGAACCCTCTGCCCCTGACCGATGACGGCGGCGAATCTCTCCTTGATGATCGCCGGCGCCGCCTGGCGAACCGGTTTTACCGCAAGCGGCGCCCGGGGACGCTCCGGAAGAGGCGCTTCCAGGAACCTCAGGAGGCGTCGCGCAAAGTTTCCATACCGCGGCGATTCGAGCGCCGCGCCAAGGGCCGCCAACGGCGCGGCGCGGTGTCCCCCGATCCGGCGATCGAACATCTCTTTTTTCTTTACAGGAAAGCGTTCAATCTGCCCTTTGAACCGGGTCAGATTCAGCAGGAAGACATCGAGGTCGCGAACCGCTCCGAACAGGCCGCCGAGCCACTCCAACTCGCCTGCAAAAAAGTCGCCCGCGCCCCGGGGAACGGCCTCGCGAAACAACCGCAGCGCCGAACGCATCCGGCGCGTCGCGACTCGCGCCTGGTGCACGAACTCCGTATCGATGTCGCGCTGCACGCCGGGGAGTTGCTCCCGAAACCGGACAAACTGATAGGCCAGGATTTTCCGCACCGCGAGATCGAGGCGGTCGTCGAGTCTTACCGCATATTTCTCCGGGGGCTTCTTGGAGGGGATGAGGACCTTGAGACGCTCGACGGCGCTCTCCAACTTCGACGCCGGAGACGGGGGGTAGCCGAATGCGCCTGAGAGCAGGGCGGAGAGGGAAATGAGCGCCGCTTCCGGACCGCTGAGAAGTTCCGCTTCCAGCGCGTGAAGCCTCTTTGTGCGGCGCGGCTTGTGAAGCCCCCGCGCAGAGAAGCTCGAAGCGTCGAAGGCAAGCTCGATTCTCGCGCCTTCGGGGGACAGGACCCGATACCGCCGGCGGTCCGTGCGGACTTGAATATGTTCGAGGAGCTTGCGCGGATAAATGATCCCGTCGATCGCCTCTCTGATCTGCTTTACGGAAATCTCCGCCGGGGAATCTGCCGGACCCTCGAGCGGCGCCTCGATTTCCATCCGCTTTGCGATCCCGTCCTCGATGGCGCCCATGCCCTTGAGCGTATACATCGCCCCGCCGTCCGCAGTGCGGTACCTGAGCGCCAGCTTCTTTTTCATGAGCGTCCAGTCGAAGGTGTCCAGGTAGAGATCGCAATTTCTCACCGGCTTGAGCGCCTTGACCCTGTAGCCCTGTTCGCGGATATGGGCGATCACCGCCTCTTCGACCTCCGGACCGGGCAGGACAAGCTTCAGCTCTATCTCGACAGGCTTCTCGTGGTTCATTCTATGAATCTCCTCTTGATTCCTCCGGAGAAATCCTTCCGCAGCCCTTTCGGCAGCGTGGTCTTCTCGAGTGCGGCGATCGTGCGCTCCCGGTCGTAAGCGAACCTGACGATGCGTCCGCGCGGGGCGGCGTCCCTCTCGACGCGGACAAGGGCGTAGGACGGGCGCGGGTCGCCGTCAATCGGGTGCCCCGCCGAACCGCAGTTCACCACGAGAATTCCACCGATCCGCCTGACAAAGGGGATGTGCGTATGCCCGCAAACGAGGACCTCCGGGCGGGCATCGCCCAGTTTCTTCTCCAGCCCCTGCCGGGTGATGCTCGGATAGACGGCGTCATCGGCGGAAACGGGGCTGCCGTGAACGACCAGGAACCTGCGCCCGCCCGCAGGTATCTGCAGGTCGAGGCGCTCGGGCAGCCCGGCCAGGTAAAGGCGGCTCCGACGGCTAAGCTTCTCAACGGTCCACCACAGAATCTTGAGTTTCTTGGCCTTCATCTCTTTTGCGGCCGGTTTCCCCTGTTTGGCCGCTTCAATCGCCTTCAGGTCATAGTTGCCCACGATCGCGGGGATATGCAGCCTTTCGAGGAGTTTGCAGACGCCGTCGGGGAAGGGTCCATAGCCGGTCATATCCCCGCAGCAGACGATCCGGCCGGCGCCGCGTCCCTTTGCATCGGCCGGGGCGGCATCGAGGGCGGGCAGGTTGCCGTGGATGTCTGAGATGAATGCGATCAGCATCGGTATTCGATTGTCCGTCCCGTTATCCTGACCAGGAGTTCCTGTTTCTGAAAGGCCCGTTCCAGCCCCATCCGGCAGTCGCCCTTAAACTCGATATGGATCGTGATCGCCTTGCTGCTCACCGCACAGGTCAACTGCCTGACGGGACCGGCATGATTGCAGTCGAGGCCATCGGCGACGCGCAGCATCCCCGCGAGCCACTCGACGACGGCGCGCCGGCCGTTGTTGAGCGACGCAAAGAGTTTATGCCTGGATGCATCCGGAAGAGACTTGTTATGATACCGGGCGACGAGGGCGCAGGTGAGACGATCCTTTCCGCTCAAGCCGGGGATTGCCAGTTCCTGGATCATTTCACAGCTCAATTTGTGATGCTTCCCCGACGCCCCCGCCCGCGACCAGCCGATGTCGTGCAGACGGGCGGCAATCTCCAGCAGGCGCCGCTCTTCCGGCCCGTAACCGTGCAGAACGCGAAGCCCGTCGAAGAGGGCAAGCGCGAGCAGCGTAACCTGTTCGTTGTGCGCTGGATCGGGATCGCTGGTCAGCGCCGTCTTGATGACAAAGGGCATCGTAGAGTTTGGCGACGGTCCTTGCATCGACGAAGGCGTTCATCTTCCCGATGATGCGTCCCGGGGCCTTGGGATTCGACTTCTCGATCTCCCTGTCGATGAGACAATGGATCGTCTCCTGGGTCGTCACCGGCGAGATCATGAACCTTCCGAACATCGCCGCCACCGTCTGGGGTGTGAACATATCCCCCCCGTCCACGAGTTGAATCCCGTCAGGACGTTGAAGAGGGAAGAGACGTCGTTGCCGAACTCGGGATCGCAGGTGAAAAGACCGATGTCGGTGTATATCTTCGCCGTAAGGACGTTGTAGTTGCCGCTCGAGACGTGTACGTAGCGCCTTAGCTGCTTGCCCTCGCGGCGGACAACGAGCGTCGCCTTGCAGTGGAGAGTTTCCTGAATCCCATCGCCCTGAGGAACTTGACCACGCCGCCTGGAAAGAACAGCCACAGGATGTATCCCCGCAGGATGACACGATCGAAGCAACTGTATTTGAACTTGATATTTGGGGCGAATTGTTGCACAAAGGAATTC
>JAHJXP010000213.1 GCA_018827585.1 Pseudomonadota bacterium | reverse complement strand
CTCGTATAATTAGGGACAGAGCCCCTATTTTTTCCTGGGAAAATAGGGGCTCTGTCCCTAATTATCGCCGACGCGACGCGGTCCATCCCGCCGTAATCCTTCCGGACACGGATCTCCTCATAGGGCCCCGCCTCCCGGAAGAGGGCCTCGACAAGGTCCCTCTGGTCCGCGCCGATCTCCAGAAAAATCCGCCCGCCCGGCTTCAATCGCACCGTCCCTTCCCGGACGATCTCCCGGTGGAAAGCGATTCCGTCCGGACCGGCGATCAGCGCCTCCTGCGGCTCGAAATCGCGAACCCCCGGCGGCAGCAGGGGATATTTGTCGGCGGGGATGTAGGGGGGATTGGAGACGATGATGTCAAAGGCCCCCGCGGCATCGGCAAACAGATCGCCCCGCAGGAACTCGATCCGCCCGGCCACGCCGTGGCGGGCGGCATTCCTGCCGGCCACCGCCAGGGCCCCGGGCGAGACATCCGTCGCCGTCACCTGGGCCTCCGGAAGCTCCCTGGCCAGGGTGACGCCGATCGCGCCACTCCCCGTTCCGATATCGACAATCCTTAGCCCGCCTCCGGGGGGGGCGTAAAATTCCAGCACCGCTTCGATCAGGCATTCCGTCTCCGGCCTCGGGATGAGAACCTCGCGATTGACCTCGAAGCAAAGCGACCAAAACTCCTTTTCCCCCACGATGTAGGCGACCGGTTCGCCCCGGCGCCTTCTTTCGACCCACCGGGAGAGGCCGGCTGCTTCCTCCTCCGAAAGTTCCCTTCCCGGGTGGGTGCAAAGCTGCAACCGGTCGATCTGCAGAAGGCGCATGAGGAGCACTTCCGCGTCGAGGCGGGGAGAAGGGCTGCCGGACACACTCAGGTCGCGGGCTGCATGATGGAGAATGGTCCGGATATCCGTCATCTTGAAGAATCTCCCTCGCCACTCCCCGCCGCCGGGACAACGAACGGGATCACTCCCCTTCAGGCGGACTTTTTGAGGGCTTCGGCCTGAAAATTGGTCGTCAGGGCGTCGATCATGAAGCGGATGTCCCCGTCCAGAAAGCTTTCCAGGCTATAGGAGGTCAGGCCGATCCGGTGGTCCGTCACCCTTCCCTGGGGAAAATTGTAGGTTCTGATCCGTTCGCTTCTGTCCCCGGTCCCCACCTGGTTTTTCCGCGTCTCGGAGATCGCGTCGTTGTGTTTCTTCACCGCCGCATCAAGGAGCCGCGCCCGGAGGACCTTCATTGCCTTGTTCTTGTTCTTGAGCTGGGATTTTTCATCCTGGCAGGTGACGATCAGGCCGGTCGGCAGATGGACGATCCGGACGGCCGAATCGGTCGTGTTGACGCTCTGTCCGCCGTGGCCGCTCGAATGGAAGACATCGATCCGGAGGTCGTTGGGATCGATCTGGAGATCCACCTCCTCCGCCTCCGGCAGGATGGCCACGGTCACGGCCGAGGTATGGATCCTCCCCTGGGCCTCCGTGATCGGGACCCGCTGGACGCGGTGGACGCCGCTTTCGTGTTTCAACTGGCTGTAAGCGCCCCTGCCGCTGATCAAGGCGATGATCTCCTTGAATCCACCCATCCCTCCTGCGGGGGTGCTGCTCATGACCTCCACCTTCCATCCGCAGGTCTCCGCAAAGCGGGCATACATCCTAAAGAGGTCTCCCGCGAAGAGCCCCGCCTCGTCCCCGCCGGTCCCGGCCCGGATCTCGAGGAAAACGCTCTTCTCGTCGTTCGTGTCCTTCGGCAGGAGCAGGATCTTCAGCCGCTCTCCCAGAGATTCCAGGGCCTCCTTCAACTGGGGGAGCTCCTCCCTGGCAAGCTCCCGCAGCTCTTCGTCGCTATCATTCAGGAGATCCTGGTTCTCCCCGATGCGGCGATCGGTCCTCTCGTATTCACGGTAGGTTTCGATCAGGTCGCTGAGATCGGCGTGCTCCTTGGCGTACTTCTGGTACACCCCGGGCCTGCCGACGACGGCCGGATCGCTCAGGAGCTGCTCGATCTCCTTATACCGCGCTTCTATATCCTTGAGTCTTGCAAACATGACACTCTCGAATAGAGTAAATTTTCCCCTCCCCCGGCGGGAGGGGACTAAGAGGAGGGGGAAATCATACGCAAAGATACGGTCACTAATCACCCCCACCCTGCCCTCCCCCGTCAAGGGGTAGGGAGATTTGCGACTTTTTTATGAAGTCGTCAATCGTCCAATACCGCCATCGGCCCCCTCGCGCGCCGTTCGGTCCGGCGCCGGAAGTGAAACTGTCTGGCATTCCGGATTCCGCCGGCAGCAATGACCGGTCTGCATTCCGGTATTCGTTGGGAGATGCTTTCCGGGGAAAAGGCGCCGGCGCCCGGCGCCGTCCCGAAACTTCAGAGGCAGGTGTCTTTTAACCCGGCGCCGCGGCGGCAGCGACCCCTGTTAGGAAACAGGGTGGGCGTTATGCGATTTTCTCGGCCTTGTTCTCCCTGCCGGCGTATTTTCTCTTGAATCTCTCCACACGACCAGCGGTGTCTATGATCTTCTGCTTCCCCGTCATGAACGGGTGGCACTGGGAACAGATTTCAACCTTGATATCCTGCTTGGTGGCCCTGGTCTTAATCACATTCCCGCAGACGCAGGTGATAGTGGTTTCCTTATATTCCGGATGAATGCCTTCCTTCATGCTGACCGATCTCCTTATCGAAACGTGACGGCTTTGTAAAATTTCATCTGGTGCTTACAACAATTCCCGCGGCAAATTCAAGCTTTTTTAATGACTCCGTTCGAGCGCCCTACCTAAGCTCCCCCTTACTGGTTCATGGAATCCAAAAAGAGAAGATTCGTCTCCGTCTTGCGGATCTTGTCTATGATGAACTCCATCGCATCGACGGGATTCATCTCCTGGAGCAGTCTCCGGAGTATCCAGATCCGGTTGAGATTGTTCTTCGGGATCAGGAGCTCTTCCTTCCGGGTCCCGGAACGGATCAGATCGAAGGCCGGGAAAATCCTCCGGTCGGCGATCCGCCGGTCGAGGTGGAGTTCCATGTTGCCGGTGCCCTTGAACTCCTCGAAGATCACATCGTCCATTCGGCTCCCGGTGTCGATCAGGGCGGTGGAGATGATCGTCAGGCTCCCGCCGTTCTCGATGTTCCGCGCCGCCCCGAAAAACCTTTTCGGTTTGTGGAGGGCGTTGGAATCGACGCCGCCGGAGAGGACCTTGCCGGAGGGCGGCACGACCGTGTTGTAGGCGCGGGCCAGGCGGGTGATGCTGTCCAGGAGGATGACGACATCCTTCCTGTGCTCGACCAGTCTTTTCGCCTTTTCGATGACCATTTCCGCCACCTGGACGTGGCGCGTCGCGGGTTCGTCGAAGGTGGAGGAGATGACCTCCCCGGCCACGCTCCGCTGCATGTCTGTCACCTCTTCCGGCCGCTCGTCGATCAGGAGGACCATCAGGACGACTTCCTTGTGGTTGGCCGTGATGCTGTGGGCGATGTCCTGCAGAAGGACGGTCTTGCCGGCCCGCGGCGGGGAGACGATCAGGGCGCGCTGTCCCTTGCCGATGGGGGTGAACAGGTCCATGACCCGCGTGGAGAGGTTTTCCGGATTGAATTCCAGGTTCAGTTTCTCCTCCGGGTAGAGGGGGGTCAGGTTGTCGAACAGGATCTTGTCCCGCGCCGCCTCCGGAGATTCGAAGTTGACCTCGTCCACCTTGAGGAGGGCGAAGTACTTTTCTCCCTCCTTGGGAGGCCGAACCTCGCCGGAGACCGTATCCCCCGTCCTGAGGCTGAAGCGGCGTATCTGCGAGGGGGAGATGTAGATGTCGTCGGGGCTGGGGAGGTAGTTGTAATCCACCGCCCGGAGGAACCCGAATCCGTCCGGCAGTATCTCCAGGACCCCGGAGCCGGAAATCACGCCGTTGTTTTCGACCTGGGCCTGCAGGATGGAAAAAATCAGGTCCTGTCTCCTCAGGCCGCTGGCGCCGGCGACGTCCAGATTCTTGGCCAGCTTTGCCAATTCGCTGATCGGCTGTCTTTTGATATCTTCGATGTTCATGTCCTTTTCCCTGTATGTATTTTAATTGGGTGACTACAGCGCCGGAGGTCCGCCGGCCCCGCCACGTAAAAACCGCTTCCGCAATTCAGCTCGTTTAACCCATCAAGGATGAATTCAGATTTTTATGGTGTAACGACTCATAAGAGAAGTGCACAGACTTTCTCGGGTTGCTAATTTTGATCTCTGGAATCAATTCAAAAAGGAAGTTGCATACGCCTTTCTTAGTTTGGGCATCTAATTTATACCAAACTATCCCGGGAGTCAAGTGGTTTTTTAGTTCCCCCCGGCGTTCAGCATCAGGAAGTTGAGCTGCCTGCCCGTGCGGCCGCGGCCGGCGCGGTGCGAAAAGAAGAGATCCTGCCGGCAGGCGGTGCAGAATCCGGCCGTCAGGATATTTTCCTCGGGCAGCCCGCACTCCAGGAGCTGGAGGCGGCTGACCTCGGCCAGATCGAGCATCCACCTGTCTTTCCCACCGGGGATTAGAAAACGTTCCGCCTCCCGCCGGGATGACAGGGCCGCAAAGACGGGGGCGTCCACCTCATAGCAGCAGGGACCGATGGCCGGGCCGATAACGGCCAGGATGTCTTCATAGCGGGAGGAAAACCGCTCCTTCATGGCGTCCGCCATCCTCGCCGCCATGCCGAGAGCAGCGCCCCGCCAGCCTGCATGGGCCGCCCCGATGACCCGGCGGATGCGGTCCACGAAAAAGAGCGGCACGCAGTCCGCCGTCCTGACCCCGAGGGCCACGCCCGGCCTGTCGGTGATCATGCCGTCGCATTCCGGCACCTCTCCCGGCAGGGGCATTGCCCCGTCGATCACCCGGATCGAGTCGCCGTGGACCTGCCTCATCAGCATCAGCCGTCCCTCCTGGATAGAGAAGGCTTCGCCGACGAGAGTTAGGTTCCGACGGACATCTTCCTCCCGGTCACCCACACGGTCGCCCACGTTGAGGTCGGCAAAAGGCCCCTCGCTCACCCCCCCCTGCCTGGTGCAGAAGGCATGGGTCACGAAACCCAGCGCAGATATTTCCTCGGCCTCGAGAAATTTAACGGCGCCCCGCTGAACGAAACCAAACATGATTGATCCCTCACCCCTCGCCTTTTACTCTCTCCCTCAGGAACGAACAAAGACCGGCCATATCCTCCGGGAGGGGCGAGGTGAATTGCAGCGCCTCCCCCGTCACCGGATGGGCAAAGGAGAGCCGCCAGGCGTGAAGCGCCTGACGCTGCAATGCCTTGATCCTGGCCCTGACTGCGGAATCATCAATAGTACGGATCCTCCCCGCGCCGCCATAAACCTTGTCCCCCACGACCGGATAACCGAGTTCCATCAGGTGGACCCGGATCTGATGGGTCCGGCCCGTTTCGATATCCACATCCAGCAGGGAAGCAACGCCGAACCGCTCCCGGACGCGCCAGATCGTCACCGCCCCCTTCCCCCTGCTGCTTCGCGTGGACATCCTTTTACGGTCCGTCGGATGCCGCCCCACGGGCGCCTCGATTCTCCCCTCGCCCGTCTTCGGGTTCCCGTAAACGATGGCTTGGTAGGTCTTTGCCACCTCGTGGCGCTTGAACTGACCGGCCAGCCCCCGGTGGGCCTCATCGGATTTGGCCACGACCAAAAGCCCGGAGGTCTCCTTGTCGAGTCGGTGGACAATCCCGGGGCGCAGCACCCCGCCGATCCCCGAGAGGTCACGGCAGTGATGGAGCAGGGCATTGACCAGCGTCCCGCCGGGATGGCCCGCCGCGGGATGGACGACCATCCCCGCCGGTTTGTCTACCACCAGGATAAAGGGGTCCTCGTAGAGGACCTTCAGGGGTATCTCCTCGGGCAGGACCCCGGACGATTTCAGGGCCGGGATGCAAATGACCACGTCGTCTCCGGCTTTTACCCTTCTGCCGGCCCTGGCGGGGCGGCCGTTCACCGTGACCCGCCCTTCCGAGACGGCATGCTGGATCCGGGCGCGGGAAAGCCCCGTTTCCTTTCCCGTCAGGAAGAGATCGAGACGGGTGCCTTCCTCTTCCGGCGCGACCGTGAAGTGGGCCTGCCTCCCGCCAACGCTTGTCTTCACCTCCCCCATCATCACCCCATTTCGTTCGCCAGGAGCGCCCTGAGGGCATCCCGGATTGCGGTGAACTCCTCCCGATCCAGCGTTCGCGGATCAAAAAGGACCATCTCGTCGGCAACCCGGGCAATGATCGGCGTTTCCCACTGCCGGAGGCGCTCCTCCAGGGCGGCCGCGGACAGTGTCGTCGCACGGACGCCGACCAGGACCGTCGGGATCTCCCGGGTGGGGAGAGATCCCCCGCCGGCCATCGAAGTCCCGTTTATGATAGAAATGTTCAGCCCCTCCGGCAGGGCGCGCCGGAGCATGGCCGCAAGCCGCTTCGCCCGTTTCTTCACGTCGGCGAGGGGCTCCGTCAGGGCGCGAAGCACCCGGATGTCGGAGAGGGCTTCCTCCGGCCGGAGATACTTCACCAGCGTCGCCTCCAGAGCGGCCAGCGTGAGCTTGTCGATCCGGAGCGCCCGGTTCAGGGGATTTTTCCGGATCCGTTCCAGCGTCTCCCGTTTCCCCAGGATGATCCCCGCCTGGGGTCCGCCCAAAAGTTTGTCGCCGCTGAAGGTGACCACATCCACCCCCGTAGCGAGCGTGTCGCGGACGGTCGGTTCCCGCTCCAGGCCGTAGCTGTCCAGTTCGATGAAGCAGCCGCTCCCCAGGTCATCCATGACGGGCAGGCCGTGTTTCTTCCCGAGATTCACGAGCGAGGAGAGATCCGCCGCCTCGGTGAAACCCATGATCCGGAAGTTGCTCGTATGGACCTTGAGGATCAGCCCCGTCTCCGGGCCGATCGCTTGTTCATAGTCGGCAAGCCGCGTCCGGTTCGTCGTCCCCACCTCTTTCAGGCGGGCGCCGCTTTTCATCATCACCTCGGGGATCCTGAATTCCCCGCCGATCTCGATCAGTTCGCCCCGGGAGACGATCGCCTCCCTGCCCTCGGCGAGGGCGTTGAGGACCAGGAGGACTGCGGCGGCGTTGTTGTTGACGACGAGGGCATCCTCCGCCCCGGACAGGGCGCAGAGCAACTCGCGGACGTGGTCGTAGCGGAGCCCCCTCTCCCCCTTCTCAAGGTTGTATTCGAGGTTGGAGTAGCCCCGGGCGACCTCGATGATCCGCTCGATTGCCTCCCGGCAGAGCGGGGCGCGGCCGAGGTTCGTGTGGAGGATCACCCCCGTTGCGTTGATTACCCTGCGGAGGCGATAAGCGCCAAAGCCTTCGACGATCCGGGCCGCACGGTCCGCCGCCTCTTCCTCCATCGGCAGGCAGAGTTCCCCATTCTTACCCTTATCAGCCAGGATCCGGCCGCGGATCTCCTCCACGACCGACCGGCACGCCTCCTTCACCAGCTCCCGCGGGACCCCGGCGAGCCGCTCACCTCGCTCGAGCAGGAGCATCATCTCGTCGATCTTCGGCAGGTTCTTCAACAACTCTTTTCTGTGATCATCCATTGTCCATCCTTTTTATTCCGTTTCATCCTTGTGGAAAACACGATTCTTCTCTTCTCTCCGGCCGCCCAATACGAGGGGCAACAGGGCGTCATAAATCATCTGCTGCAGATCTTCATCCGCCGACCGCTCTTCGATCAGACGCCGAAGGAGATTCTCCCGCTTGCCGACACTGCCGTTTTCTCGCTTCTTAGTTACTTCTTAGTTACTTCTTAGTTACTCAGGAACTTTGCCGAGCAATGCCCTGCCAGACTCCGTCGTAAGATATCTCTGATTCCGGCTCCTCGGCTTGTTCGGAATGGTTAATTCCAGATATCCAGAACGAATCAGCGACAGAATATGTCGTTGATAGTTCAAATAAACCGGAGACAATCCAAGATGAATCAGAATTTCCTGCTTAGTGCGGGGTCTTTGAGCGTACTCGAGAATTTTCGCTACTTGCTCACCAACTTGCTCACCAACTTGCTCACCGGCAGGTGCATCTTCCTGCATGTTTATTGGAAATAACGGATGAATTTTTAGGGTCGCAAGGAAGTAAATTCTGTCCTCGTCCGTTTCGAAAACCGGCGGCGGAGAGCCATTTCGCTTCATGGCCTGCCGGATCTTCGGGATGCCGGTGCTCCGTCCTTCGGTCAGGTGCATTTCCTTCAGAAAATCGCCGATGCGACGGTTCCGGTAATCCCTTGAGACAACACGGGATTTTTTGAGCGCCTTGTTGTCGATGGGCGGAAACGGACCCGGAAACGAAAGAATTTCAATGCAATCGCTTCTCACGTTGACTTCAATCGTGCTCTGATGCTCATAACTCCGGTGATAAATGGCATTGGCCAGAGCCTCTTCAAGGGCAACCGACGGGTAATTGAAAAAGCGGACGGCCTCCGGCCGATCCGGAACTTTCAGCACCTGCTCCTTGACGACGTTATTTTTCAGATACTGCAGGGCGCTCCGGAGCTGAACATGAAGCGGACCGGTAAATATCTTTTCCGTAAAGCGATCTCCCACCTCGTCCTGGTATTCGATCACCTCGATCCGGGCGCCGCGGAAAAACCGGTCGGGCTGCTCGTTGAAGAGCAACAATCCCACATTGACCGGATTTAGGTACTCGTCCGGCCCCCGGGCGATCTGCATCTGACGGCACAATTCGCGGAAGGGAATGTTCCCCGCCGCCGCATGCAATTCACTGCCGATCTCTTTCAGAAAAGACCGGATCAGCGTCAGGTTGAGGTCTTCCAGTTCGGCCTGGTGGTTGATCCGGTCGTCGAACGGAACCTTTGCCGCAAGTTGGTAGAGTTGCCGCTCTTCCGCAGATCCGTCCCTCACTTTGATCGTCGAGGAAAAATGGCGGACATAATAGGCGGATGGGGAATTCCTTGCCAATGATACCGGCGCCTTGTATGGACGCGTTTCGCCGCCTGGAACCCAAAGAACAAGAATCGTCCTCCCTTGAAATTCAAAGGGCGCCGCAACCGGAAAATAGGGAGGGGTAATCCGGTGGCAGAGAGGGACGAGTTTCTTCTGCATCGCGTCCGCCTGTTCGTGCTCCAAACCGACAGGCGGCAGGAGAGGCCGTCCCTTTTTCTCCTCGATGCCGAGGATGATATACCCGCCACCCCAATTGTTGACATCATTGGCGAAAGCGCAAATCGAATGACCGAGATCTTCCGGGTTCCAGCCGGCTTTGAATTCGATCCTCTCCCATTCGACCGTCCGGCCGCTGATCAGTTCTTGGATGTTTACGGGAAGGGCCATTTAACCTATCCTCTGATCAATCTTGCGTTTGGTAAACCTTACGCTCCTGTCCGCCCCCGGCAGTAGTCGCGGAAGTTGTTGACCGCCGTGAAGAACTCCCGCATCAGGACCACCCAGGCGTACCGGCCCCGCTTCGTCAGGACGATTTCCGGCGACCGCCAGGCAAGCGCCCCGATCAGGGAAAAGGCGAGGAGGTCCGGCCCCAGGAGGCTCAGGAACGCCCCGTCGTACTTCTTACGGAGATCAGTCATGTTCAGGCGGGTCCCGAAGAGCTTCATAATGAAATCGTAGCGAATCCGTTCCTTCACTGAAAAAACGCGGGAGGCCGCCAGCGGCAGTTCGCCCCGGTCGAGCCGGGAGATGTAGCCGGCGATATCGAAGGTGTTGGCGTAACAGGTCCCGTTCAGGTAGCCGATGGAGCCGCTGCCGAGGCCCGCATACTCGTCGTAGTCGACGATGTACTCGTCGATCATCGCCTGTTTGCGGGAAAAGCACCAGGCCGAGGAGAACCGGTAGGGGGGGACGAGGCGCCCGGCGATTTGATTATAGTATAATTTTTCCTGACGGAAATCCACATGCCCCAGGGTGTCCATAACCTTCTGCCGGGTCGAATCGGAGACCATCAGGGGGTACCAGGTCGCCTGATCGATGCCGATGTCAGTCAGGATTTCGCAATCCCTGTCGATCATGGCCGGGGTCTGGGTCGGAAAATTGAAGATCATGTCGGCGTTGAGCGTCCTGAACCGCCCGAGGGTCTCCCGGAGCATTCCGGCGATGGCCTCGCCGCTGCCGTACTTGTCATAACGGTCCATCTTCTTGAGCAGGCCGTCGTCGAAGCTCTGGACGCCGACCGAGAGCCGGTCGACACCCGCCCGCTGCAGGGCCGTCAGGCGGTCTTCGGTCAGGTGGTTCGGGTTGGTTTCGACCGACAGCTCCCGGATCTGAAAGGATTCCCGCGCCAGGGCAATCGTCTCCTCCAGTTCGTCGATCAAGACCGTGGGCGTCCCGCCGCCGACGTAGATGCCGCCGAAATTATAGCCGAGCCCGCGATAGAGGAGGATTTCCTTCCGAAGCGCCTGGAAATAGGCGCGGCAGAGGTCCTCTGCAAAGACGAAGCGATTGAACGAGCAGTAAGGGCAGAGCCGCTCGCAGAAAGGGATGTGGATGTACAGGAGCCGGGGCCGCGGATCGCCGGGGGGAGGCAGATGGGGAACGCCCCCCTCCGCGAAACGCATCGCCCGGGAGAATTCGCGCCGCGCCTTTTTAGCAATGATGGAATAAATCAAGATCCGCCTCTATCCTGTAATGGCGGGAAGTTAACAGACATCGCCGAATTCTGCAAGGGCCGAATCGGCATTGAATAGCCGTAGCGAGGTTGTCGGACGCGTATCGGGAACAATGCGCCGTTCCTTTTTCCAAGGCTCCGAGCGCGCCCGGGTTTCGCGACGAGCATCCTCTTTCGGCTTGCGACCACCTGATCGGACAGGAAACCGAGCAAAGGGGCGCCTGCAATCATGGCAAAGGCCACCATAATGAGAACGGATCCTGCCGCCGATTTGTCAGCACCATGGCGAACGCTTCCCTTGGGATAGTGGGTGGAGATGACCCAGAAGGCCGCTCGCCGGCGGTTTGAATTCGAAAGCACGGGATCCTTTTACGGCGTAGGATTCATGATCCGCCGCCCTCCGCATCCTTCAGCAGCTCCACGGCCGCCCGGAGGCCGAGGAGATAGCTCTGGAGTCCGAATCCGGAGATCTGCCCCTTGGCCAGCGGCGCGATGACGGAGTAGTGGCGGAACTCCTCCCTGGCATGAATGTTGGACATGTGGACTTCCACGATGGGCGCCTTCAGGATGGCCAGGGCGTCCCGCAGGGCGTAACTGTAATGGGTCCAGGCGCCGGCGTTGATGACGACGGCGTCCGTCTTCCCGAGATGGGCCTGGTGAATCTTCTCGCAGATCGCCCCTTCATCGTTCGTCTGGAAGATTTCCACCGCGCATCCGAGCTCGCCCGCCAGGGCCTCCAGCTCCCGGTTGATCTCATCGAGGGTGATGGTCCCGTACTGGACCGGATCCCTCTTGCCGAACATGTTGAGATTTACCCCGTGCAACACCAGTATCTTTTTCATGACGCCTCCTGTTTTTAATAGCCTTTCCTCCGGATCTTGCCGCGCAGCGACGGCCCGGCCCCGAAAACGCAGCTACATCTCGAAGAGTATTTTCACCGTGTCCCCTCGACCGAAAATCGGCAAAAGAGAATCTTCCCCCGTAGACCCCTCACCAGTTCCTTGAAGAACTCTTTTATCGGAAACCAAAGAAATGCGGAATAAAAAGAACAAGGAACGGAAAATACGTCACCACGAACAGGGCCGCGATCTCAACGAGAATAAAAGGGATCGAGGCCCGGACCAGTTTCGTGAAATCGACCTTGGCCACCGAACAGACCACGAACAGGCACAGCCCGAGGGGAGGCGTGATGAGGCCGATCATCAGGTTCATGATCACGATCATGCCGAAATGGAGCTGGTCGATGCCGAGAGCCTTAGCGACCGGGATAAGAATCGGAACGATGATGACGATCGCGGCGATCCCCTCCAGGAAACACCCCACCACCAGAAGGAAAAGATTGACCAGAAGCAGGAATACGTAGGGGTTATTGCTGAAGGAAGACAGGGCCCGCCCCATGGCCTGGGGGATCTGTTGGGTTCCCAGGATCCAGGAGAAGATGTTGGCGCAGGCCATTACCATCAGGATCGTAGAGGTGATAAGCATGGACCGGAAGAAGATGTGGGGAAGATCCCTGAATTTGATGGTCCGCATCACGAACATTCCGATGACGATGGCGTAAGCCACAGCCACGCAAGAGGCCTCCGTTGGGGTGAAGACCCCGGAGAGGATCCCTCCCAGGATGATCACGGGCATGAGCAACGGCAGGATCGCGCCCCGGAAGCTTTCCCGGAATTCCTTCAGCGTTGCCCGGGGACGCTTGTGGCCGATTTTGTGTTTTCTGGCAATCACATAGGAAACTATCATCAGCCCCAGACCGATCAGCACACCGGGGACCACCCCGGCCAGAAACAGTCCGCCGATGGAGACCGAACCCGCCAGGGCGTAGATGACCACCGGAATGCTGGGCGGGATGATCGGTCCGATGACCGAGGATGCGGCAGTGACCGCAGCGGAGAACGTCTTGCCATAACCGTCCTTTTCCATGGCAGGAATCAGAATGGACCCCAGGGCGGCGGTATCGGCCACGGCGGACCCGGAAACGCCGGCAAAGAACATGCTCGCCACGATGTTCACATGGGCCAGCCCTCCCCGGATGCTTCCCACCAGGACCGACGCGAAGCGGACAATCCTCATCGTGATCCCTGCGGAGTTCATCAGGTCCCCCGCCATGATGAAAAAGGGCACGGCCATCAGCGGGAAAGAATCCATGCCGGTGAACATCCGCTGGGGGATCAGATGGAGGGGCACGCTGTCCAGAAGCAGCAAAAAAACCAGGCTGGTGATGGCCAGGCAAAAGGCCACGGGAATGCCCGAAACCAGCGTCACCAGAAAGGTGATGATCAGAGAAATATCCAGGGGCGTCATGATGAACACCTCTCCGCAACCTCTTGCGGATCTGGGGTGATCCATTTCCCCCCAAAGTCCCTGATCAGAAGCGCCGCCGCCTGCACGAGGATCAGGAAGGCGCCCGCCGGCACGGCCAGATAAGGCCAGCTCATCCTGATTTCCATGGCCGGCGAAAGCTGATCCGCGAGGAGATAGCTCAATCGGCCCCCCTGATAGATGATCACCCCCATCAGCCCGCCAACCGTCAGGTGGACGATCCGATTCAGCCATCGGCGTCCCCCGGCGGGGAGCAGGTTCGCGAAGACGGCTACCCCGATGTGCATGCCCTCTCCATACGCCCCCGCCGCTCCGAGACAGACGATCCAAACCATCAGGTAACGGGCCAGTTCTTCCGAGAAGGTAAACGGCAGGGCCAGGATGTAGCGGAAAATGACCTGCAGGAAAATGGTCATAAACATCACGGCCGTCATGGTAAAAATCACCCACAGCAGGACCTTGTTGAGGCGCCTAAGAAGATTGGATTGCCCGTGCATAGAACTTTCTCCAGATAAGTCTGACGACTTCAAGACATTTGATGCTTTTTACGAGATAATCTCAAGTATCGGGGGGTGGAATGGTCCGCCCCCCGACGAGTTGGCTCCGTTTTACTTGGTCAGTTCCGCTTCCGCCTTGGTCACGGCGGCCTGCACCTTCCTGATCCAGGCCTGGTCCACCTGGGTCTTCATCCAGTCGATCACGGGGCCCTGGGTGGCCTGCATGAAAGCCTTGCGTTCGGCGGCCGTTGGCGAATAGACTTCCATGCCCTGCTTCTTGAGTTCCGAGATGCCCACCGCGGAGTTGAGCTGCTGGATGCCCCGCCCGCATGCACCCGCCACGATGGCCGCCCGTTTCAGAATTTGCTGATGCTCTTTGGACAACCCCTGGAAGACCTTCTCGTTGATGATCAGGAAGTCGGCCCCGTAGGTATGGCCGTCCAGGGTCAGGTATTTCTGAACCTCGGCGAACTTGGCCTGGAGGATGACGCTCACGGGATTTTCCTGGCCGTCCACCACCTTCTGCTGCAGGGCCGTGTAAGTTTCGGGCCACGCGATGGGTGTCGGATCCGCCTTCAGGGATTTTACCATGGTGACGTAGAGAGGGGTCTCCATGACCCGGATCTTCAAGCCTTTCAGATCATCCGGACTCTTCACCACGCGTTTGGAATTGGTGAAGTTGCGGAAACCGGTTTCCCCGTACGCGAGAACCCGGGTGCCCATGGCCCTCAGGATGTCATTGGCCAACTCCCGGCCGAAGTCGCCGTCCAGGACCTTCCAGGCGACCGCCGCCGAGGGGAACAGATAGGGAATGTCCAGGACCATGGCCGGCTTGAAATATCCGGCAATGGCGCCGGATACCATGCTCATCTGGATCGTTCCGAGTTTGGTGGCCTCGATCAGCTCGCGTTCGCCGCCGAGCTGCCCCGCCGGGAAGAGATCGACCTGAATGGCGCCGACGCTCTCCGCTTCCACGATCTCCTTGAACGCCCGGGTCGCCGCGCCCTTCTTAGAGATGCAGATATCGATGGGGTCCACATGGGCCAGCTTGATCACGATCTTCTCCGCCGCCAGGCTGTGCGGCGCCGGGGCAAGACACACGGTGAGGGCAAACAAAATTGCAAGGAATACCTTCTGCTTTTTCATACCATCCTCCTTTTTTATTGTCTGCTTTTATTGTCTGCATGTCCGGCGAAGGTTCACTATTGCCGGACAAACCGGTTACGGTTCGACTGCTTTCTCCTTCCCAAGGCGACGGAGCAGAGGCGCTTGCCTCCCTTCCGCGGGCCGTCGAAGAGCGCCTTTTCCCGTCCCATATCTCATGTTGTACCTGATCGCAACATCCTTCTGTCCGGTCGTAATCAAGCTTCTCTACCGGGCCTTTCAGATGACGCTTTTCAGATATTCCAGCGAATTACGGAGATGGGTCCTGGTCGCCCTCTCCGCTCGCACGGGATCACGGGCGATCAATGCATCGATGATTTCCAGATGTTCCCTGAAGGATTCTCTTGCCCGCTCCTGACGGTTTATAGTTGAAAAAATTATCAAGATATTACTGATGTATTAAATACATCTTGTAAATATCTTGTCAAACAATATCTGTTTGGAAGATAATATCAAATTTGAAATATCCTTAAAAAAGGCGTATTCATGTCTGAAAATTGCTATCAAAAAAGAAGAAGGAGGTCTCATGCAAGCGGCCCTGTTGGTCGAACCGGGAAAAATCGAAATCCGGGAGGTCCCGATCCCTTCGCCGCGTGAAGATGAAGTCCTCGTTCGCGTCCGGGAGGCCGGGATCTGCGGCACTGATTATGCGCTATACAGAGGGGAATTGAACGTGAGCTACCCTCTCATTCCCGGACACGAAGCCGTGGGAGAAATTGCGGCTATGGGGAAGGAGGTGAAAGGACTTCATATTGGAGAGAGGGTCGTCATCCAGCCCAATTTCCCCTGCACCGCCTGTCCTGTCTGCCTAAGCGGCAGGGGAAACATCTGCCCCCGCAAGGTGAGGCTGGGGCTGGACGTAAACGGCGTTTTTGCCCAGTATGTTTGTGTTCCGGCGCCGTATGTCTGGCCTCTCCCCGAAGGCCTTTCCGTTTCGGAGGCCGCGTTGGCCGAGCCCCTCAGTGTGGCCCTTCACGCATTCAGGAAAAGTCAACCCGTTCCGGACGAAAAGGTGCTGGTTTATGGAACCGGGGTCATTGGACTTTTCCTCATACGGTTGGCCGCCATTGCCGGGGCAAAGGTCGGCGCCGTCGACATCGCCGAACAGCGGTTGGCCGTCGCCAAAGAACTGGGCGCCGATGCGATCTACCGCTCAGCAGCCGAGGTTGAAAAGAATGCCGGTTCCTTCTCCATCTTTTTTGACGCCAGCGGCGTCGCCGACGCCTTTTCCAATATCGTCAACATTGCCGCTCCGGGGGGCAGAATCGTATTGACCGGTCTTCCGCACAAGGAGTTCCCCCTCTTGACAAGCATGATCGTCCGGAAGGAACTGACCATCCAGGGCTCCATGATCTACACGGATGAATTCCCGGCGGCGCTGGATCTCCTCAAGCAGGGCAACATGAAAATTGAACGCCTCATCACCGAAACCTGCCCTTTAAAAGAGCTTGCCCGAGCCCTTGAAGGTTTCAGCTCTCCCGAGAGGATAAAAACCCTGATCCGAATTCCCTGAGCGTCTATTCCGGCGCCCGCCGCGAATCCTGACGGTTTCGCAAAAAGTCCGGAGGCGCTTTTTATTTGACAAGCTCCGGCCGCAGTTGTATTCAGGGGCCGTATCCGGAAAGGCTGTGTCTCCTGAGGAGAAAGGCCGGCGGAGATGAATGGGGGCGCAGTTCCCCCATCTTCATATCGGGGAAGAGAAATGTCTCAATACAAAGTCCTGACCCTCTGGAACGAGGAACGGATCAACGAGGAGGATACCCGCACCCTTAGGACCCCCACCCGCGAAGCGCCCGTTCCCTTCGACCCGGAAACGCAACAGGCCATCCTGACCATGAAGGAAGCCTTTCTGGAGAGGGACGACGCGGCGGGACTCGCGGCGCCGCAGATCGGCATCGGCAGGAGGATCATCGCCTTCCGGAGCCGGGGATTCGACGAAAATGACCCAGCGCGGCGAGCGGAGGATTGCGAGATCCTTGTCAACCCCCGGATCACCCAGAGACGGGGCGAGCCGGTCGTCATGGACGAAGGGTGTCTCTCCTGCCCGGATATCCGGGTGGAGATCAGCCGGCATCCGGAAATCAAGGTCCGGGGCCTCGACACGGAAGGCCGGAAGGTGAGCAAGCGCTACCTCGATTTCGCGGCCCGCGTCATCCAGCACGAGATGGACCATCTCGACGGAAAGCTGATCGTGGACTACGAGGGGTCGGTCTTCATCCCCAAAAAGAGGGAGGATTTCTTCGCAAAGTTCTTTCAGGAGAAGTAGGGTATAGAAATTCCGCAAATAGTATCTTAAGCAACCATGACGACCTCGTAATAAGGCCGCCATTAGACGGCCTGCACCATATTGGGCGGCATGTTGCGAAGGCCAATCAGATTGGATGCAATGATTCCGGTCGATCTCTGCTATCTCGGTCTCATCGATGTCGGCCTGCAAATCCAAAGGCGCCAGCTCTCATCGGTCGAGGTGACCCGGACATTATTAGAGCGTATTTCGCAGCTCGATGGCCGGCTCAGGAGCTACGCCACCGTCACGCCCGAGATGGCGCTCCATGCGGCTGAGGAGGCCGACCGCGAGATCAATCGAGGCGTACACCGGGGACCTTTGCATGGCGTGCCAATCGCGGTGAAGGATTTGTGCCATACCAAGGGCATTGCTACCGCGGCCGGAATGGCGATCTACAGGAACTTCGTACCCGAACGCGACGCCACGGTCGTGTCGCGGCTAAAGGCGGCGGGCGCGGTGCTTCTCGGCAAGTTGCAGATGACCGAAGGCGCCTTCTCAGTGCATCACCCTTCGATCAAACCGCCGATCAATCCATGGAGCGCGGCACACTGGACCGGTGTCTCCTCGAGCGGCTCCGGTGTAGCCACAGCGGTGGGACTCTGCTACGGCTCACTCGGGACTGACACCCTCGGCTCAATCCGCTTTCCGTCGACGATGAACGGGATAACGGGGCTTAAACCGACCTGGGGCCGCGTCAGTCGCGCAGGCGTGTTCGCGCTTGCCGAATCGATGGACCATATAGGCCCGATGACGCGCAGCGCAGCCGACACGGCTGCCATGCTTGGCGCAATCGCCGGCGCCGATTCGGATGATCCGACTGCAGTGCAGGATCAGGTGCCGGACTACCTTGCGGGTATCGACGGCGGCGTGCGTGGAATACGTATCGGCATCGATCGCCCGTTGATTGCGGCTGGCGCCGATGACGACATGGCGCGCGTAACGGAGGGGGCCTGCACCGTGTTTGCGCAGCTCGGCGCCGAACTGCGTGATGTCGTTTTTCCTTCGCCCGATCAAATCGTGCGAGACGCGGTTCTGCTCTGTGCCGCGGAGGCGGCTGTGGCGCATGAGGCGACATTTCCAACGCGCGCGAATGAGTATGGACCGGTTCTATCCGGACTGCTGGAGACCGGATGCAAAGTGGACGGACTGACT
This sequence comes from Pseudomonadota bacterium, assembly GCA_018827585.1. Lineage (GTDB taxonomy): Bacteria > Desulfobacterota > Syntrophia > Syntrophales > UBA5619 > JAKAFS01. Next base: position 5,817 of record JAHJXP010000213.1, on the reverse strand, counting down.
TTCGCGAAGATCTTACTGAGGCGCGCCGCATTTAAGGGTCGGCTTGCTGCGTTGTTTCGCGAGATCGACCTGTTGCTAATGCCGGCAATGAACAGCGCCGCGCCAACCTTGGCATTGCTGGCTGAGCGGATGAACGACCCGGAGGCACGATTTGCGCGGGTCCGATTTACCGCGCCTTTCAACATGAGTGGCAGTCCGAGTCTGACACTTCCCGGCGGGGCAACTGACGAGGGACTTCCGGTGGGGTTCCAAATCATTGGTCGGCACTTGGACGAAGCGTTAGTACTACGAGCAGGGCACGCATTTCAACAGGCGACGCAATGGCATATGCGACGGCCGGTTGCATCCATCTCCCCGGCAGTCGACCGCTACTCCGGTATCGGTCCCAAAAGCCAATTGCCTTGGCAACGCGACAGGGCGCCCTGCAAGGGAAATTTCACAAATATCGTTGACAAGACACGGGAAATCCTTTAGCCTGCGGCCGTGCAATCATCTCGTATTTCTTGTGCCGGTCAGGCGCCAACCTTGACGGATGACGACGGCGATCACCCCCGAAAGCTACACGGACTATGTCGGCGGCGGGATCCTGCTGGCCGTCTTTCTGAAACAGTTGATCCGGAAACGGCGTATCGTCGGCAAAAACAAGGAAGTATCCAGGGCAAAGTGGGAGGTTTCCAATGACGGTTAAGAAAATAAGGGTCATCCAGTACGGCCTGGGTCCCATCGGGATCGCCACCGCGAACCTGATCCTGACGAAGTCTGATATGGAAATCGTCGGCGCGGTAGATATCGCCAAGGAACTGGCCGGAAAGGACCTGGGGGAAATCCTGGGCCGGCCGGAACCGCTGGGGGTCAGGGTCACCGACAACGCCGAGCTTCTGTTCTCCAAAGTCAAGGCCGATGCGGTCATCCATACGGCGGGCTCGCGTCTGAAACGGATCTTCGGCCAGTTGGAGGAGATCATCCGGGGCGGAAAGAACATCGTCTCCTCCGCGGAGGAGCTTTTCTATCCCTCCCCCGAAAACGCCGAACTGGCCGCAAAGATCCATCAACTTGCCCTGGAGGCGGGCGTGACGGTCCTGGGAACAGGCGTGAATCCCGGTTTCGTCATGGACGCCTTGCCCCTGACGCTGACCGGCGTCTGCCAGGAGGTCCGGGAAGTCCATGTGGAGCGCATCGTGGATGCCGGCGCGCGCCGCTACCCCCTGCAGCGGAAGATCGGGGCGGGGATGACGCCGGAGCTCTTCCAGGAAAAGATCGCCGGGAAGGTCATGGGACACGTGGGGCTCATGGAATCGCTCTATCTGGTCGCCGACCGGCTCCGTTTCAGCCTCGACGAGGTCCGCGAAACGATAGATCCGATGATCGCCGAAAAACCGCTGAAGACGGTCTATTTCGATCTGCAACCTGGGGATGTCGCGGGAATCAGGCACGTCGCCGAGGGTCTCCGGGAAGGCAGGAAGATCGTCACCCTTGACCTTCGCATGTACATCGGGGCGGAAGCCCCTTACGATTCCGTGCGGATTGTCGGCACGCCCGACATAAGCCTGCGGATCGACGGCGGGGTCGCGGGCGATCAGGCGACGGCCGCCATTCTCGTGAACTCGATCCCGGCGGCGATCGCCGCGACGCCCGGGCTAAAAACGGTCACGGATCTGCCGGCGCCTTACTGCCGCCAGTCCTGACGGCCCCCCTCAAGACCCCTCTCCCGTCCCCGGTAAGGCGTCGCAGATCTCCTCGGCATGGTAGGAGCTGCGCACGAGGGGACCGCTCGCCACCCGCTCAAAACCCATCCCGAGCGCACAGTTCCGCCAGGTGACGAATTCCTCGGATGGGATGTAACGGGCCACGGGCAGACATTCCTTTCCGGGTTGAAGGTACTGGCCGAGCGTGAGTATCCGGCAGCCGGCGTCCGAAAGGTCCCGCAGCGCCTCTTCCACTTCCGCGGGGCGCTCGCCCAGGCCGAGCATCATCCCCGATTTGAGGGCGATCCTCAAGCTGGCCCGGCGCAGAAGAGCGAGGGAACGGCCGTAGACCGCCTGGGGACGAACCTCCGGATAGAGTCGCGCCACGGTCTCCAGATTGTGATTGAGGACGTCGGGCCTGGCTTCGATAACGGTGCGCAGGGAGGCGTCATCCCCCCGGAAATCGGGGATAAGAACCTCGATGCGGGACGCAGGCAACCGGGTGCGCAGGGCGCGGATCGTTTCTGCGAAGGCGCCGGCGCCGCCGTCCGCCAGATCGTCGCGGGTCACCGAGGTCACGACGACATGACCCAGCGCCAGCCGGGCTGCTGCTTCGGCGACCCGGTGCGGCTCATCGGGATCGGGCGGCGCCGGATTGCCCCGGGAGACAGCGCAGAAACGGCAGCCGCGGGTGCAGAGATTTCCCAGGATGAGGAATGTCGCCGTCCCCCGCGCGAAACACTCCCCGCAGTTGGGACAGCGGGCCTCCCGGCAGACGGTGTGGAGCCGCCCGTCCTCCAGAAGCGACCGCAACCGCGCAGAAGCCGGATCGCGGGGAATCCCCCGCCGGAGCCAGACGGGCTTTCGGACATGTGTCCCCATGATCATCGCCGCCCCATAGGAAAAGCTTTTGGGTATCCCGCTGCAATCATAATGACCTCGCAAAAAGTCCAAAATCTCCTCACCCTTGAGGGGGGAGGGTTAGGGTGGGGGTGGAGGGGAAATTTCACTATTTACGAGGCCGTCAATCATGACGACCTCCCGAAGAATCGATTCCCGTTTCCTGCTATCATTCCTGAAAAAGACAGAGAGCCGTTCCTCTCGTTCACCCCGCCAGGCGGGGGTTCCGGGCCGCCGCGGCTTCATCGAGCCGTTTCACCTTGCAGCGTACCGGGGCCTCCCGCAGGAGCTGCGGGCTCTCCTTTGCCTCCCGGACGATAGCCCGGAAGGCCTCCACGAACCGGTCCAACTCCTCTTTGGTCTCCGTTTCCGTCGGCTCGATCATGATCGCGCCGCGGACGACGAGTGGGAAATAGATCGTGGGGGGATGGAATCCGTAATCCATGAGGCGTTTGGCCATATCCAGCGCGGTGATCCCCTCCGCCTGCTGGTCCCGGTCGGAAAAGACGCACTCGTGCATACAGGGCCGGTCGTAGGCCAGATGCAGCACCCCCTTCAGTTTTTCCCGGACGTAGTTGGCGTTGAGGCAGGCGAGCCGGCTGGCCTGCCTGAGGCCGTCGGGCCCCATGCTGCGGATATAGCTGTACGCACGGACGAGGACGCCGAAGTGGCCGTGGAAGGCGACCAGGCGGCCCACCGAGTCCGGAAAGTCCTCGCTGAGGGCGTACATCCCGTCCGTTTCGACTACGCGGGGAACGGGGAGAAACCTTGCCAGGTCTTTCGTGACGGCGACCGGACCGGCGCCGGGGCCGCCGCCGCCGTGGGGGGAGGAGAATGTCTTGTGGAGGTTCAGATGGAGGATGTCGATGCCAATCTCCCCGGGCTTTACGACGCCCATGACGGCGTTCATGTTCGCCCCGTCTCCGTAGACGAGCCCGCCCCGCTCGTGAACGATGCGGGCGATCTCCCGGATGTTCTCCTCGAAGAACCCCAGGGTGTTGGGGTTGGTGATCATGATCCCCGCCGTGTCGTCGTCCATCAGCGCAGAGACGGTCTTGGGGGCGATGATCCCCCTCCCGTCGGACGGAACCGGCACGGGGGCATAGCCGCAGAGGGCGGCGCTCGCCGGATTCGTCCCGTGCGCCGTGTCGGGAATCAGGACCTTCGTCCGCTGCTTTCCCCGGCCGCGGTGGTACGCGTGGATGATCAGCATCCCCGCCAGCTCCCCCTGGGCGCCGGCCGCCGGCTGCAGTGTCGCCGCGGTGAGGCCCGCGATCTCGGCGAGGTCCCTCTCCAGCCCGGCCATCAGGCGGAGCGCCCCCTGGGAGAGCCGCGGCGGCAGGAGCGGGTGGGCCGCGGCGAATCCCCGGAGCGCCGCCTGCCGTTCGTTCGTCTTCGGGTTGTACTTCATCGTGCAGGACCCGAGCGGGTAGATGCCCGTGTCCACGCCGTAGTTCCAGGTGGAAAGGCGGGTAAAGTGGCGGACCACCTCCGCCTCGCTGAGATCCGGGAATGCGGGGCCGTCGCCTGTAAGCGCCTCGGGCAGGGGGCTTTCGGGAACGTCCCGCTCCGGCAGCGAAAAGCCGCAACGCCCCTTTTGACCCTGCTCCCAGAGGAGCGGCTCGTTGAGGATCAAACCGGAAGTTCCCAGCGGCCCGTTCATGAGAGCGCCTCCTTCGCCAGGGCGTCCAGGTCCTCCCGGCCCGCCGTCTCCGTGACGCACAGGAGGAAGTGGCCGGCCAGCTCCGGATAATAAGGACCGAGCGGCAGGCCGGCGACGATCTTCTTTTCGAGGAGACGCCGGTGGACGGCGTCGAAGCCGCCGGGGGCGGTGACGACGAATTCGTTGAACGTCGGCGCCGGGAAGGGAATGGTGCAGCCCGCCTCCCGAAGGGCGTTCTTGAGATACTCCGCCTTGTCGTGGTTGAGAGCGGCCAGCCTCCGAATCCCCGTTCTCCCCAGGGAGGCCATGGTCATGACCGCCGCCAGGGCGCAGAGGCTGTTGTTGGTGCAGATGTTCGACGTCGCCTTCTCCCGGCGGATGTGCTGCTCGCGCGTGGCCAGCGTGAGGACGAATCCCTCCTTTCCGTCCCGGTCCTTCGTGCGGCCGACGAGGCGTCCCGGCAGGCTCCGCAGGTACCGCTTCCGGCTTGCCAGCATCCCCAGGGCCGGTCCTCCGAAGGACCTGGGGATGCCCAGGCTCTGGCCCTCCCCTCCCACGATGTCGGCGCCCAGGCTTCCCGGGCTTTTCAGGAGTCCGTAGGCCAGCGCCTCGGTAAAGGTCGCCACAAGCAGGGCGCCCACTGCATGCGCCCTTTCGCCCGCATTCCGGAGGTCTTCGATGCAGCCGAAGAAGTTCGGCGACTGCAGGGCCACGGCCGCCAGCCCGCCCGCGCCCTCGATACGGGAGAGGTCGGTCAACCCCGTGTCGAGAAAGGGGATCTCCAGGAGCTCATAGACGGTGGGCGCGAAATAGGTCCGGACCACCTGCCGGTAGTGGGGGTGGATCGCGCGGGAGAGGGCCACCCTTTTCTTTTTGGTGATGCGGACCGCCATGAGCAGCGCTTCGGCAAGGGCCGTCGCTCCGTCGTAGTGGGAGGCCGTTGCCACCTCCATCCCTAAGAGGCGCGCCGCAAGGGTCTGGTATTCGTAGATCCCCTGCAGCGTTCCCTGGAGCATCTCCGGCTGGTAGGGGGTGTAGGAGGTCAAAAACTCGGAACGTCCGAGCAGGCTTGCGACCGTCGCGGGAATGCGGTGGTCGTAGCTCCCGGCCCCCAGGTAGAGCCGGTATTCGGGGGAAACGGCCATCGCGCCGGCCAGGCAGTCCATATGATCATCTAACTCCCACTCGGTCAGCGCGGGAGGCAGCCGAAGGTCCCCATGCAGGCGGCAGTCGGGCGGAATGGCCTTGAAGAGGTCGTCGATCTCCTCGATGCCGATCACGCCCAGCATGGCGGCGATGTCTTCCTCGGTATGGGGCAGGTAACGCATTCAGGCTTCTCCTCTCAGTCTCGCACGGTAATCCTCCGCCGTCAGGAACGTCTCCAGGCTTGCAGGATCGACCGGCCTGACCTGAATCATCCAGCCGTCGCCGTAAGGGCTCAGATTCAGGGGGGCCGGGTCGTCCGTTAGGCGCCCGTTCACGGCGACGACCTCCCCCGCCAGCGGCATGAAACATTCGGAGACCGCCTTCACCGACTCCACCGTGGCAAAGACCTCCCCCTGCGCGATG
>JAHJXP010000212.1 GCA_018827585.1 Pseudomonadota bacterium | reverse complement strand
CGAGATCCGCGAGCTCCGAGAAAACATAAAATTCGCCCCGGCCTCCTGCCGCTACAAGATCTACATCATCGACGAGGTCCACATGCTGACCCGGGAGGCCTTCAACGCGCTTTTGAAGACCCTCGAAGAGCCGCCCGCCCATGTCATCTTTATCTTCGCGACAACCGAGACCCAGAAGGTGCCGGCGACGATCCTCTCCCGCTGCCAGAGCTTCGACTTCCGGAGGATTTCGCTGCGCCAGATCGCAGACAACCTCAGGAAGATCGCCGCGGCCGAGGGGATAAAGATCAGCGATGCGGGGCTCGCCTGGATCGCCGAGGCGGGGGACGGGAGCCTGCGCGATTCCCAGAGCATCTTCGACCAGGTGATCTCCTATGCGGGCTTCGAGATCGAGGATAGGGCGGTGGAGGAGATTCTCGGCCGGACCGACCGGAAGTTCCTCCTTATGCTGTCCGAGGCGGTCCTGGCCCGGGACGCGGGCCGGTGCCTGAGGATCGTCGACGAGGCCTATTACGCCGGCCTCGACATGAAGTTTTTCTACCAGACGCTCCTGGGCCACTTCCGGAACCTGCTTCTGACGGGGATCTCCGGGGGCGGGGAGGGGGACTCGCTTGTCGATCTCCCCGCGGAGGAGCTGGCGAAGCTCAGGGAACAGACGGCGGGGGCGTCGCAGGAGACCCTCCAGCGGTACCTCGAGATCCTGATGGACGAGGAGGAGAATGTTCGCCGGAGCGCGAACGCGCGCCTGAACCTGGAGGCGATCCTCTGCCGGCTGGCCTGGCTGGAGCCCCTGATCCCCATCGAGGCGGTTCTCTCCCGGATGGAAGGACTGGAGAGGCGCCTGGGGGGCGGCCCGGCGGCAGGCCCTGGCGGGGGAGCAGTCAATCAACCCGGGAAGGGCCGCCAATTTAACCGGGGGGGCGCCGTGCCGCCCCAGACGGGAAGCCAAGACGGCGGCCTGGCGCCCCGGATGGAGACCCGGGCGGGCGGGATGAACGGGCCGGCCCCTGCAGCCGAACGAAAAGTGAACGCCAAGCCGGGCGGCGGCGACGCTGCAGCCGGCGGGAATGCGGAAGGCGGCGCCCCGTCCCTCTCGGAGGAGCGCGCCCCCTACGGGGGAAATGGGGCGGATAGCCCAAACGGGGGCTGGGAGGGGTACAAGGCCTTTCTGAAAAGAAACGACGCGGCGCTCAGCGCCAAGATCGAATCGGGGAAGTGCCTGGCCTGCGGGGAGGGGCTCATACGGATCGGCTTTCCGAAGGGGTACATTTTCCTCGATGATGTCGTCGGGCGGAAGGCGGAGCTTTGTAAACACTGCCGGCAGTTCTTCGGGCGGGAGACGGTCGTGGAGATCGATACCCTCTCGCCGGAGGAGGTTGGGCCGGCGAATAACGGCAACGGCAACGGCCGGGCGGCGAAGAACCGGATGTTGCAGGAGGTCCGGCGGGAGGCCCTCTCCCACCCGCTCGTCCGGAAAGTTTTGGACGTCTTTCCCGGGGCCGAGGTGCGGGAGGTGAGGCTGCGCGAGATGGCCGCGCCGGGAGCGGCTCCGGCCGCCACGCCGCTGCCGGACGAGGAATTGTCGCCTTCCGACAACCCCCCTCTGCCCGAAGACGCGGCAGAGCAAGCGGCGGACGATTAAAACAGGGAAATAGGGGCTCCCCTCTGTCCCCCCTTTATACAAAATCTCCTCCCCCTCGACGGGGGTAAATAATCTTCCCTCCCTCTTGATGGGGGAGGGTTAGGGTGGGGGTGAAAAGAGGAAATTTCACTTTTTACGAGTGCATCAATAATAATAAGGAGGTTGCGCAATCGTGCAGAATTTCGGAAACATCATGAAACAGGCAAAAAAGATGCAGGAGAAGATGATGGAGCTCCAGGAGGGACTGGCGGCCAGGACCGTTGAGGCGACCGCCGGCGGCGGGATGGTTGCGGTCACGGTCAACGGGAAGTTCGAAGTCCTCTCCCTAAAGATAGAGAAGGAGGTCGTCAACCCCGACGACGTCGAGATGCTCCAGGACCTGATAACCGCGGCTGTCAACGAGGGGGTCCGCAAGGCCCAGGAGATGGCTGCCGCCGAGATGGCGAAGATCACGGGGGGGATGCAGATCCCCGGCCTGATGTAGTGGGGGTGCCATGTCCGGTT
>JAHJXP010000211.1 GCA_018827585.1 Pseudomonadota bacterium | reverse complement strand
TTCCATCTGGGGAAACCCCTTGTCGATGGCGGCGATCATCCCCCCCATCGCGTCGATCTTTTCGATGTACTCCCAGGCCCCCTCTTCCATTTTGTTGGTCAGTGCCTCCACGAAATAAGAGCCGGCCAGGGGGTCGATCGTGTTGGCGACACCGGTCTCCTCGGCCAGAATCTGCTGCGTCCTGAGGGCGATCTCGACCGCATGGTCGGAGGGCAGGCAGAGGACCTCGTCGAGGGAATTGGTATGGAGCGACTGGGTGCCGCCGAGGACCGCGGCCAGGGCCTCCACCGCCGTCCTGACGACGTTGTTGTATGGTTGCTGGGCGGTCAGCGAGCACCCCGCCGTCTGGGTGTGGAAGCGCAGCCACCAGGAGCGGGGATTTTTCGCCTTGAAGCGGTCGCGCATGACCTTGGCCCAGATCCTCCGGGCCGCCCGCATCTTGCAGATCTCCTCGAAGAAGTCGATGTGGGCGTTGAAGAAGAAGGACAGCCGCGGGGCGAACTCGTCGACGTCGAGCCCTTTGCGGCGGATGATGTCCTCCACGTATTCGATCCCGTCGCGGAGCGTGAAGGCCAGCTCCTGGACGGCCGTGGATCCCGCCTCGCGGATGTGGTAGCCGCTGATGCTGATCGTGTTCCAGTTCGGGACGTGCTTCGTCCCGAATTCGACGGTGTCGCTGATCAGGCGGACCGATGGTTCCGGCGGGCACATGAAGGTCTTCTGGGCGATGAACTCCTTGAGCATGTCGTTCTGGATCGTCCCGCCGATCTTCGCGAGCGGGACCCCCTTGATCTCAGCCGCCGCGCAGTACAGGGCCCACAGGGCGGTCGCAGGGGGATTGATCGTCATGGAGGTCGTCACCTGGTCCATCGGGATCCCCTCCATCAGGGTCAGGAAATCATCGAGGGTGTCGATCGCGACGCCGCAGCGGCCGCACTCGCCGCGCGCCTTCGGGGAGTCGCTGTCGTAGCCCATGAGCGTCGGGAAATCGAAGGCGGTGCTGAGGCCTGCATTGCCTTCCTTAAGCAGCATCCGCCAGCGGGCGTTGGTGTCCTTTGCGCTTCCCATGCCGGCGAACATCCGGAATGTCCAGTAACGGCCGCGGTAGCCGGTGGTCTGATTCCCGCGGAGGAAGGGAAACTCGCCGGGGGCGCCGATGTCCCGGGCAAAATCCATCTGCGCGATGTCTTCGGGGGTGTAGAGCCGTTTGATTTCCAGGTCGGAGACGGTGGACCAGCGGGCCTTCTGATCGGGAATCGCCGTGACGGACCGGCGTACCTCATCTTCCCACTTTGCGGTGAGCCCTGCGGATTGATTGAGAGTTTCTTTCGAGAAATACACTTTTACCCTTCACCACCTTTCCGCGCAGGATTTATTCCAAGTTGAGCGACCGGGAAGTCATGTCGCGCGGCCGCGCCGAATCCCGAGGCGTGATGGAGCGGACTATCCCTATCCTCAACCGGCGCCCTTTGTCAAGAAATATCGCCTTTGCCCAAGGGCATTAGGGACGCCGATCCCGCCGCCCTCGAAATAAGTGGTGCGAGAGCTTTATTTGTGCAGGGAAGATCGTTTCTTGGCGAATTTTACTTGAAATCACCGGTCGCCCGGTCTAAAAACCACTTATGGGAAACAGAGGGCTTTTAAACTTGACGACCTCGCAAAAAGTAAATCTTCCCCTCCCCCGGCGGGAGGGGACTAAGGGGAGGGGGATTTGCGACTTTTTACGAAGTCGTCAGTTTTCGGAAGGAGATAATTCATGCAATCGGTGAGAGTGCTGATCTGCGGCTATGACAGCAATGACGCCCGGACCATCAAGACCTTTCTGGACGGGACTCTCGACGCCTACGTGATCATGGTCAGCGCCTCGCCCAAAGACGACGCCAGGATCATCGACATCCTCCGCAAGAAACCGGAGGACCGCTTCGAGGAGGAAGAGACCAAGGTCCTCGTGTTTATCGGCTTTTCGGAGGTGCAGATCCACATGGTCCTGGAGGGCTTCCCCGGGGACGGCGGCCTGAAGCGGCCCATCTTCTGCACGCTGACCAACCAGAATCAGAACCTGCCGCTGCGAAAGCTGATCGAACACCTCACCGCGGAACACCGGAACTGGACCGGGCAGACGCCCTGAAACAGGGGGCGCCGCAAATCCCGGATCGATGTCCGGGACGGGCGTGGGAATCCATGGAGCCTTGGCTGGATTCCCGCTTCCGCAGGAATGGCGATGCGGCGATGATTCCGCGAAAGGTCTTGAGAGATGTTTTCCGGAAAGGAGAAGAAGGATGGACAAGGCGACGGAGAGACCGGATGAACTTGGTCGGGAGGAGCTGGCCCGCCTTGCGGTAGATTTCCTGCACCGGACGGTCGTTCACCACACCCTCTGGTTTCGCGAAGTGGAGCATCAGATGGGGATGGCCAAGGCCCTCGAGATCCTCGGGGCCGCCTGGGAGAAGAGCTATGCCGTCCAGATGAAGCGGCTCTCCGAGGCCTTCGGCTTCGAAATGGAAAAGGGCGTGCCGAAGGCGCTCCTGGCGCTGCCGCGGGAGGAGCTCCTCCGCCTGCTCGGGGACCTGGGGCGGAACTGGCTGGCCGGCGACGGGATCTGGTTCCAGGCGGTCGAGGAGAGAGACGGGATCTGGGACGCCAAGCGCTGCAACGACTCCTGTTGGGCGCGGTTTTCCCCCGTCGAGGCCTGGTCGATCAAGAGATTTCTCGGTCTCCCGGAGATGGCGGGTCTACCCGGCCTGAAGCGGGCGCTCGGCTTCCGCCTCTACGCCGGGATCAACGTGCAGACCATCCGTGAGGAGGGCCCGGAGGGCCTCGTCTTTATGATGAACGACTGCCGGGTCCAGGCGGCGCGGAAGAGAAAGGGGCTGGCCGATTATCCCTGCAAGTCGGGAGGGCTCGTCGAGTACCGCTCGTTCGCCGAAACGATCGATCCCCGCATCCGGACGGAGTGCATCGCCTGCCCTCCCGACGATCACCCCGAGCAGTGGTTCTGCGCCTGGCGCTTCACCATTTAATGCGGCGGTCAATGCGCAGGAGAAGGACGGTCAGGGAGACGGCCAGGCAGATGATCCCCAGGCCGACGATGATCCGGGAGACGGGGAAGATGCCGATCAGGTAGAAGGCCGTGGCGTTGGTCCCGACAAAGGAGCCGACGGTGGAGATGAAAAGGACCATGCCGGCGGTAAAGCCCGACTGCCGCCTCCATGCGGCCATGATCCCGATGATGTAAGGGGAGACCATCGCCATGATCGAGATCGGCACGAAGAAGATCGCGTTCATCGCGATCAGCGAGCCCAGGCGCACATCGGCGATTTCCTCGGAGATGAATTCGCAGACGGGCTTGTACATCGCCGGTATCATCAGCACCCAGAGGGAGGCCGCAACGAGAAAGGCCGCCAGGACAGAGATCCGGGGATGCCTTTGCGAGAGATGTCCGCCCAGGACGTAGCCGACGGAGAAATGGACCATGAACGAGCTGATGATGCTTCCCCAGATGTAGATGGACCCCCCGAAATAGGGGGACATCAGGTTCGACGAGAGGATCTCCAACCCCATCACCACCGCGCCGAACGAAACCAGCAGCAGGATGAAGACCCAGTAAACGATCTGCATGCAAATTCCTCCTATTTCTTCTGCATGAGCAGGAGGTTCGCCGGATTGAAGTCGTCCGTCAGAACCGGGGCCTTGCTCGAGAGCGGCGGGACCTTGCATTTGGCAGTCTCCGCTATGAGGTCGATCCCGCCGATCCTTCCTCCCCACGCCAGGGCCTGTTTTCGGAGTCCCGCGGGCTCGACGGCGGGATTCTCCGTAGCGACGATGATTGCGCTCGCGCTTTGTTGTCCCTCGAAGACGAAGACCTTCGCGAAGACGGTGCGGAAGGTCGCGAGCTGGGCGTCGTAGAGGCGGTTCCCCAAAAAGAGGTTCTGGATGACGATCCCCCCCTCCGTGAGCCTCGCCTTAACCAGCGAGAGAAATTCTTTTGTCGTCATATGGGCCGGGATGTAGTCGGAGTTGAAGGCGTCCAGCCAGATCTGATCGTATCGCTCCCGGCTTTTCTTGAGGAACTGGCGGCCGTCGTCGATGGCGAGCGTCTGCCCGGGCGGGACGCTGAAGGCGAAGTACTGCCTGGCGAGCTTCTCCACGAGGGGATCCACCTCGACAATCTGGAGCCGGACGGAGGGGAGATGCCTCCGGAAGACGCCGGGGACGTAGCCCCCGCCCAGGCCGATGAGGCAGACGCTCTTTGCGTCCGGCCGGAAAAGGAAAGCGGCAAACATCATTGCCGTGTATTCGAAGACGGAATGATCGGGTCGGGCGAAGTCGATGCAGGTCTGGCGCAGGTCGCGCTGGCGGCCGAAGATCATGCACCGCTCCGTCCTGTTCTGGTTGACGGTGATGTGGTGGTAAATGGAGTCGCCTTCGTAGAGGGTCTGATTGTCCGCGGCGACCTGGGCCGGGAAAAGTGATAAACATGAAAAAAGGATAATACCGAGCGCTGCGCCTGTTTTCATAAAACTCCTTTAAGTCTGTTCCCGCTCCGGCCCGGGCGGTCTTAGACCTTGTAAGCGATGTCCCGAAATATTTCAATGGGAAAAGGAAACTTAATTCATTGATCAATCGGAAAAATCGCGATAGAAGAAGGGCGATTCCGGCGGGCGGAGCGCCGGGTGGGGGAGAGGGGATGGCCGGCGGAAAACTCATAGTGGACAGCGAGTTGGACTTTGCCCGGGCGGTTTCCGGGACTGCGGCGCCGCCGGAGATGATCGGCTCTCTCTGTCTGATTGCTGTCCATTATGCCGGATTCGACGGTTGCCGCCATCGCGGGCAGCTGGTCGTCCACCGGGATCTTGCCGCGGATGTCGGGGAGATTTTCGCCCTGATGGAGAGCTTGAAATTCCCTGTCGCCGGGGTAGTTCCGATCGTCCGGTACGGTTGGTCCGACGAGGCGTCGATGGCTGCGGACAACAGTTCGGCCTTCAACTACCGTACGATTGCGGGGACGGACAGGCTTTCCCGGCACGCGGCGGGCCGGGCGGTCGATATCAACCCCCGGCGGAACCCGGCTTTCTATCCGGACGGCCGGATCTCCCCTGCAGGGGGTCTCTACCATCCGGGCGCGCCGGGGACCTTCACCGGCGATCATCCGGTAGTCCGCGCCTTCCTCGAACGGGGGTGGCGCTGGGGAGGCCATTTCGGCCACGTCCGGGATTATCACCATTTTGAAAAATGACGCCCCCGTAAAAAGTAAATTTCCCCCTCCCCAGGCGGGAGGGGATTAAGGGGAGGGGGAAGAGATTTCGGACTTTTTACGAGGTCATCAAAAATAGGGACGCTGTCGACAAATGAACGGTCCCGGCTGAGAGAGGAATAGTAGAAAAATGGAAGAACCCAGAATCAAGGTCGGGATCTGCGATCGGTACCCGGAGGTGCGGGGTCGGTTCAACGGGTTTTACCGGACGAACGGGGCATGCCTCACCGGTGAATTTTCCGCCCGTCCCGCGGGGGGAGCGCTGGTCCTTTGCGACGCCTTCGGCCGGGAGGTCCTCCGGGCGCCGGAGATCCGCCTTGCTGCCGACCGGGGGGCGACCTTCAGCCTTCACGAGGTGACCATCGGCGTCCGGTTCCACTGGGAGCGCCGGGAAGAGCAGACTTTCACGGGGGATCTCCTGTTTCTACCCGCGGAGGAGGGGACCATCGCCGCCGTCAACGAGCTGCCCGTGGAAGAATATCTGGCCAGCGTGGTCTCGTCGGAGATGAGCGGCGAGGCGCCGTTTGCATTCCTCCAGGCCCACGCCATCGCCTCGCGGAGCTGGCTGGTGGCGATGCTCCTGCGCGAACAGATAGAAAAGGGAAAGGGAGGCAGGCGGGAGGCCGGGGACCGAAAGGCGGGAGAGATCATCCGCTGGTACGACCGCGAAGACCATGCCCTGTTCGACGTTTGCGCCGATGACCACTGCCAGCGGTATCAGGGGATCGCCGGCAAGGCGGCCGGAAGGGCCATGGAGGCAGTCAGGGCGACCCGGGGGGTGTTTCTCATCCGGGAGGGGGAGATCTGCGACGCCCGCTACCACAAGGCGTGCGGCGGCCTGACGGAGGATTACGCGACCTGTTGGGAAGAGAAAAAGGTTTCCTATCTCTCCCACGTCTCCGACTCCGCGAGGCCTCATGCCCCGATCCGGACCGAGGCGGACGCGGAGCGGTGGATCCTCTCCTGCCCCGATGTTCATTGCTACGCTCAGGATCGCGACCTCCTCAAGAGGATCCTCCCCGCCTTCGACCGGGAGACGGCCGACTTCTTCCGCTGGCAGGCGAGCTATGCACGGGAGGAACTTGAGGGGATTCTGCGGGCAAAAACGGGGATCGACTTCGGCGTCCTCTACGGCATCGTGCCGCTTGAAAGAGGCCCCTCCGGGCGGATCCGCCTTCTGAGGATCGAGGGGTCGAAGGCAACGGTGTCGGTGGGGAAGGAGCTGGAGATCCGCCGTTGGCTGTCGCCGAGCCACCTGAAGAGCAGCGCCTTCATCGTCTCAGCGAACTGTTCGCCCGCGGGCGCGCCGTCCCGTTTCACCCTCTACGGGGCGGGGTGGGGGCACGGCGTCGGCCTCTGTCAGATCGGCGCCGCCGTCATGGCGGAAAAGGGGTTCGGCGTCGAGGAGATCCTCGGCCATTACTTTCGCGGCGCGGGACTGGTGAAGCGGTATTGAAGCGAGGGATGACGTGAAAATGAGTGCAATGAGAATCCGGACGGCCTTCATCCTCGGGGCGGGAATGGGCACGCGCCTGCGGCCCCTGACCCTGGAGACCCCCAAACCCCTCCTTCCGGTCGGCGGGCGACCGCTGATCACCTTCGCGATGGACCATTGCCTGACGGTCGGCGTCGAGCGGTTCATCGTCAACACCCACCACTGTCCGGCAGCCTACGACCGGGAGTTTCCCGAGCGGAGCTGGCGGGGATGGCCGGTCCTCTTCCGCCATGAAGAGGTTCTCCTCGACACCGCCGGGGGGATCAAAAACATCGAAGATCTCCTCGCGCAAGATGAGACTCTCCTCGTCTACAACGGCGACGTCCTCTCCGATCTGCCGCTGTCGCGACTGCTGGCGGCCCATGCCGCGGGCGGGAAGGAGGCGACCCTCGCCCTTAGGAGCGACGGACCGCTCCTGAACGTCGTCCTCGACGCGGACGGCGCCGTCTGCGACTTGCGGGGATTGCTGGGGAACCCCGGCGTGCGGCGCTGCCTCTTTACGGGGATCTACGCCCTGGAGAAGAGTTTCCTCCGGCGGTTGACGACGAGAAAGGTCGAGTCTGTCGTGCCGGTCTTCGCGGGGATGATCCGGGAAGCCCCCGGCTCGGTCGGCGGCGTCGTGATCGACGAGGGGAGCTGGGAGGACATAGGCGACCCGGAGGCGTATGCGCGGATCTGCGCCGAAGGGCCGAAACTCCGCTATGAAACCGGCGGCCGGGCCCCTGAGGGGAGCGCTCCCGCTGCGTCGCTGCCTCCGGCGGCCGGATCAGCCGGCGGCGCCGGGAATGCAGGCCTTTTGGCCGCTCCGTACGGCGCACCATCTGGGGGGACTGCCGATCTCCCCTTTCCCGTTCGGTCGAACTTCTTAGGGGCGGAGAACGGGTCAGGCGGCGCGGCGGTTTCCGACCCTGCCGCCGACACGGCGGCGGCGTTCGTCCGCACGTCCCTGGGCCTGCCTGCCGGCGCGGAAATTGATCTTTGCCCCGTCGGGCGCGGCGGGTCGGACCGCGACTACTGCCGGGTCGCCGCTTCCGGCCGCGATTCCCTGATCCTCATGCGCTACGGCCGGCTGCGCGAGGAGAATCACTACTATGCGGCGATCGCCGGTTTCCTCCGGGAGATCGGCGTGCGGGTCCCGGCGATCTTCGCCCACGATCCGCAAAGGGGGCTGGTCCTGATGGAAGACCTCGGCGACGAGGACCTCTTCGCCCTCCGCGCCGCCCCCTGGGAGGTCCGCCGCGGCCTCTACGAGAAGACCCTGGCGCTTGCGGCAAGATTGCACCAATTTCCGCCGGGGCGCTTCCCCGCAGGGAGCGTCCGCCTGATGCCCGGATTCGGTCCGGAGCTCTACCGGTGGGAGAGGGACTACTTCCGGGAGCAGTGCGTCCGGGGGGTCTGCCGCCTCCGCCTGGCCGAAGGGGAGGAAGAGGCGCTGGAGGCGGAACTGGCCGGTCTGGCCGGCCGTCTCGGGGAGACGAAGCCTGAGCTCGTCCACCGCGATCTCCAGTCCCAGAACGTGATGATCGTCGGGGATGAGCCGGTCCTCATCGATTTCCAGGGGATGCGCCGGGGGAGCCTGTTCTACGACCTCGGGTCGCTCTTGAGCGACCCCTACGTTGAATTGCGTGAGGAGGAGCGTACAACCCTCCTGCGCCATTACTTCGATGTTTCCCGGCCGCCTTACGGCTGGGGGGAGTTTGGGGAGCTGTTTCTTCTGGCCTCCGCCCAGCGGCTGATGCAGGCCCTGGGGGCGTACGGCTTTCTCGGCCTGAAGAAGGGGAAAACGCATTTTCTCGCGCATATTCCCCGCGCCCTGGAGCGCCTGAGAGACGTCGCCGGCCGAGCGGGCCGCCTCCCGCGCCTCCACGACCTTGCCCGCCGCTGTCTCGCTGTTGCCGTTGGTTCGTCCCCCACTCCCCCCACTTTTTGTGCTTGACAACCCTTCTCCCTGAGTATAGAAAACAAATCTATTTTACCCGGGCACTATTGCTGCATTGCCGCTTGCAATCACGACCGCCCGCAGGGCGTTACGAAAAAGGAGAGAAAAAAATATGGATTTTGGAATTGCCGGAAGAAAGGCCATCGTCGGGGGCGCCAGCGCCGGTTTGGGCAAGGCGTGTGCGATGTCGCTGGCCCGCGAGGGCGTTGAGGTGACCATCGTTGCCCGCACGCCTGCCAACATCGAGGCCGCTGCCGATCAGATCCGCGCCGCCACCGGCGCCAGGGTGACGCCCGTAGCGGCGGATATCACCACCGACGAGGGGAGGGCCGCGGTGCTCAATGCCTGTCCGGAACCAGACATCATCGTCAACAACTCGGGCGGTCCGCCCAGCGGCAACTTCCGCGACTGGGACCGCGACGCCTGGATCGCGGCGCTCAACGGCAACATGCTGGCGGCCGTCTTCATGATCAAGGACACGGTGGACGGCATGATCGCCCGGAAATTCGGGCGCATCGTGAATATCACCTCGAGTGCGGTGAAGGCTCCGATCAGCATCCTCGGACTCTCGAACGGCGCCCGCTCCGGCCTTACCGGCTTTGTCGCCGGGGTCTCCCGCGAGGTCGCCAAGCACAACGTGACGATCAATAACCTGCTGCCCGGCGATTTCGACACCGAGCGCCACAAATCCAATACCGAGGCGATGGCCAGGGTCCAGAACCGGACCTACGAGGAGATGAAGGCCATCCGGATCGCCCAGGTCGCCGCCGGGCGGTTCGGCGAACCTGCCGAGTTGGGCGAGTACTGCGCCTTTCTATGCAGCGTCCAGGCCGGCTTCATCACCGGCCAGAACCTGCTGATCGACGGCGGCAAGTATCCGGGCACGTTTTAATGGTTTTCGAACATCCGCTCAGGTCGTTGCGACAATAAGTTGAGAATATAAGGAGGCATTCATGGGTTGCGCAAACTTTGCGAAAAAATCACTGTCGGTTGCATTTGTTTTTCTCGTTCTGCTGGGGGTGATGCCGGGGCTGGTCCTGGCGCAGAATGCGGATAAGAAGGACACCCGGCCGGAGCGGGGCATCGCCCTGTACACCGAGTATTCCGGCGTCGCCGTCGCCCGGGGGGAGAACGTCCAGATGGACCTGACCCTGGAGAACAAGGGGCGCAGGGATGAGAACATCGATGTCCGGATCGTTTCGGCGGCGAAAGGGTGGAAGGCGACGCTCAAGGGCGCCCGCTACCAGGTGACCGGGATGGTCGTGACCGACGGCAAGGCCAGGACCCTGGCGCTCCACCTGGAGCCGGAAAAGGGGCTCGGCCCGGGAAAATACGACTTCCAGTTCGAGGCCAAGACGGCGGACGGCCGGTTGACCTCAGAGCATACCCTGACCGTGAACGTTCAGGAGCGGTCCCTGGGCAAGGACAACATCCAGATCATCACCTCCTATCCGGTCCTCCGGGGCCAGAGCGATTCCCGCTTTGAATTTTCCCTCGATGTGACCAACAAGGGGGAAGCGGAGGGTACCTTCAACCTGGCCGCGACCGGACCGGAGAAGTGGGATATCAACTTCAAGCCGGCCTACGAGCAGAAGCAGATCTCCAGCATCCGGGTCAAGGAAGGCCAGAGCCAGACCGTGGCCGTGGAAGTCACGCCCCCCCGGAACGCCGCCGCCGGGGAGTACCCGATCCTCGTCCGGATCAGCTCCGGCGAGAGCAAGGCGGAAGCGAAGCTCACGGTCAATCTCACGGGGACCTACAAGTTAGACGCCGGGACGCCCAACGGGATCCTGTCGCTGGAGGCCTTTGCCGGCAAACCCACGACCTTCTCCCTCTTCGTGAAGAACACCGGCTCCGCCGTGAACCGGAACATCTCCTTCTCGTCGTTCAAGCCGGAGAACTGGGAGACGACCTTCACGCCGGAGAAGATCGAGGCCCTCGCACCGGGAGAAATGAAGCAGGTGGAGGTCAAGGTGACCCCCGGGCCCCAGTCTCTGGTTGGGGACTACTCCGTGGGCATCATGACCAACGGGGAAAGGGCGGACAAAACCGTGGAGATGCGGGTCACGGTAAAGGCCTCTTCTGCCTGGGGGTGGATCGGGATCGGGATCATCCTCGCGGTGATCGCGGGACTGAGCTTCCTGTTCATCAAGATGGGGAGACGCTGAGGTGGAAAGAGAGATTGTCATCCGGATGGAAGAGCTGACCAAGCTCTACGG
>JAHJXP010000210.1 GCA_018827585.1 Pseudomonadota bacterium | reverse complement strand
CCTCGGAGAGCAGTTCTTCCCTGGACCATATCCTCTTTTCGGAGGAGAAGTTGGAAAGCCAGATCAACGGCGTACTGTCGGACGCGATGGAAAAGGCGATCGAAGGGCCGGAAACGGGCCGTCAGATCCGGGAGGCTCTCAGGCAGTAGCGTTTCCGCCTGCACAGGGCCTATCCCCGACCGGTCGGCTTCCCCACTGGAGGCCTGCGAGAAAGCGGGCGGCCTTCACCAGTGGGGCTGGTTCCCGATGCGGCTCCCCATCACATCGATCGTGTCGGTGACCACGACGAAGGCGGCCGGATCCTCGCGGCGGACGATCTGCTTGAGGGTCGCCACTTCCTGGAAGGTGACGACCGTATAGAGGATCCGTTGCTCGTTTCCCGAATAGCCTCCCTGACCGCGGATGATCGTCACCCCCCGGTGGATCTCATCGAGTATCCTGTGCGAGATTTGCTCCCAATTGGGCGAGATGATGAATGCCGCCTTCCGCTGGCTCAAGCCAGTCACGACCAGATCCACGATCTTCGTGGAGACGTAGAGGTAGATGAGAGTAAAGAGGGCGTCCTCGAGGGAGAAGAGAAACGCCGCCGCCGCCAGCACCAGGCTGTTGAAGCCCAGGACCGTCGTCCCCATGCGGACGGTGAAGCGCTGGAGGAGGATCACCGACAGGATGTCGGTCCCGCCCGCCGACCCCAGCGATTTCAGGATGATCCCCGACCCCGTCCCCATGATCAGCCCGGCCAGGAGGGCGGCAAGGAGCTTGTCCTGAACCGGCACCTCAATCTGAACCCACTGCACGGCGGCTGAAAAGATCAGTGTCCCGGCGATGCTGTAGAGGAAGAACCGGCGGCTGATGAAGAACCAGCCGGCGATGAACAGCGGCACGTTCGCGAGGGCGTAGATCAGGGCGACGGAGAGAAAAGGCACGAGATAATGGACGATGAGCGCCACCCCCGTCAACCCGCCGCTCACGAAGTGATGAGGGATCAGGACGCCGTTGACCCCGACGGCGCACAGCGTACTCCCGACAGTGAGCAGCCCCAGGTTCCAGCCGACTGATCCCACGGCCGGCCAAAAGGAAAATTTCGGCATGGTGATGACCTCCCGTTCGACGATTTGCCCCGGAGCGGTTTGCCGCGGGGTTTGCTGGTTTCCGGCGGTCGCGGGCGCCGCACTTCGGACATAAAAGAGCGCCCCTGGTTAAACCGCCGCTATGATACAGCGATCGCCGGAAAAAGTATACGGATAATGGGCGGCGCATTTTTCTTGACACGACGGGCGATTTGATCGAAAGTCTCCAGCCCGTAAGCGCCCGTCTTCGCGCCGGGTCTCCCGAAGATTGAAGCTCTCTTCAGCAAGCTGCTGAGAAACTTGGATTCTTAACAGGAACACACCATTCAACGGCAGGGAGCGAATCATGGTCGTCTACTGCAAACTCTTTCTGACCGCGATCTTCTGGGGCGGGACCTTCGTCGCAGCCAGGGTCGTCGCCCAGGATGTCGCCCCCTATTCCGCATCGTTTCTGCGCTTTTTCACGGCCTCCTTTTTCCTGATCGCCATGATCATCCTGAAAGAAGGCCGTGTTCCCCCGCTTAAACGGCATCAGATCATCCCCGCCATTCTCCTGGGCATGACGGGGGTCTTCGCCTACAACGTCTTTTTTTTCTTCGGGATGAAGACGGTCTCAGCGGGACGGGCCTCGCTCATCGTCGCGAGCAACCCCGTTTTCATTTCGCTTTTGTCGGCCTTTTTCTTCCGGGAACGGCTCGATGCCGGAAAAGCGATGGGCATCCTCCTGTGCCTGACCGGCGCAACGCTCGTCATCTCCCGGGGGGACATTCTTTCTCTCTTCACCGGGGGCGTGGGGTGGGGCGAGGTTTTCATCCTCGGCTGCGTGGCGAGCTGGGTCGCCTATTCCCTCATCGGCAAGTTCATCATGAGGGACTTCTCGCCGCTCGCCGCGGTGACCTATTCCTGCCTCATCGGCTGCGCCGCCCTGCTGCCGCCGGCGCTGATGGAAAACATCACGGGGCTCATCGGCGGCTTCCCCTTCCGGGACTGGATCGGCCTCCTCTATCTCGGCTTTTTCGGCACGGTCCTGGGCTTCTTCTGGTACTATGAGGGGATCAGGGCGATCGGCCCCTCCCGCGCCGCCGTCTTCATCAATTTCGTCCCGGTGAGCGGCGTCTTTTTCGGCTGGCTTCTGCTCGCCGAGGCCGTCAACCTCTCCCTCCTGATGGGCGCAACGCTGGTCCTGGGCGGCGTCTACCTGACCAACCGCCCCCGCTGACGAGCCGTCGCAATCGGCCGCCCCCCTCTCAAGAGACTGCGGAAAAACGTTGACATCTCCGTAAAAGACGTGTCAATGATTGCACAAATTCAACAAGGAGGTCAAAAATCATGCAGGCCCTGTTTACGTTAACGTCTTCGGAATCGAAAAGACTGCTCGGCAAGGCGGTCGCGGCAATGCCGGAAGTGCAGCAGGCAAAGGACCAGGGGTATCTCGTCGTCGGGCGCGGCTCTACCAACGGCTTCATCCTGGAAGAACTGCTGAAGGAGAAGATCGACAAGGAGAAATACGTCGCCGGCCAGATCATCAAGGGGGTATTGTGTGTCCTGGGCCAGGGGCTGAGGGCCAGACCGGTATCGTTTCACAAGGGAGAGGTCATCGAGGTGGAACCGGGCGCCGTCATCGAAAAGCTCACCCCCGGCGACATCTTTATCAAGGGGGCCAACGCCGTCGATCCGTTCGGCAATGTCGGGGTGCTCATGGCGGGCGTGGGCGGCGGGATGATGGGACAGTCCTATATGGCACTTAAGGCCCAGGGAGTCGCGACGATCTATCCGGTCGGCCTGGAAAAACTCATCCCTTCCGTGGAAGAAGCGGCGCTCTACGGCGGGAAAATGATGCTGGGCCGGACCATCGGCTGCCGGGTCGGGATGGCCTGCGTCGCGGACGGCAGGATCGTCACGGAAATCGAGGCCGTCGACATCCTTTTCGGCCTGAAGGCCGTCCACTACGCCTCCGGCGGCTGGGGGGGAGCGGAGGGCGCCGTCACCCTGATCGTCGAGGGCGAGGATGCGGAAGTGAACCGGTGTCTCGATCTCATCGAGGGGATCAAGGGGGAGCCGCCCCTGCCGGCGGTCAAGAATCCCTGCAAGGACTGCGGCGCGCCGTGCAGCTTTGTCGGAAAGGAACCGGCGGAGCTGCCGGCCTATCTGCGGTAGGGGAACAGCGCCGATGGGGACCTTCAGGATTGCGACCTACAACGTCAATTCCATCCGGAGCCGTCTCCACATCATCCTACCCTGGCTCGCCGAAAATCGGCCCGACGTGTTGTGCCTGCAGGAAACGAAGGTGGAGGACGCCCAGTTCCCCGCCGGCGCATTCGCCGAGGCAGGCTACCGGACGGTTTTCCGGGGGGAAAAGCAGTACAACGGCGTGGCAATGATCTCCCGGGAAGAGCCGCAGGAGGTATGCTGCGGCCTTCCCGACGGCGGCCCGGCCGACGAAGACCGTCTGCTTGCTGCAGTCTTTTCGGGGATCCCCGTGGTCAACACCTACGTCCCCCAGGGGCGGGAGCGGGACTCTGTTCATTTTGCCTACAAACTCGCCTGGTATGACCGGCTGCGGGATCTCCTCACCCGCAACTGGTCTCCGGCGGCGCCCCTCATCTGGTGCGGCGATCTCAACGTCGCCCCGGCGCCGATAGACGTCCACGACCCCAAGCGAATCCTTGGCCACGTCTGCTTCACGCCGGAGGTATGGGAGGCTTACGCCGCCGTCCGGTCGTGGGGCTTCGTCGACGTCTTCCGGAAACACCATCCGGGGGAGGCGGGCCGTTACACCTTCTTCGATTACCGGGTCCCGGGGGCAGTGAAACGGGGCCTGGGCTGGCGGATCGATCACATCCTCGCCACGCCGGTCTTGGCCGAAAGATCGCTCCGCTGCGACATCGACATGGCGCCCCGTCTGGCGGAAAGGCCGTCGGACCATACGATCCTCGTCGCGGAGTTTGCGACCGCTTAGGAAGCCCCCGATGAATGACCCGGACATCCTGAAGATCAACGTAGGGATCGCGTCAAAATTCCAAAGGGTGGAAGATCGTCTCGCCGTCTGCCGTACGGCCGGGGAACTCTTCGAGGTCCTGCTTGAGGAGATCATAAGGGAGTTCTCGATCCCCTTCGTCTGGCTCTCCTTCATACGCAGGCCGGAGACTGCCGGCCTGCTTGCGGATCTGGCAAAATCGGAGTTCCTGAGAGACCGCCTGAACATCCTCGCCGAGGACGCCTTCCTTGCGGTCATCCCCGACGGCAGCCCCCCGCTGCTGGCCAACGGCGACTTGAGAGCATTCTTTCGCCTGCTCCCTGCCAGCCGGAAGTATCTCCTCCGGTCGCTGGCCGTCTCGCCCCTCACCCTCAACGGCCGGCCCATCGGCAGCCTGAACCACGGCGACGCGTCGCCGGACCGTTATCAGCCCGGCATGGACACGACTCTCCTCGGACGGCTCGCCGACAGGGTTTCAAAACGCATTGCGGTACTCATGCCGCCGGAGACGGCCCCACGTCCGTTCCCCATCCCTGACCGCCGGCCGCCATTTTCGCCTTGACAGGAAATGGCGGAAGATGTTAGCGGAACTTCTCCGCTGCTCCAGAATTTTTATCAATCCGGCTTGAGGCCATGGATCAGGGGCTTGCGCTCCGGGAGAGGGGAAAAATGGCAATCATGAAATATCCAGCGAAAGTGGTTCTCGGCGAAATTACGGTTCGCGACGGGCTCCAGCACGAACACAAGACGATCCCCACCCAGGCCAAGCTCTGGCTCGTGGAGCAGCTCGTCCTTGCGGGCTTCAAGCGGCTGGAGGTCACCAATCTGGGAAACCCCAAGGGAATGCCTCAGTTTACCGACGCCGATCAACTGCTGCAGGAGATCCGCAGCAGCAAGCTGATCAAGGATAAGCTCAAGGACGTTGTCATCACCGCCGTTACCATCCGGGAGAAGGCCGCCGAGAAGGCCTTCGACGCCCGGCAGAAAGGCTGGGGGCCGGACCGCATCCTCTTCATGGTCTCGACCAGCGAATCCCATCACCGCCGCAATTCCGGCCTTTCCCTCGACGAGTACTGGAAGATGTGTGAAAAATACATCAAGCTGGCCCACGAAAACGGAATCAAGGTCAACGGCACCGTCTCCACCATCTGGGGCTGCCCTATCGAAGGGCCAACCGAACTGAAGAAGGCCGTGGAGTTCACCCGGCGCTTCCTCGACATCGGGGCGGACGACATCGAGCATGCCGACCACGACGGGTCGGCGCCCCCGAACAAGGTTTACGAATATTTCTCCATGGTGATGGACGCCATGCCGGATCCGAACCTGCACGTCGCCCATTTTCACGTGACCCGCGGCTGGGGGCTGGCAAATGTGCTGGCCGCCCTCCAGGCAGGGATCACCCATTTTGAATCCACCCTCGGCGGCACCGGCGGGCAGCCGGCCAACTTCGTGGACGGCTGCCCGGTGTCCGGAACCGGGAAATACTACTACGCCGACCCCAACATCGTCGGCCTGACCTCCACCGAGGACATGGTCGTGATGATGGACGAGATGGGGATCGAAACCGGGGTGGATGTGGAACAGTTGTTGGAGATCGGCCGGATGTACGAGCGCATCCTCGGGCGCCGGCTCCGTTCGGAGTGCATCAACACGGGCCGCATCCCGAAAAAGCCGACGGGGCGATGATCCGCACCGGCCCGCTGCGAATATCTGACGCTCTCGTAAAAAGTCATAAAAAGCCTTGAACTGGGGGCGGCTTCGTAAAAAGGCCGCAGGCAAGGCGCGCGAAACCCGAGGAGTGAGGCGTACTTTGGCGTACGCCGCAACGACGAGGGATGAAGCGCAACGCAGCATCCGGACTTTTTACGAAGTCGTCATAATTTGCGGCGGGAGCGCGGAGATGAACTTGCGCATACCATGTGCGATCGGACTTTCGGCCTTTACGGCGCCGCGCTTCCCTGATGAGCACCCCTATGACACGTAAATCATCTCCCCGAAAAAGACCTCCCGGAACAACCGGGAACCAGCCAAAGAGAGGCGCGTCCCGCCGCTCCATCGGGGGGAGGCGATCCCGCCCCCATGTCCGGATGAAGCCCGAGGCGGAACCGGCGCTCAAAGGGGTCTTCGCAAAGATCGGGAAACCTCCCGCCGCTGCGTTCAGGCCGGACCCGTTTCAGATCGAAGCCCTCGAGGCGATCCGGGATGCCGATTGCCTCGTCATGGCCCCGACCGGTTCCGGAAAGACCTGGATTGCCGAGGAGGCCATCCGGTCCGTCTTCCTCAAGGGCGGCCGCTGCTGGTACGCCTCTCCCCTGAAGGCCCTCACCAATGCCAAATGGGTCGACTTCGGCCACCTCTTCGACGAGGCCAATGTCGGGATCGTGACCGGCGACACGAAGGAAAACACCGACGCCCCGATCATCGTCGGAACCACCGAAATCCTCCGGAACCAGCTCTACGACGCCATGCACAGCGGGGAGAACCTGAACTGCGATCTGGTCATCCTCGACGAGGCCCATTTTCTCGGGGACCAGGACCGAGGCGTCGTCTGGGAGGAGATCATGATCTATCTCCCCGCCCGGATCGGCCTGTTGCTGCTGTCGGCGACCATCGGCAACGGCGAGGAGATCGCCGCCTGGCTTACCTCCGTCCGGGGGAAGCCCTGCCGGGTGATCCGGGAAGAGAAAAGGCCCGTACCCCTTTACCCCTTGTTTCTCCACCCGTCGGGACGCCTCATGCCCCTGGTCGAGAAGAACAGGCTCTTCGGGGGGATCGGCGACTTCATCGGCCGGCGGTTTCACGGTCGTCCGGACCGGGGCGGCCCCCCGTTCGGAGAGATGATAGAAGTCCTGGGCCATTTTCGTCTCCTGCCGGCGATCTTTTTCCTCAAATCCCGCTCTGAGTGCGACGCGGCCCTCGTGCAATGCGCGCCGCCGGAAGGCGGAACAGGGGACGAAACATTCCTGACCGAACTGGAGGCGCTCCTGGAGCGCTTTCCCTACCTCCGGAACCACAGGCATCTTAATGATCTCCGGGCGGCTCGCGTGGCCTCCCATCACGGAGGGCAGCTTCCCGCCTGGAAGTTTCTGGTGGAAACGCTGATGAAAAAGGGACAACTGCGGGCGATCTTCGCGACCTCCACCGTCGCCGCAGGGGTCAACTTCCCCGCCCGGACGATCGTTTTGATGAATTCCGATCTCTTCAACGGCCGCGATTTCGCACCCCTTTCCGGCACCGAATTTCACCAGATGACGGGAAGGGCAGGCCGACGGGGTCAGGACCGGGTGGGATTCATGCTCGTCGCGCCGGGACGGTTCATGGACCTCGTCCACATCCGGAAACTCCTGCTGAAGAAACCGGAAGCGATTGCGAGCCGGATCCGGAGCGACTTTTCGATGGTTCTCAACCTCCTCCTTTCCCAGACGCCGGAAGATATCCGGGAGATCTTCGCGAATTCCCTAGCGAGCTGGCAGCGGCGCCTCGGAACGGCGCCAGGACGGCCGGCCGGGGAAAAGACCGATCTCTGGACGGATTTTCAGAGGCACCTTCGCTTTCTCCAGCAGGAGGGGTTCGTGGCTGAAAATAATCGCCTGACGGAAAACGGGATCTGGGCCGCCAAGCTCCGCCTGGATCAGCCCCTCCTCGTCGCGGAGTCTATCCGGCGGGGCGTCCTGCCCCGAGATGATGAAAGGCTCCTGGCGGCCGTCATCGCCCCTTTCGTCTATGACGGGGACCAGGATCTGAACATGGCCCGGAAGGATCTCCCCAGCCGCCTGACCCGCGCCTACGACCGGGTGATGAAAACCCTTTCGGACCTGGCGGAACGGCTGAAGGCGGGCGGTTTCCCGGTCGCCCCTCTCTACTTGTGGCCGGCGGCGGTGATCTACGAATGGGCGGCGGGCGGCAACTGGAACCTGATCATCCGGAAGGTCGGGATCGCCGAAGGGGATATGGCCATGCTCGTCATGCGGACCGCCGACAACCTCCGGCAGCTCACCTCACTGAAGGAAACCCATCCCGAGGTCGCCGCGCTGGCCTGGAAAGCCCGGGAGGCGATCCTGCGCGATCCTGTTGTCTTCGACTGATCCCGCCCTCCTGCCGTTCGCCCATCATCCACCGCCCGCTTTGGCGTCCGCAATTGGCGCTTGACATCTCCCGGTCAACATTATATAAGCTGCCCCTTCTTACGGGAATGCCAACAGGCATGCAGTGTATTTTTTCATCCGCTCAAGACGTCCCCATCGTCTAGTGGCCTAGGACACTGGCCTTTCACGCCGGTAACCGGGGTTCGACTCCCCGTGGGGACGCCAATAATAAAAACCAGGGGTTGCATCGATGATGCGACCCCTGTTCTATTTGTTTTTCCGGCCGTCCCCAACACATGATGCATAAAAAAAGAGTCTTCTCGGCACAGCTTTTTTTATTTCAACTACAAGTCGATGGTTTTTGATTTGGAATCGAAGTGAGGATTGCCAGTCGTAGTCTGCAATTTCTTTCACGTCGAATAACGTCGTTCTGCAGGGCGCTGCAACCAGCCACACAGTCCTTTTTACACCCTTCCGTGGAGGCCCCATGCTCAGGTGACCTATGCGTAGTGCAGCAGCCATCTGACGGCAGCCTTCGCTGCCTTATTCTTCTTGTCGATGTTGGAGCTTCGAAGCCCCTCTATGTATTTCCGCTGGCCAGCATATTCCGCGTAGCCCTGCGCCATTGCTTCTCTGCAAAAGCGTTCCAACCATTCAAAGGCGAGCTCATAACGTCCCCGCAACCTTGTGCGGATCTTGGCAGCCTTCTCCGGGCTGATAAGGAAGCGCTTACACATCGCCGCGTCCGAAAGACCAATCGCTGTCGAAAGCACGATATCCAACTGTTCCAATCCGTCTACATCGCTGTCGCCCGATTTGAAACCTGACCGCCGGCCCTTGACCAGTTCGTCCTTGAGAACGGCGTCCCCCGTTACCTGCTGCAACCTATGCAATGACCTCTTGCCATCAGCCCATTCATTGCGTAACAGTTCGTCGATGACTGCACCCGCTCTCAAGGCCTCATCCATGTTCGGACCAGCCGAGGTCAAACTCAGGTGCGGTGACCTTATTTGACTGAACAACGGGAAGACCTTCCCCTGCTTTGTAGCATTGATGATCGAATCAATATCCCGAAGTTGCTTACGGATCCGTCTATATCTCACAATCCGCGCTACCAGAGGATCACGCCACGCCAATTGCTCCATTTCTGATTGCGTTGGCCCACGCGAGCCTATTTTCTCCCTCAACGAGTCCATCTTTCGCAACGCATCACCTGTCGCCTTCGGTGAGTCCGGATCAAACTCAAAACTCGCTTTCTCCAAAATCGACTTCTTGAGGTCGTCCGCCTGCTTCTCAAAGCGAGCCGCATATGCTGTGATTCTCTTCACATCTATTCTGACACCTTCACATTCTCTCTCGGCGAGCGACGCAAGCAAGCCCATTCTTTCCTTCAGGAACACCTCTTCTATCCCCCGTTTGCGAAGCTCCTCGCAGAGCCTACTGTACAGTCGAAGCGCCATATCAGCATCCGTACAGGCATGGTCTACCAGTTCCTTGAATGGGACGTCCAGGAAAGTCTGACCCTTCTCGACGATATCCCCGTATCGCTTGATCGTTTTCCCCAACAACTTTCTCGAGACTTCGCCAAGGTTGAAAAACTCCCAATCTCCAAAACACTCTCCGGCAGCCAACATCGTATCAAAATGTACAGCGCGCACCTTGATGCCATGTTTCCAGAGGATCACATAATCGTATTTGATGTTATGCCCAATGAAGTTCGTCTTGCCCTTGAACAACTCGATCAACCATGCCCGAACCTCATCGGAAGAAACGCCATCCAGGTCCGCCTGCGTAAGAGGCACATAGATCCCCTGCCGCTCCCTCACTGAAAATGCCACGCCATAAAGCGAGGCATTCCTCGGATCCTTATCGCTAGCCTCGGTGTCGATGGCGCAGACTCGGGCCTCTTTAACCAATTTCGCCAGCTCTTCGAAATCTGTTCTCGTGCGAACTGCCCTGTAATCTGCCGAAGTCTCCCCGCCTAACATATCCGAGATGTTCTCTGTAATATCTGACAACGGTAGCAGTCGAATCAGGGACCAGAAGCCGTACGCCCTCAATACAGACGCTGCCTCCTCTTCATCGTCTATCAACCTGGTTTCCGAAGGAGGACTTCGGATCATCCCCTCCCACGATGCGGCGCTGAATCGGAGCGCATGGCAACGTTCTAAGAGAACGTCCCTCCTCGCAAGCAGCTTCCGCCTAACCTGGTCCAAATCGCCGGCTTGCGCCTCTTCCAAGCCAGCCTCAAGACTCCCGTATAACTCCAGAAATCTCACTGCCTGCCTATGAGTAAGAACTGGATCATGCCCGTTTTTCTCCGTAAGCGTCAGAAAAGACGGGACCTGATGCGAACGTACTCCAAATCGCTGATGTATCGATTTGTTTGTGACAATATCTATTTCTCCTCCTTTCATCGGGAAGATGACGCCACATCGGTCACTAATCAATTGAAGCATCGCCTTGTTTGATGAAACTATCCAGTTGCAGTGCGAGTTCAGACCAGCACATAGGTCGCCTGCTCGGGCACCGTTCGACTGAACGACTGGGACGCGAAGTCTCTGCAGGAAATCAATAACGTCAGCCAAGACTGGTTCAGGCAAGTCAGTCCGATCATTGCCCACAACAGCGAGAGCGTTCCTCGCGCCAAGCCGGTTGCGTAGGCGAAAAAGGTCTCGCACGAATCCAAATAGCATCGTTGTGTCATGTCCATTGGCGTCCTTCAACAGAGGCGCTCCGTGGAAGGTCTTGCGGGTTGCTTCCAGAAGAAATGTCGCGTCTATTACAAAGAGGGTTGTGTCCATGGGCTTCACCATTCACGATAATTTCCCGAGCGGAGGATATCCATGTCCCGGAAGAAGTCGATCTCCCAGATCTTCTTGCCGGCACGTTTCGGGTTCTCTTGAAAGTACACATTTCGCTCGACAAAGTGCTGAGAGATCGCAGTCTTCATTTCGTCGTCAGATTGGTAGTCAGAATGGTGAATGACAGCCTTCTTCATCACACCAAATGCGGACTCAATTATGTTGAGAAACTGAGAGCAGCTTGGTAGCGGCAGCAGTGCGAGCAGCGGTCCCTCCTCTGTCTTTATCGTCTGCTGATTGAAGGTCTCAAGCCAGTCAACCAGCGAGATCGAATCATGCCAAGATGCGGCGTCCCAAGTGATGTAGAGACGAGTTTTATCTCGATGCTGGTTGAACAGGATTTCAATTAGGTCAACCATTGCCCTGCTATCTTTCGACTGAACAAAGCACCAGGTCATCTGGTTTGTGGTCGCACTCAAAGCCCCGGCCTGGATGATTGAACCTTTCGGAGTCTGATATTGGGGTACGACAAAAGCCTCCCCCTTTTTTACGAACAATCTACCGCCATGTTTCTTGACCGGAAGAGGTCCGAGTTCGTCTACAAAGAACAACATCTCCGTTTCTCGAAGCGTTTGCAGCGTTTGCAGAAGGGTTTCTACCTTCTCCCGATAATCGGTATCGGGACTGGTGAGAACTTGTTTGGCCCTCCGCATCGTATATCCAACCCGACGAAGATGCCTTCTGGCGCTTCCTCCGGAGATAGTTATCCGAAATGTGCGGTGGAGTGCGTCAGCTAAACTTTCTCCAGTCCAACTTGCCCTATTGATGCCATAGGTCCGCGGCTGATTGTGAAAAAGTTCCAGTATTCGCGCGTTGGTCTCCTTGGCGCTGGCGCGCTTGGCGAACTTGCGCCGCGTTCGCGCGTAAAGTCCTGCCTCGCCGTATCGTGCGCAGGCTGCTGCCCATCGCTCGATGGTGGACGTCGAGATACCAACGGCAGCGCAAAAATCGGGTAGCGCGCCGCCAGCGAACTTATAGTTCTGGAGACGAGAAAGAACGTAGCTCTTTTCGTGCGGCCCCAACCGCATGAACCTGAACGTAGAGCCGACGATCCTTGGGCGAAGCTCCGGGACTTTCAGCAAGCGTGTCACTGTGGATTGGACGATCAAAGTTCTTCTCAGATGGCCCACCAATCCCTGCAACTTCACGATCTGAGCATTGGACGCGACGTCTTGCGAAGAAGGTAGCGACTGACTGTCTTATATGAGGGAGGGCGACTCCAGCCACGCTCGTTCATCGTTTGAAGCAGTATCTGATGGTGAGTGAACTGATCGAACAACAGACGCGGTTGTTGAAAGAACTGTCGACCACGGATCGTTATCGCGAGGCGGTGACTCGCCTATGCAGCGTCCCGGG
>JAHJXP010000284.1 GCA_018827585.1 Pseudomonadota bacterium | reverse complement strand
ATCATCGACGTGGGCACGAACGGGGAACTGGTCATGGGAAACCGGGAAAGGCTCGTCTCCTCCTCCTGCGCCACCGGTCCCGCCCTGGAGGGGGCGCACATCCGGTTCGGCGTGCGGGCGGCGCCCGGGGCGATCGAGCGGATCCGGATCGATCCCGGAACGCTGGAGGTCTCCTTCAAGATCATCGGCGAGGAGCGCTGGCGGCCGGAGTTCCCCCTCGCCGGCGTCAAGGGGATCTGCGGCTCCGGGATCATCGACGGGGTAGCCGAACTCCACCGCGCAGGGGTTATCGATAACAGCGGCCGCTTCCGCACCGATCTCGCAACGCCGCGCCTCCGGATGAACGGCGGGAAACCGGAGTTCATCGTCGCCTGGCGCGAAGAGACTGCACTGGACGAGGAGATCACGATCGGCCAGCAGGACGTCCGGAGCGTTCAGCTCGCTAAAGGCGCCCTCTATACGGGCGCCAAGCTGATGATGAAACGCCTGGGGATCAAAAAGCTGGACCGGGTGATCCTCGCCGGTGCCTTCGGCAGTTACATCGACAAGAAGGCGGCGCTGATCTTAGGCATGTTTCCCGACTGCGATCTCGATTGCGTCTCTTCGGTCGGGAATGCGGCGGGCGACGGGGCGAGGATCGCGCTGCTCGACCGGGAGAAGCGGGCGGAGGCCGAGAGGATCGCCAGACAGGTCGAATACCTCGAACTGATCACCCAGGCGGAGTTCCAGGAGGAGTTCATGGCCGCCATGTTCATCCCCCACATGACGGACGCCTTTCCGCATCTGCCGCCCCCGGGGGGCAAAGCCTGACGTTCTCGTAAAAAGTCATAAAAAAGCCTTGAACTGGGGGCGGCTTCGTAAAAAGGCCGCAGGCAAGGCGCGCGAGTCCCGAGGAGTGAGGCGTACTTTGGCGTACGCCGCAATGACGAGGGATGAAGCGCAACGCAGCATCCGGACTTTTTACGAAGCCGCTATTCCAGGCGCCCCTCCCGGAATGCGCCGATGTAGCCCATGCAGAAGTCATCCTTGCCGGCAACGAGCGTCACGGCCTTGAGCATCGCGTAGAGCTGCCTGTCCGTCGGATCGATGATGGCCGAATCGAGGCCCATTGTAATCGCGGCGGCAAGAAATGCCCGGTTGACCAGCTTCCGCGCTGGAAGGCCGTAGGAGACATTCGTCAGTCCGCAAATCGTGTGGACACCGGGAAACCGCTTCATGATCTCGCCGATGGCATTCAGCGTGGCGCCGGCCGACTGCGGATTCGTCGAGAGGGGATACACCAGGGGGTCGATGTAAAGATCATCGAGGGGCACTCCCGCCCCCGTGAGCTTCTCCACCAGCCGGCCCGCCAGCGCCACCTTGGCCTCCGTCGTCTCGCCCATCTCGCGTTCCGCCTGGCACAGGGCGACGACCTTGGTCCTGTATTCGAGGACGAGCGGCAGGATCCCTTCGAGCCGGGAGGGTTCCAGGTTGATGGAATTGATCATCGGCGCCTTTTTCAGCAGAGGGAGCATCGCCCCGATCACGGCGGCATCCGGGCTGTCGAGGGAAAGCGGCAGCTCCGTCGCCTCCTGAACCGCCTCCACGATCCATTTCAGCCTGTCGGCCTCTTCGCCGACGAATGTTCCGGCATTGACGTCGATGTAGTGCGCCCCGGCGAGCGTCTGCGCCTTCGCCTCGGCCTGGATGAAGGCCCGATCCCCTCCGGTGATGGCCTGGGCGATCTGCTTTCGCGAGGCATTGATCCTTTCCGCAATGATAAGCATAGGGGTCATCCTTTTTCATATGGGTGCGAACGGCCATCACAACGACCGTTGCGCACCCTGTGTTAATCCCAAAGTGTATTCGGGTTTCAGACAACCCCTGCCGCGAGCTTGGCCGCCTTGACGGTGTTCATCATCAGCATCGTTATCGTCATCGGCCCCACGCCTCCGGGCACCGGCGTAATCAGGGAGGCCTTTTCCTTCACCGTCTCGAAATCCACGTCCCCGCAGAGCTTCGCCTTTCCTTCCGGCGTCATCCCGATCCGGTTGACGCCCACATCGATGACCACCGCCCCCTCCTTGACCATGTCCGCGGTGATGGCCTTGGGCTTCCCGGCGGCCACGATGAGGATGTCCGCCCGGCGCGTGTGAAACGTCATGTCCCGCGTCCCCGTGTGGCAGATCGTCACCGTGGCGTTCGCCCCCTTTTGTTTCTGCAGGAGGATGTTGGCGATCGGCTTCCCCACGATATTGGACCTTCCCACGACGACGACCTCCGCCCCGTCGGTCTTCACGCCGGAACGGATCAGGAGCTGTTGGATCCCCGCCGGCGTGCAGGGGAGATAATCCGCCTCGCCGATCGTCATCTTCCCCACATTCACCGGATGAAAGCCGTCCACATCCTTCTTGGGATCGATGGCGCAGAGGACCTTCGTCTCGTTGATGTGTTTCGGCAGGGGGAGCTGAACGAGGATTCCATGGATCCTGGGGTCCCGGTCGTAACGGTCGATCAGGGCCAGAAGTACGGCCTCCGTAATGGTTTCCGGCTGGTCATCCTGAAGGGAATAAAACCCGAGTTCCTTGGATGTCTTCTGCTTGGCGGTCACATAGCTCATCGAGGCCGGATTCTGCCCGACCAGGATCGTCACCAGCCCCGGAACCACATCGAATTTCTCCTTCAGGCGGGCCGTCTCAACCGCCAACTCCTCCCGGATCTGCCTGGCAATTTCGTTGCCGCTGATCAATTTTGCAGTCATAATAAAATCCCCCCTCCGCCTAAAAAAGTCCCTTCACCTTGCCGGTTTCCACATCGACATCGACCCTTCTGTAGGCTGGGTCAGAACTGGTTCCCGGCATCAGACTGATCGTACCCGTACACGGGCAAAGGAATTTCGCACCTGCAAAGACCAGGACATCACGAACCGGAAGTGTCCAACCTTTTGGCGTTCCCTTGATAGTTGGATCATGTGTCAGGCTCAGGTGGGTCTTGACCATCATGGTGTTAAAATCCTTCATGACGGGATCGGCCTCAAACCGTTTGGCTTTGGCTTCGGCCTCCGGAGTCCAGGAGACACCAGCGGCCCCGTATACCTCCCTGGCAATGGTTTCAACCCTCTGCCGCAGTGGCATCTCAAGGGGATAGAGGAATTTGAGGTCGACTTTGTCTTTGCAAGCCTCCAAGACCACATCGGCAAGCTCAAGGGCGCCGTCTCCGCCTTTGAGCCAGTGCTCCGAAAGCGCACAGCGGGCACCTGCCTGCTCCGCATACTTTCGTACCATTGCAATTTCATCCTTGGTATCCGCATGGAAGGCATTGATGCAGACCACGGGATTGATTCCTGATTTCTTTATCACCCCGATGAGATGCTCCATATTGGGGATCCCTTTCTCCAGAAGTCCTAAGTTCTCCTTCGAGTAGTCTTCATGAATGGGCGCCCCTGCCGCGACTCTAGGTCCACCGCCGTGCATCTTAAGGGCTCTGACCGTCGTCGTCAGGATTGAAACATTTGGAATGAGGCCGCTTACCCGGCATTTCACATTCCAGAACTTCTCAAAGCCGATATCCGCAGCAAAACCGCTCTCGGTGACGTGGTGATCGAACATCTTCAAACCCATCCGATCTGCAATGATGGAGGACTGACCAACCGCAATATTGGCAAAGGGGCCGGCATGCACCATGCAGGGCTGGAATTCTATAGTAGACATCAATGTGGGATTGATGGTGTTCCGCATCCAGGCGCACATCGCGCCTGCCACTTCAAGATCTGTAGTGGTGACCGGTTTCCCCTTCTTATCATAGGCCACAATAATCTTGCCCAGCCTCTCCCGCAGGTCTTTCAAGTCCCGGACAATAGAAAGGATCGCCATGATCTCCGAACTGACTGTAATCCCAAATCTGGATTGCATCAGAAACCCATCCATCTTGCCCCCAAGACCCATAGTAATATTTCGCAAACCCTGGGCGCAGAAATCCATGACCCAGCCCATCTCTATATTTGTAGGGTCAATGTCCAGACGTTTGAGCTTACGCTTGGCTAATTCGGCATCGTCGTAATTTCGTTCGTGTTGCATCCGGGCATTCAGGGCAACCATTGCCAGGTTGTGGGCATTGGTAATGTCGTTGATGTCGCCAGTAAGACCGAGGGAAAATTCAGTCATTGGAATGAGGAGGGCTTTTCCTCCTCCTGCAGCCGTACCCTTGATGTTCATCGTGGGGCCGCCTGAAGGCTGGCGGATACAACCACCGACATTCTTCCCTCTTTTTCCAAGTCCTTCCATCAGACCCATGGCAGTTGTCGTCTTTCCTTCTCCAAATGGAGTAGGGGTGATAGCTGTAACCTCAATGTACTTCCCGTCTGGTTTACTTTTCAGACGTTCCATAATCTTCATAAAATCGAGTTTGCATAGCCTGCCCATGGGAATGATTTCATCCTTTTTAAGGCCCAAACTATCCTGCCACTGGTCGACAGTGGGCATATTCTCTTCTGCGATATCTCCAAGCTGCCAATCTGCAAGCTTTCTTGGGTCTGCCTCATTATATTTTTTTGAAATTTCGAAACTCATGTTTTTTACTCCCCCTTTCTTTTCAAAATTGTTTAAAAACTTTTCCTTAACAGATACTAACTCACTAAAATACCAAACGATTTTAGCCTTAGATCAAAGAATCACCCCTTTCTCTGAAAATGCTTTTCGTAACTACTCATGCACCTTACTTTTAGCTTAGCATATATATGGAGTCCAATAAAGTAGATACCTGCCAGTCCTGCAATTTCGTTGGATCCAGATCCGTGATCTTGAACATTGCGATACCTCCTATTCAGCGTTGATTATTGCTACATGCACCCTGTGAATAAATCCGTCCCGCCCAAACTCACTGATTCCACGCCCAAGTTACCCGATGAGCCGCCCGGCCGACAGCGCGGGTCTTTCTCTGCCGTCGCGACGGGATATTTCCGGCGCCGCTTCCTCTGCCACGCGCAATATCACAGCGGCGGATTTGCGTCAATGATTTGCGTCCATTTTTCCTGCCGGGCATCGGCCTGCGGGCTTTACCAGACCCGCTATCCGCTTCTCAATGGCCTCCTACCCGTGTTTCCGGTCTGGGCAGCAGTCCGGCGGCCTTGACGATCTCGGCCACCTTCTCCTCCCACTCGATCGCCATGACGTGGATACCCCGAACCCCCGGAATCTCCCGCACCCGCTGAATCGTCTCCACGCAGATCCTGATCCCCTCCTCCGCCTGCCGCTCCTTCGGAACCCCCTTCATCCGCGCGATCATCTCCTCCGGAACATCCATCCCCGGAACATTCTTCTTCATGTAATTGGCCATCCCCGCAGACTTGAACGGCGTCACCCCCGCCAATACCGCGCACCTCTCATGCAAACCCCTCTCGCATACCATCTCCATCCACCGGGAAAACCGCTCTATATTGTAAATGCACTGCGTCTGAATAAACTCACAGCCCGCCTTCACCTTCTTGCCCAACCGCAGCGCCCTGATCTCAAACGGATCCGCAAACGGATTCTCAGCCGCACCCACAAACATCACCGGCCTCCCCTTCACCTCCTCGCCCCCCAAAAACCTCCCCTCGTCTCGCATCCGGCAAACCACCTGAATCAACTGCACCGAA
The DNA here is from genome assembly GCA_018827585.1 of Pseudomonadota bacterium. GTDB lineage: Bacteria > Desulfobacterota > Syntrophia > Syntrophales > UBA5619 > JAKAFS01. The sequence goes on along the minus strand of JAHJXP010000284.1, from coordinate 3,307 downwards.
TCCATGTCGTAGACGTTCTTCCCCTGCGGATGATCCCCAAACTTCTGATGATCCCCAGACAAACAAAGAACGTTGTTTATCCCCAAAGCCGCCGCCCCCAATATGTCGCTCTGCAAGGCTATCCGGTTCCGGTCCCGGCATACCATCTGCAATATCGGCTCTAACCCCATCCCCTTCAATATCACACACGCCGAAAGAGACGACATCCGAACCACCGAGGTCTGATTGTCCGTCACATTCACCCCGTCTACCACACCCCGCAGCAACTCCCCCTTCCTCCGGATCACCTCCGCATCCGCCCCACGCGGCGGCCCGCACTCCGACGTCACAACAAATCCCCCGCCCGCCAATATCCTCTCTATCCCGGAATTCGTCTTCACAGCCTCATGTCCTCCCTAACCCTCCGGCGCGGACCGCCGTCGCGACCGGTCCGCCAATCCTTCACAGGCAATATCTCCTCGTAACGGTCCATCCTCCCCGCTTCCTTGAGCCGGTCAACGATCAGCTGCCAGGCGCAATCGAGCTCATTGTCGATCTCGCACTTGCCTCCCGAGGAACCGCCGCAGGGACCATTCAGCAGGCTCTTGGCACAGCGGGCGATGGGACAGACGCCTGCCGTCATATCCAGAATGCAGGCCCCGCATCCCTGGCAGCGCTCGCTCCACACGCCCTGTTCGATCGTCACCCCGAGAAAGGTCGTATTGACCGCGGGCAGAACCAGCTTTGTCTTATAAGTCTCCGCCACATACTGAACGCCGGCGCCGCAGGCCATGGAGAGGATCACGTCATAATCATTTACAAAACCGCGTATCTGATCGATATACTCGTAATCGCACTGGCGCTCCAGGGTGTGCTCCTTGACATCGAAGGTCTCCCCTTCCTTCTTCCAGCAAAGGCGCAGCTCCGAGGCCAGAACGCCCACCTCGCGCTCTCCCCCGGCCCCGCAGACCGTCACGCACTCGTTGCACCCCAGCACCAACACCCGCCGGGCGGGACCCAGTTTCTCCAGGATCTCGCCAAAATCCTTGCGATTGCCGACTATCATGACAAAACCTCCGTTAAAATACGGTCATAGGTCACAACTTCCTTACCCACCCGTCAGCCATCACCCATTGCCCGGCGCCTTTCTTACCGGCAACGGTCCGAGCAACCGAATCCGCTCCGTCATCTCCTGCGCAAATTGTGCAAAACGCTGGCCCTGAGATGCACTCATGTTGAACATCTCCAGCCTGTCGCCCCCCAAACCCACCTCTTCCAGCAGGCCTTTCACATATTCGACCCGCCGCCTCGCCCGCAGATTGCCGCGCAGGAAATGACACTCGCCCTCCAGGCATCCGGCCACGTAAACCCCGTCAACCCCGCTCTCGAAGGCGCGCAGAATCAGCAGAACATCCACCCGGCCAGTGCAGGGAACCTTTACCACCTTCACATTACTGGGATAACTCAATCTCATCGAACCTGCCAGGTCCGCAGCGCTGTACGCTCAATGCTCACAACAAAATGCGATAATCTCCGGCTCAAAACCGTTAGCTGCTCTATCTGACATAACCTTTTTTACCTCAACCTTCTACGGGCTCGGCACGCCGTGCCCCTGCGTCCTCTTCACCCTTCACCCCTCATCCCCCCGCCAGTGCTCCAACCTTCGCCTCCAACTGGCCTGTCGTAAAATGCATCAGGTCTATCGCCCGGCAGGACACTCCGCCGCACAGGTGCCGCATCCCTTGCATTTAATGATGTCTATCTCCGCCTCGCCCTTCACATTCACCACCGGCACCTCATAGGGACATACGCGGACACAGGTCAGGCAAGCGGCGCAGCGCTCTCCCTCCACAACGGCAACTATGCCGCCCACAAGAAGATTCTCTTTGGAAAGGATGGTGCAGGCCCTCGCCACGGCGGCATAGGCCTGAGAAATACTTTCGCCGATCAATTTCGGTGCATGGCCGGATCCCGCAACATAGATGCCGTCGGAGGCAAAGTCCACGGGACGAAGCTTCATATGCGCCTCCAGGAAAAAGCCCTCGGCGGTGCGCGGGACCTTCAACAAATTGGCCAGCTCCTTGTTTTCCCTGGGAATGGACGCCGATGAAAGAACGATCAGATCGGGTCTTAGCGTCATCCTTTCCTTTAATATTTTATCCTCGAAGGAAATCATGAGGGTTTCCCCTTCTTTTTTTACCTCGGGACTCTCTTCGGGATCGTACCGGACGAAGATGATCCCCTCCCTGCGGGCCTGGGCGTAGTACGTCTCCAGAAAACCGTAAGTGCGGACATCGCGGTAAAGGATGCGGATGTTCATCGCGGGGTTGAGCTTTTTTAGCTTCAGGGCATTCTTTACAGCCGTGGCGCAGCAGGTGCGGCTGCACGAGGGGTGTTTCTCATTCCTCGAGCCCACGCACTGGATCATCACCACCTCTTTCACGACTTCTGGGGACAGATTTGAAATCTGTCCCCAGGAACCTTTATCACCCGCTTTATAGAGACGGTCTTCCAGCTCCAGTTGTGTCAGAACACGCACATCTTCGCCGTAGAGGTATCCATCGGGTTTCTCCTCCTCGGCGCCTGTGGCCAGAATGGTTATGCCGTGTTGAATCTTCTGATGAACCATGGCGGGCGCCGTCATGACGCCGGTGGTAAAATTTCCCCTGACACCGCTAAAATCCACGACCAGACTGTTGAGCAGGAGATGGATCGAGGAATTGGATACCCTGTCAATCAGGTCCCGGAGAAAGGCCTGCACATCCCCTCCCTCAATAGTATAATGGAGATTAAGGAGATTACCTCCCAGCCGGTCCTCCTCTTCCACAAGAAAGACCTCAAACCCCTGTTCGGCAAGACGGAGAGCCGCGGTCATGCCGGCCACACCACCGCCGATAACAAGACCGCGCTGCACGACGGGCACTTCCGTTTCATATAGGGATCGGTTCAAGCGGGCATTGGCCACGGCCATACGGACGAGCAATTTCGCCTTTTCCGTCGCTTCCGCCTTCCGGCGCATGTGCACCCAGGAACACTGGTCGCGGATATTGGCCATCTCGAAGAGAAACTTGTTCAAACCCGCTTCTCTGATCGTCTCGCGGAACATGGGCTCATGCGTCCGGGGAGAGCAGGAAGCCACGATCACGCGGTTCAAGCCGTGTTCCTTCACGGCGTTTTTGATCTTTTCCTGCGTATCCTGGGAGCAGGTGTAGAGATTCTCATCCACATGGACCACATTGGGCAGGGCGCTTGCATACTCCTTGACCGCCGGAACGTTCACCACCCCGCCGATATTGATGCCGCAGTGGCAGACAAAAACGCCGATCCT
>JAHJXP010000209.1 GCA_018827585.1 Pseudomonadota bacterium | reverse complement strand
TTTGAAAATCATGTTCCCCCCCGCGCCCGACATTTTTCGACCCTGCACCTCTTCGCTACGCTTCCGGGGCATGATTTTGAAATTGCGCAAATTCTCACGTGATATCCAATATGAATTTCCTCATCGCGCGCCCTTTTCCGTATCCATCAGACGGATGAACTCGTCGAAGAGATAGTCCGCATCGTTCGGTCCCGGAGCCGCCTCCGGATGGTACTGGACACTGAATGCCTTGAGGTCCGGATAACGCAGACCCTCGGATGTGCGGTCGTTTAGGTTTTCGTGGGTGGTCTCCCGCTCCCCGGAGAGGGATTCGGGCAGAACCACGAACCCGTGGTTCTGGGAAGTGATCTCGACCCGCCCGCTCCGGCGGTTTTTCACGGGCTGATTGATCCCGTGATGGCCGAACTTGAGCTTCGCCGTCCGGCCGCCCGCCTCCTGCCCCAGAATCTGGTGGCCGAGACAGATGCCGAAAAGAGGGACCTTCCCCAGGACCGCGCGGACGGCCTCCACGATGTAGGGGAGCGCCGCCGGGTCTCCGGGGCCGTTGGAAAGCAGTATGCCGTCGGGTCTTTGGGCCAGCATCTCCTCCCCCGTGGCCGCGGCCGGGAGAACCAGGACCTCGCAGCCCCGCTTCTCCAGATTCCGGAGGATGTTGTACTTGACGCCGCAGTCCAGGACGACCACCCGCCGGCGCCCAGCTGCGCCGCCTGAAGGGCCAGAGGCTTCCGGGGCGTCCGGCATCTCCCGGGGCGCCCCGTCCTTCCACAGGTAGGGCGCCTGACAGGTCACCTCCTTGACAAGGTCCCGGCCGACCAGACCGGGATAGGCCCGGACGCGCTGGAGGAGGAGTCCCTCATCCGCCGTCTCGGTGGAGAGGATGCCCCGCATCGCCCCGGTGATCCGGATCCGGCGGGTCAGCGCCCGGGTGTCGATCCCCTCGACCCCGAGCTTGTCCTGGGCCTCCAGGAATTCCTTCAGGTCCCGGCGGGAGCGCCAGTTGCTTGGAAAATCCGAGTATTCCCGGACGACGAAACCCTCCAGGCGGATGCCGGCCGACTCCATGTCCTCCGGGTTGATCCCCGTGTTGCCGATGAGCGGGTAGGTCATCGCGACGATCTGCCCCTTGTAGGATGGATCGGTGAGGACCTCCTGGTAGCCGGTCATCCCCGTGTTGAAGACGACCTCGCCCAAGACCTCGCCCTTCCCGGCAAAGGCCTGTCCCCGGTAAACGGTCCCGTCCTCCAGGACCAGCAGGGCTTGTCCCCGTCCTTTATCCAGCATCACCGCTCCCCACCGTTGAAATATGATAACACTGAACCCGATAAGGGGAAAGGGAGTTGTCAGAAAGATCCCCCTTCGTAAAGGAAATTTCCTGACGACTCCCCTTCCTGAATTTTACGCGGCCCGGCGACTTACAGCATCGGCAGGTAACGGTCGATCTCGAACTGGCTCACGTGGGTGCGGAACCGGTCCCACTCCACCTTCTTGTTCTCGATGAACTTGTCGAAGATGTGGTCGCCGAGGGTGTCGCGGACGAGTTTGCTTCCCTGCACGGCGACCAGCGCCTCGTAGAGGCTCCCCGGCAGCGACGTGATCCCCGCCGCAGCGCGCGCCTTCTCGTCCATCTCGAAGATGTCCTCTTCGATCGGCTCGGGCAGTGGATAGGCCTCCTCGACCCCCTTCATCCCGGCGGCGAGCATCACGGCGAAGGCCAGGTACGGGTTGCAGGCCGGATCGGGCGAGCGGTACTCCACCCGGGTCGCCTTCTCCTTGCCGGGCTTGTACATCGGGACGCGGATCATTGTGGAGCGGTTCCGGCGCGCCCAGGAGACGTAGACCGGCGCCTCGTAGCCGGGGACCAGCCGCTTGTAGGAGTTGATCCACTGGTTGCAGATCGCGGTGATCTCCGGGGCGTGGGTCATGATGCCGGCGATGTAGTGTTTCGCCATCTTCGAGAGGTTGTACTTGTCCCGGCCGTCGAAAAAGGCGTTCTTCCCCCCCTTGAACAGGGATTGGTGGGTGTGCATGCCGCTCCCGTTCTGGCCGAAGACCGGCTTCGGCATGAAGGTCGCGTAAACGCCGTTCTGGCGGGCGATTTCCTTCACCGCGGTGCGGTAGGTCATGACCTTGTCGGCCATGATGAGGGCCTCGTCGTAGCGCAGGTCGATCTCGTGCTGGCTCGGGGCCACCTCGTGGTGGCTGTACTCGACCCGGATCCCCATCTCCTGGAGGGCGAAGATTGTCTGGCGGCGGAGGTCGGTCGCCCGGTCCACGGGAAGGCCGTCGAAGTAGCCGCCCATGTCGAGGAACTCGGGGGCCTTGTCGGAGGCAAAATAGAAGAACTCCAGCTCGGGCCCGACGTAGAAGATGTAGCCCTGGTCGTTGACCTTCTTGAGGGTCTTCTTCAGCACATAGCGGGGGTCGCCCTCATAGGGCTTCCCGTCGGGGGTAAGGATGTCGCAGATCATCCGCGCCACCGGACGGTCCGAGGGGCGCCAGGGGATGATCTGGAAGGTCGTCGGATCGGGCATGGCGATCATGTCGCTCTCTTCGATCCGGCAGAATCCCTGGATGGATGAGCCGTCGAATCCCATCCCCTCCTCCATGCCGTCCTCCAACTCGTCAGGGGTGATGCTGAAGATCTTCTGGACGCCCAGGACGTCGGTGAACCAGAATTGAACGAAACTGACGTTTCTCTCCTTGACGACTTTCAGTACATCCTTCTTCGTTTTCAATGCATCCATGATCATATCCTTTCTTTGTGCAAATTTATCTTATACGATTCGTTTGAACTCATTCCTGTCCGTTCCGTCGCCTGTTCGAGCTGCTCCCGCAGATCCCGCGGCTGGGCCAGGATGCGGGCGATGGCGTGCAGCGCGTCAAGCTCTTCGAAATTGTGGATGCTCAGTTCCTTTCCCTCCCCGGCGCGCCGGCCGGCGGCCGCCAAATCGATGAAGTCGCAACGGAAGCGGTTCTCCTGACCGGAACAGCGTCCGGCAAGCTCCTTCCCGCTCCCGACACCCTTCCGGCAACCGCGCCTTGCTGCCGCTGCCGGAAAATATTTGCCTTTTCACGGGGATTGGATGTATTAAATTATCACTGTTCGATACAAAATTGCAATCAGCGCTTTGGGAAAAAGCATTGCTCAGTCATTGACACTATACGGTTGAGGGCAGAAAAATGAAGGTCACGTTCAGGGCATTCGCCAACCTCAGGGAGATTGTCGGGTCCAAAGAGCAGGAGATCTCCCTGCCGGAAGGGGAGACCGTGGGGGGGCTGCTCAAGGGGCTCTGTGAAGCCCATCCCGGCCTGGAAAGGAAGATCTTCGACGCCCCGGGTCGGATCAAGCCCTTCATCATCGTCCTGAAAAACGGCCGCAGCATCAACTCGCTGCAGAATCTCGACACGGTCATCGACGAAGGGGACGTCATCGCCCTCTTCCCGCCCATCGCCGGCGGATAACAGGATTTTGCCGCGGCGGAACGTCGCCGAACATGCAATCCCCGTTTGTGGAGGATAAAACTGAGGCTCTCGTAAAAAGTCATAAAAGGCCTTGAACTGGGGGCGGCTTCGTAAAAAGGCCGCAGGCAAGGCGCGCAAAACCCGAGGAGTGAGGCGTACTTTGGCGTACGCCGCAACGACGAGGGATGAAGCGTAACGCAGCATCCGGACTTTTTACGAAGCCGCCAAAACTGAGGCAGTGCAGGCGGGATCAGCGATGCTACCCGGCGAGGAACTGTTCCCGGAGCTTCTCCTCGGGGAAGAATCGGACAAGACCGATGCTGGTAAGCGGGACAAGGGCCAGAACAAAGAGGACCGCCCGGATGGAGAAAAGATCAGCGAGGCCTCCGATGAGGGGCGTCATTATCCCGCCCAGCCCCACCGCGAGGCCCATCATGAGGCTCGACACCATCGACTTGCCGCGGGGCGCCAGCTTCTGCGCCATGACGAGGCCCAGCGGCAGCGTCGCAAACATGAAGAACCCCGCCAGCGCCGCGCTGGCATAGACCCAGACGCCGTCCAGGAAAAGCATCGCCAGGAGAAAGGGGGTGGCCATGATAAAGGCGACATAGTAAATCGGCTTGTAGCCGATCCGGTCGGAGAGATGGCCGGCGGCGACCCCGCTCACCGTCCCCGCCACGGTGAATACGGACAGGACAAACCCGATGGAGACCAGCGAATGCCCCTCCCGCGCGTACAGGATGGGGGTAAAGGCCAGGAAAGCCTGGGTCACGAAGGCGCGGATGACCATCACCAGCCAGATCAGGACCACCGCCTTCCACATCTCCCCGAAGGCCTCCCGGATGGCATGGAAGAACCCCTCTCCGCGCAGCCCTTCCCCCCGGGGCGCGGGGACGACCTTAAACAGCAGCGCCATGGCGGCAAGCCCCGGCACGGCCGTCCAGGCGGCGGCCTCAAGCCCCCAGCGGCTAACGATGTAGGCGATGAAGAGCGGCCCGAGACCGAAGGCGAGCGTCCCCCCCATATTGAAGACCGACAGGCACAGCCCGAGGTGGCGCCCAGCGTAGTTGGCGATCATCCCGGCGATGGAGGGATGGAACATCGCGGCGCCGATCGACCCCAGCGCCACGAAGAGCAGCAGGACCGGAAAAGAGGGGGCGAACCCCATGGTGGCGATAAAGACAATGGAGAGCAGCGGCCCGCCCAGGATGAAGACGCGCGACCGGTAGCGGTCGGCAAAATAGCCCACGGGCGGCTGGACGACAAAGGCCAGCATCCGCATCATCCCGGCGATCAGGCCGACCTGTGTCAGCGACAGGGCAAATTTCTCGACCAGGACCGGCAGGAGCGGGTTGACGAAGGAGACATAAAAATCGCCGGCGAAATGGAGCGTCGTCAGGGCGAAGATGACCTTGACGTCGGTGCGGTTCTGCTGGTTCACGGTAATCTTTCCACCCCTTGCCTCAGCGGCGCGCGAACTTCTGGAGGGTGTGCGCATCCTCGCGCACGCCGCCGCGCGACACGCCGAACGTCCAGGTGACCTCGCCCACGTACAGGTCCCCGCGCGAGTCCACGCACAGGGTGTGCGGGGCGACGAAGTTCCCCGGGGCCTCCCGGTCGGCGCTGCACCAGTGCAGAAGCACGTTACCCGAAAGGTCCAGGACCCGCACGCCGCCGGGCAGGTCGTATTTGATCGGGCCGTTGGTGAAAGACTCCTGGCCGACCCGCCACCACAGCTCCGAGACGTACACCCGGCCTTCCCTGTCGAAGGAGATGTCCGTGGGTCGCTGGACGTGGGTCCACATATCGAGGGACTCGCCTTCCCGGGAGAAGATCTGGATCCGGTCATTCTCGCGGTCGGTCACGAAGATGCGGTCGTCGGGAGAGATGCCGATGCCGTGCGGCAGGCGAAACTGGCCGGGGCCCGTCCCCGGTTCGCCCCAGGACCGGATGAGCGTCCCGTCGGCGCTGAAGTGGTGCACCCGGGCGTTGCCGTACCCGTCGGTCACGAACAACTCCCCGTTGGCGGCGACGGCGACATCGGTCGGCCTGTTGAAGGGCGGCCCGCTCCGCTTGACGCTGACCTGGCTCTTCCCGTCGTAGCCGGTGTCCGAGGCCTGGCCGGGGACGCCGATCCGCATCACCTCAATCCCCTCGGGCGTGAATTTCCGGACCGTGTGGTCGCCGTCGTCCACGGTGTAGACCATGTCGTCCGGCCCGACGGCGATTCCGTGCGTGCGCGGCGTGAAGATGTCCTCGCCCCAGGAGCGGAGAAAATTCCCGTCCCGGTCGTAGACAATGACCCGGGCGTCCTGCCGGGTCATCAGGTACACATTGTCCTTGGAATCGACCGCCACCCCGTTCACGTCCTTGTGGACGTAGCCCGCCGGGAGCCTCTCCCACCCCTCGATCACCTTGAATTCCGGAACAACCTTCATCGACCTATACCTCCCTTTCCCCTCGAAAATAAAGATCCTCATCGCCGCCTTCCCCCGCCGCGCGCCTTGCCGCTGAGGGAAACCGCCAGCCTTGCCCCGAACCCTTATTGCAGGATCGGGAAGCATGGACTATCACGACGGAGGCCCCGGTGTCAAACCCGCAATGATCCGGGCGCGGCTTGTCCGCACCGATTGTTGAAAAACTCATTCGGTAATGTCCCGCCGCCTCTTGCGGACGGCCGGCGCCGCCATCACGACCAGGATAAAAACCGTGGCGATGATGAACGCCAGGCTGATCGGCCGCGTGACGAACACCGTGGGATCGCCGTTTGATACCTGCAGCGCCCGCCGCAGGTTTTCCTCCATCATCGGCCCCAGCACAAACCCCAGCAGCATCGGCACGGGGCTGCATTCGAGCATCCTCCAGACGATCCCGACAATGCCGAAGAGCGCCGCAAGATAGACGTCGAAAGAGACGTTGTTCGAACTGTCGATGCCGATGGTGGAGAACACCATGATCGCAGGGAAGAGCAGCCGGTAGGGGACCTTGAGCAGTTTCACCCAGAGGCCGACCAGCGGCAGGTTGAGGACGACGAGCATCAGGTTCCCGATCCACATGCTCGCGATCAGTCCCCAGAAAAGATCGGGCTTCTGGGTCATCACCGTCGGGCCGGGGGCGATCCCGTGGATCATCAGCGCGCCGAGCATCATGGCCATCACCCCGCTCGCAGGCAGCCCCAGTGTGAGCATCGGGATGAACTTGCACTGCGCGTCGGCGTTGTTGGCGGACTCCGGCCCCGCCACCCCCTCGATCGCCCCGTGGCCGAAACGCGACGGGTCCTTGGCGACCTTCTTCTCGAGCATATAGGAGGAGAACGAGGCGATCGCGGGCCCGGTGCCGGGCAGCACGCCGAAGAACGCCCCCAGAAAGGTCCCCCGGACGATCGGGGCGATGGACTGCTTCAGGTCCTGGAGCGTCGGGTAAAGGCTCCCCACCTTGGAGGTGAAGACCTGGCGCTCTTCGGTGTCGCCCTGGGCGAGCACCGCCGCAGCGACCAGGCCCATCAGCATCAGCGAGAAGTATTCCGGCGAGCCGAACTCCAGCGCCATCTCCGCGAGCGGCGGGCCGAAAAGCGCGATGATCAGCGTACACACCGTTCCGGCGAAAAACTATCCGATCGCCGCGATCGCCAGCGCCGCCCCGGCGCGCCCCTGCCTGGCCATCTGGTAGCCGTCGATACATGTGATCACCGACGAGGTCTCCCCCGGGAGGTTCACCAGGATGGAGGTGGTCGAACCGCCGTACTGGGCGCGTAGTAGATCCCGGCCAGCATGATCAGCGCCGCGACCGGCGGGACGTTGAACGTGAGCGGCAGCAGCATCGCAATGGTCGCCAGCGGCCCGATGCCCGGCAAAACCCCGATCAGGGTGCCCAGAAAACAGCCGATGAAGCAGTACAGAAGGTTCTGCAGGGAAAACGCAACGCCAAACCCGAAAATCAGGTTATTGAACAGTTCCATGAAAATTTCCTTCTCGGAATCCCCTCCCCCGCCGCATCATCTCCTCTGCCGGGGGAGGGGATATCCCACTTTTTTTAACGAAGTCGTCGGAAGCGATTTATTTCACTTTGATGTTGGCCTCTTTGACGACCTTGCCCCATTTGGCGATCTCCCCGGCAATGAACGGATCGAACTCGGCCGGACCAAGGTAGTCCACTTCCGCCCCCTGCTTCAGGAACAGATTCTGGACTTCAGCCGAGGTCAGAATGACCTTGAGGTCCTCGTTGAGCCTCTCGACGATCGGTGCGGGCGTGCCGGCCGGCGCAATGATCCCCCACCAGTTGGTCGCTTCGTAGCCGGGGACGCCGGCCTCCGAGATAGTCGGCACGTTGGGCAGCATCGCGCTGCGCTTCGCTCCGCCGGTCCCCAGGATCCTGAACTTGCCGGACTGGATATGGGGCAGCGTCTGGATGAGCGAGCCGAGCGAGAAATGGCTGTGGCCCCCGAGTTGGTCGATCATCGCGGGGCCGCCGCCCTTGAACTGCACGATCTTGAAATCGATGCCCGCCATCATCTTGAACATCTCGGTCCCCATGTGCTGGAAGCTGCCGACGCCGGCGCACGCGTTGATCAACTCGCCGGGCTTCTGTTTCGCGAGCGCGATGAGCTCTTTGACCGTGTTGGCCGGGACGCTCGGGTGGACGGTGAGCGAGTTCGGTCCGCTGCCGAGCTTGGCAATCGGGGTGAAGGACTTCACCGGATCGAACGGCAGGTTGTAGAGCGCCGGACTGAATGAGTAGGCGGCCGAGACGATCAGCAGCGTGTAGCCGTCCGGGTCCGACTTCGCGGCCATTTCCGTGCCGAGGACGCCCCCCGCCCCGCCGCGGTTGTCCACGACCACCTGCTTGCCGAGGCTCTCCGACAATTTACTGGCGATCAGGCGCCCGACGATGTCGTTGCTCCCGCCGGGGGGAAACGGGATGATTAGCCGTACCGGCCTGCTCGGATAAGGGTCGGCCGCCAGGACGGCTGAAGCGGAAAGGAAAGCGAACGCCGCATAAAGCCCGAGCAGCATTCCCATGGTCATAAGAATCTTTTTTCTCCTGTTTTTCATAATGCCTCCTTCTTTTTTTAGGGATCTGTCCGTCAGCTCTGACGGGCCGTTTTTACCGCCTCTGCAAAATTCTTTCTGAGAATGGCTATATCATGGCCCAGGGTGATGACCTGGGCTTTTTTCTTCCACAACGCCACGGTTTCGGCAAAATCGGGAGCGGTCGGATCAAGGTTCACGGATATCGCTTTCCCTCTCCGGATGGCCGCATTGAAGATCTTCTCCTCCAGGGCAAGAACCGCCGGGTGATTCTTTTGCCCGGTCAGACCCAGAGCATTCGCCAGATCCCCCCTGCCGCTGCCGATCATATCGATCCCGTCCACATCCAGTGTCTTTTCCAGGTTTTCGGCGGCTTCCTTGCTTTCGATCTGGATCCCCAGCAGGATTTCCTCGTTTGACCATTTTGTATACTCCCCGCCGCTGATCGAACCGTAACGGGTAACCCTCGCCGCGGCAAACGTACCCCGATCCCCCAGAGGGGCGAAATGGACGGCGTCAACCACCGCCCTGGCCTTTTCATGTGTGGATACGTCCGGGATGAAAAGACCCAGAGCGCCTGCCTCAAGCACGTTCGCGATCAGATGCGGATCGTTGTCCACCCTGACCATCGGGGTGACGCCGCTCGCCTCCGCCGCCCTGATCATGTTTACGACGATCGGTAAATCAACGGCGCTGTGGCTGATGTCGATCCGGACGAAATCGAACCCCGCATATCCGGCCATCTCCACCATCATCGGCGAAGGAACGCCTATGTACAGTCCGAATGCCGTCCTTCCGTTCCTGATCGCCTCTTTCACCGGGTTCTTTTTGAGTTGCATGTTTTAAGCTCCTTGTCGTCGCTGTCTTTGTTGAACTCTCTTCTATGACGACCTCGTAAAAAGTCCCTGAACCTGTCGCTCCGGTGTAAACCGGAGCCCAGAACTACTTGCGGAATCTCACGCTACGCGGCTCATCGGCTCCCCGCCGTTGAGGACGTGGATCAATTGTTGCGCGGTGATCAGCGAACTCTTCTCCTGATTCTCGACGGTCCCGCCCCCGGCATGAGGTGTGGAAACAACATTCGGCAAACCGACCAGCGGGTTGTCCGTCGTCGGCGGTTCGGTCTTGAACACGTCCAGGCCGGCCCCGAAAAGATGGCCGGACTTCAGCACGTCGTAAAGCGCCTCCTCGTCAACAACGTCGCCGCGCGACACGTTCACCAGAATCGCCGTTTTCTTCATGAGCGCAAGTTCGCGGCGCCCGATCAGATGCCTCGTTTCCGGCGTCAAGGGCACATGGATCGTCAGGAGATCGACAAGCGGCAGGAGCTCATCGAGCGACGCAACGCGCCGGTGAGGTATATCCGGCCAGCTGCCGGCCGGCGCGTACGGATCATAGGCGATAAGCTTTGTGTTGAAGGCAAAGTGATATTTACGGGCGATCCGGCTGCCGATATTCCCCATACCGATGACGCCGACCGTCTTTTCCCAGGTTTCCATCCCGAGCACATTGGCCCTCTGAACCACCTCCCCGGAGCGGATGCGGCGATCAAGCTCCGCCACGCGCCTGGTCACGGCGAGGGCAAGGGCGAGGGCCATTTCGGCAACCGACTCGCTGTTCACTGCGGGCGTGTTGCATACAATGACACCGTGCGCTTTGGCCGCGGCCAGATCGATGGTATTGACGCCTACGCCCTGCTTCGCGACTACCCTGAGCTTCTTCGCCTTGGCGAAATCCTCCGCCGTGAGCAGTTTAGAACGCACCATCAGACCGTCTGCGTCCTCGTGCCAATTTTTTACGCGCGGGTCATCCCAGCGCACCACTTCCGCATGCCCGGCGGCGAATTCAATGCCGGACGAAACAAAATTATCGAGAACGTAGATTTTCAAGATTACCCCTTCCTTTTTGTATTTTATGTGAAAATATGACACAGCGCCATCATTCATTGCGCATAATGTCATTCCCGCGGATCCCGAATCATTGTCCGGGACAGGCGCTGGAATCCGGGAAGACACTGGAATCCGGGTCAAGCCCAGAATAACAAAGCGTATCAGACCAATATCGTCATGTATAGAATCCCGAATGCAGGACGGGTTGGCAAAGCGCAATCCGCCGGTTGTTTCTTCATCAACCGGTTAGAGATCTATCGGTATCCCCAACTCCTTTCCGATGGCCCGCAGCTCTTCGGCAACCTTGGCCTGCAACGGGATGCCCTTCGCCAGCCTTTCCTGCACCCTCAGATGCTCCGGCTCGCCAGGCACGTAGATCACCTCGGCGCCCCTCGCTTTTTTCGAGGATTTGATCTCGTCGACGTAGGATTCCATCCTGGCCTTGAAGGCCGCCACGTCGGTGAAGGCGGCAAGGGAGATCGCCATGAAGCTGTGGGCGACGCCTCCCGGCGCCGCATCCTGGTCCATCCCCTTGACCCGGGGGCCGTAGTTGGAATCCGCAAGCACCCCGGTCAGGAGATCCATCATCAACGTGATCCCGTATCCCTTGTAGCCGCCGACGGCCAGCAGGATCCCCCTGAGGGCCTCTGCGGCATCGGTGGTCGGCTCTCCGTACTCGTTGAGCGCCCAACCCTCAGGGATCGGCTTCCCCTCCTTCTGGAGGATGCGGATCTTTCCGGCCGCAACCACGCTGTTGGCCATGTCCAATACAATCGGAGGCCGCTTTCCCGCAGGCACGGCGATCGACCAGGGGTTGTTGCCGAAGAGCCTCTCCACGCCGCCCGTCGGGGCGAGGCGGGGCGAGGCGTTGGTGAACGCGAGCCCGATCATGTCGTGCTCCGGGGCCATCATCGAGTAGTAGGCGGCGGCGCCAAAATGGTTGCTGTTCTTGACGGCCACGTAGGAGACGCCTGTCTCCCCGG
>JAHJXP010000208.1 GCA_018827585.1 Pseudomonadota bacterium | reverse complement strand
GTTTCAAAGACGGGCATGGGTGATCCGTTTTTCTGAATCGCCCGGAGGATCTTGGGGATGCCCGTGCCCCGGCCTTCGGTCAGGTTCAATTCCTTGAGAAACTCGCCGATTCGGCGGTTCCGGTAGCGGCGCGTTACGCCATGACCGGTTCGGAGTTCATCAATGTTGACGGACCGATCGGGTCCCGGATAGCTGGCAATGGTGACGCCATCAGGGAGGATGCGGACTTCGATGGGCTCCCGGATCTCATAGCTGCGGTGATAGACAGCGTTGACGAGGGCCTCCTCCAGAGCTTCATAGGGGTAGTTGAAGAAGCGCTCCGCCTCGGGCTTTCCCCGCTGCTTGACGACGATCTCCTCGATGAGGATGGTATTGATATAGGCGAGGACCTCCTTGACCATGCGGTTCAGAGGGCCTTTGAAAATCTTTTCGGTGAAGACGTCGCCGCCCGGTCCATCGGGGAACTGAACGACGTCAATCTGGGTCTGGGGAAAGAAACGGGCGGGATCTTCGTTAAAAAACAGCAGGCCAACATTGAGAGGTTTGAGCGTTTCCGCGGGACCGGAGGCGATGTGCATCTGGCGGCAGAGCTGGGCAAAATCCATAGCCTTCGCGTCGTCATAAAGCTTGCTCCCCACCTCCCGCAAAAAGTCCCGGATCAGGGCCAGGTCCAGGTCGTCGAGGGAGGCCTGATGGGAAAACCGATCGTCAAAGGGGACAGTTGCCGTCAACCCGAGGAGCTCAATCTCGTCGCTATGGGTCGCCCGGACAGTAGCGGAGGTCTTGCGGATGTAATAGGCGTATTCTTTGGCGTCTTTCGAGAGGGACACGGGAGCTTTATAGGGCCGGGTCTGACCGCCCGGCGCCCAGAGGATCAGAACATGTCGATCCTGAATAACATAGGGGGCGATGATAGGATGGTAGGAAGGTTGCAGCTTGTAACCCAGCGAGAGGATGTCCTTCTGGATTTTGTCTATCCTGTTCGCGGGGATTCCAGCGGGGGGCAATATGGGCTGTCCGTCCTTCTCCTCGATGCCGATGACGATGTAACCCCCGCCCAGATTGTGAAAGTCGTTGGCAAAGGCACACAGGGTATGAAGAACGGCCTCCGGGTTCCAACCTTTCTTGAATTCGAGGCGTTCCCACTCGACGGTATGTCCCTTGAGCGCTTCGTCAATGTTTATCGGCAGGCGGATGCTCGGCATCTTTAAGTCCTCACCGCTGCAAGCAGTTCCTCGGGCGACACATTCAAATGCAGCCGCCATTTGCGCAGGAATTTTCCCTCGGCCGGCAGGAGGGGGTCGAGCTTCACGTAGGTGTCCGTCAGCCGGTCGCGGAGTCGATCCCGGCTTTCGGGTGAACCGATATAGAATAGAAAGGGGCTCTTACTTATCATGCAGCGTATTCAATGCCTTATCAAAGGAGAACAGCCGTCCCTTCCCCTGCTTCACCCTGGCAAGAACGATGCAGTCCACTATGTCAACATTCCGTTCAGCAAATATGCGCAGCGCCTCAACCAGCGTCTTCCGATCAACGTTCGCGATGCCTTTGTATTGAAGGAGCATGGTGAGGTTATCCGCCACCTCGCGTTTCGGAACCTTGTAAAACTTCATCAATATGTACGCGCACTCGACCAGTACGCTTTCTATAATTATCGCCTTCTCCTTGCCGACCCTGACATTTTCGAAAAACTCCTCGGCCCTTGCGTACTGAACAGCATCGTCGCGAAGAAGATAGCGCAGCACAACATTTGTATCCGGGAGAATCTCAACGTGTTTCGCCACCGGCCACCTCCTCCCATACTTTTTCCCTTATTTTTTTAAAAGGCGCCTTCTCCCCGGCGTATTTGCCAAGCGCACCGGCAATACTCCGTATCGGCATGAGTAGCACTGTCTCGCCATCCACCCTGAACTCCACCGTGTTACTGCCAAGCGCCTTTCGCACATCTCTGGGAAGGGTAATCTGGCCTTTTGAGGTTATTGTCGCCGTTACTGCCATCGCGCATCCTCCTTACAAATCTATGATGCATTACTTGCTTCTATGGTAATGCAACATTAATTAATTGTCAACTATCTCCTTATTATGTAAAAAATGATCGGGCGTTAATCAGGAAAACCGGTTGCCGGAAGTCCCTGTCTGCGGTATAGAACGGCAGCGGTCACGACCGTCGCCCTGAATCAGGGACACCGCGACGCGATTGAGGAGGTTGGCAAATGAAGGTCGTCTTTCTGGGCACGAACGGCTGGTACGATACGGAGACGGGAAACACGATCTGCACGCTCGTGCAGACGGAGCGGTTCGACATCATCCTGGACGCCGGAAACGGCATCCACAAGGTCGACCAGTATATAGACGGCGGGAAGCCTGTCTTCCTTTTTCTCAGCCATTTTCACGTCGACCACATCGAGGGGCTGCACATCCTGGCCAAATTCCGGTTCACCCAGGGGCTCGCCCTCTGCGGCCCCGCGGGGAGCCGCGACGTCCTGGGGACGTTCCTCAACACCCCCTTCACGATCCCCCTCGCCTGGCTCCCCTATCCCTCCCGGATCATCGAATTGCCCGAAGAAGCCGCCGCCCTCCCCTTCCCCGTCGAGGCCCTGCCGCTTTGTCACGCCTCCCTCACCCTGGGCTACCGGTTCGTGATCGACGGACGGACGGTCGCCTACTGCCCTGATACCGGCTATTGCGAAAACGCCGTGAAGCTCGCCCGGTCGGCGGATCTCCTCATCACGGAGTGCGCTTACAAGAAGGGGCAGTCCTGCGAGGAATGGCCCCACCTCAATCCGGAGACAGCGGCGCGGATCGCCTGCGAGGCGGACGCCAAGAGGCTCGTCCTCACCCATTTCGACGCGGGCGTCTATCGGACGCTTCCCGAACGGAATGAGTCGGAGAGAGTCGCCGCCGGGATCTTCGCCGCAACGACGGCCGGAACGGATGGGCTGGAGATCATCCTTTAACCGAGCAGTTCCCTGAGTTTGGGAATCATCCGGTCCATCGCCCGCTTCCCCTCCGCGATCGCCTCTTCCGCCCGGTTGAATTCCAACAGTCCGATATCGGAGAGCTTCGGTTTGACGAGAATGTCGGGCGGGTCCACGGTCAACTGCTGGCGGGTGATCCGGTCCTGCATGATGTACACCGACGTGGCCATCACGTCGAAGATCGACGGACCTTT
>JAHJXP010000026.1 GCA_018827585.1 Pseudomonadota bacterium | reverse complement strand
TGGAGGGGAAGACCGATCCCCGCCGCCGCCGCCCTGGCCTTCGCCGCCCCGAAAAATGGGGTCTCGAAGGTGATCCCCCTGACTTCGATCCCCTGGTCGGAAATGACCTTAACGGCCAGGGTACTGTCCAGGCCTCCTGAAAAAAGAGCAATTCCCTCGACTTTCAATGTTGACGACCTCGTAAAAAGTTTTAAAAGTCGCAAAAATAGGACGGCTTCGTAAAAAGGCCGCAGGCAAGGCGCGCGAACCCTGAGGAATGCGGCGTACTTTGGCGTACGCCGCAATGACGAAGGATGAAGCGCAACGCAGCATCCGGACTTTTTACGAAGCCGTCAATGTTCCAACTCCTCACACGATTCACTTCCATAAAAAAACCGCTTTGACATTTTCTCCGTCAATACCGGATGACGCGCCCGCCCCCGGTCCCCTGGAAGAGAGACTGGGAGTGGGGGGGCGGGTCAAAATCGATCAGGTAGAGAGGTTCGCCGCCGGGCGTCGCCTTAAGGGCGGGGAGGGTGGCGGCAAACCGCGTCCTGCCGCCTTCTTCCGGGATCCTAAACGAGAAATAACCGAAGGAGACGGGGATATCGATCCCTTTCAGCACGCTGTCGATCAGGGGTCTGCCCTGATCCGCCTCTCCGATGAGGATCACCTCCGTTCCCGCCTCGTTGAGGATCCGGACGAACTGTTCCGGCAGTTTCTTGGTGTGGAGGATGAATTGCCTCTCACCTCTGCGAAGGAGCAGGTCGGCCATGATGGAGAGGTTGAAACCATTGAGCGCCTGGTTGAAGATGACGACTTCTGCGTTGCGGACGGGTTTCTCGCCAATGGCGGAAAGAAGACGTTCCGCGAGGACGACCCCCTTGAGGTCCTTGAGTTCGGGAATCGCCGGCGGCGCCGCAGCCGGGGAGACGGGCGAGGCAATCACCCGGCCCCCGGCGATCTCAGTGATGATGAAGCCGTTCTTTTCCGCGAAGGCCCGGATCTCGGGGGAGAAGGGGCGTTCGCTGCCGCCGAGGAGGAAGAGTCCCTGGCGGTAAGGTGCGGCATCCGCCGTCTGTCTGCCGGCGATGATCCAGTCGGGAAAGACCTGGATCTCCGGTTTTACCATCAAGGTCAGGGGCCGCTCGACTTTATCCATCCTGTATTTGCGTGAATGTTTGATGATTCCTTGAAGGATAGCAAGATCGTCGCGGAGTGCTTCGCCTGCAAGGAAAAAGTAGTTCACCCAGGATTTGCGGATCATACCCTTGAGATCCTCCGACAGCCGGTTTCCGAAATCGATCAGGACCGTCGTGCCGTCATCGAGTTCAACGACCGGGATCAGAAAACAGTCGAGCGTCACCTGGGCGTTTTCGCCGAGGGGAATGTAGTAATTTCCCTTGTCGATGACCGTTCCCTTCATCCGGCTGACGACCGGCCGGATGATCCCCAACGGGCTTTCCGCGGGCGGCGGCGTTTTCACGGCGGTCTTTTCGGGGATCTGCTCCGCCGGACGCGCGGCTGCGTGAAGGGGTTCCGCAGCTGCGGGGGCGGGCGGGACGTGGCCCGGGGGGAGATGGAGGGTCTGCCCTGCCTGAAGTCGGGCCATGTCTTCCATGTCGGGATTCAACTGCCGGATGAGGCGATAGGTCGGGAGGGCCTCCTCCGGACTGACGCCCAGTTCGCGCAGGATGATCCGGCTGATGGAATCCCCGTTCCGTATCCGGTAGGCCGCCTGCGTGGTCGCGGTTTTCATGGGGTCGGCATCCGCCGTTTCGGGAAGATCGGCAACCTCCCTGACGGGGAGTTGGATCCGCTGTCCGGGATAGATCCGGTTCAGGTTCCGGATCTTCGGGTTCAGCTTGCGGATGAGAGCGAGGGAGACCGGCTCATCCCCGTACTGTTTTCGAAGAATGTAGGCAAGCCATTCCCCTTTTTTCACCACGTGGACGCGGATGCTGGGAATGCCCGCCTTTTTCTGAAAGACGAGCCGGGCGCTGTCCTCGCGGGCAGGAAGCGGCAGAGGATGAAGAAGCGGCACAAGCGTGCCGGCGAGCATGATGAGGACGAACCGAAACAGCCGCTGAACGGAAGGGACCGGCAGCGATTGCCCAACGTTCCGCGCCCGTCCCCGGCCCTTCCCGCAGAGGTGGTGGCCGCGCGTTTGCAGAGAGATATGCATCATGAACCTTTCCTCTTCTTAAAAACCGACAGATGAGACATACCGGAACCGCCTGCAAAAGTCAAAAACAACGGGCTATCTGTTCCATTCCTCCTGAATCCGCTC
>JAHJXP010000207.1 GCA_018827585.1 Pseudomonadota bacterium | reverse complement strand
CGTCATCGGCCTGGCTGTAACTAAAGAGGGCATTCCCGTCAAATGCTGGACCCTGCCGGGGAACACATCGGATATGGCAACCGTGGAGATGGTCAAGAATGATCTCCTCGGCTGGAAGCTTTCCCGGTGCGTCTGGGTGATGGACCGTGGAATGAACTCGGAAGACAATCGGCTGGTTCTGCAGAAGGCCGGCGGCCAGTATATCCTGGGGGAGAAGCTCCGGGACAACCAGGAGGTTCATAAAGAGGTTCTGGCCAAACGGGGCAGATATCTCAAGATCCGGGAGAACCTGGAGATCAAGGAAGTGATTATCGGCGACGGGGAGAGGCGCAGAAGATTTATCCTGGTTCACAATCCTGAGGAAGCCAAGAAGGACAAGGCCACGCGGGAGAAGATCCTGGCCAGAATTGCAAAATCCCTTAAAGATCTTGGAGACCGGAAGGGGAAAGCCCACAAGAAGAGCGTCTGCGCGCTTCTGGCCCACCGGACGTTGGGAAGATACCTCAGACAGCTCAAGGATGGAAGCATCAAGATCGACAAGGGTAAGATCCGGAAAGAAGCGCATCTTGACGGGAAGTACATCCTCTCCACCAGTGACGACACCCTGACGCCGGAGGACATCGCCTTGGGGTACAAGCAGCTTCTGGAGGTGGAGAGGGCCTTCCGCACCCTGAAGACCACCCTGGATCTGAGACCCGTTTATCACCGGAAGGACGAAAGGATTGAAGCCCATGTGTTTCTCTGTTTCCTGGCGCTGATGCTGGTGCGCATCGCGGAGAGAAAAACGGGGTTCACCTGGGACCGTATTCGTGGTGTGATGGAGCGTCTTCATCTGATAGAATTTTTTTCAAAAGATGGGCGTATTCTACAGACCACCGAACCGACATCGGAACAGCATAACATTTTTAAATTACTGAAAATATCGCCACCGAAACGTATGCAAAACATCCAAATGAACCCCTAAAAACGTAGGCACACGACCCAAAAACGGGCACTTCCCAAATGACCGCAATGACTCAGTTATCGCCAAATCGCTTGCCTACCACTGTCGAAGCCGGGCGTCACAAAGGATGATGAAAATTACACGACTGTCATGGTGAGCTTGTCGAACCATGAGTCATTATCCTTCGACAGGCTCAGGATGACAAGGGTAGAGATAAACAATAACAGTGGCTTGTCAACACATTTTCAGATGAAAGAACAAAAATTAGGTAGTAGATTTAGGCCAGCATTCAAATAATGCAACCACGAGTTCCTTCTGGCCTTCTCCTGCAAGCGCAGACATTTCTGCTCATCCTGCCGGCAGTATCGGGTGGCGGAATTCGGGGAGTTGCCATCGCGTGTTTCCTATGGTAATCCTTACCTAATATTTAAATTGAAATCCCTTCTTTGTGAAAGTGAGGTTGCTTGCTATTGGGCTTTGATCTCATCCTTTTTCATGAAAGTACGAATCAACCGGATGAACCATTTTTTCACTGAACCCCTTTTTCCCCTACCCTTCTGAAAAGAAAATCTCATCACAACCGAAAATTCTCTGCCTATAGCTCCTATAGCCCCTATCGCTCCTGTGTTCTTTGACTTTCTCCGACGTGAGCTTCTACCATCCACTCAAAAACGGAGGCTCACATGGAAAAGGCAGGAACCGACACGGGCAGCGTGACAGGAAACCGGGCGGCCGGCCAGGCAAAATGGACCTTCATGGTTTACATGGCCGGGGACAACAATCTCGACGGCGCGGCCCTCCGGGACATCGCGGAGATGGCTCGGGCGGGCTCCACGAAGGACATCAACATCCTGGTCCAGCTCGACCGGATCGAGGACAATCTCACCCGTCGCTTCCGGATCACCCAGGGCGGCGGATTCAAGAAAGACTGCATCGAAAGTTTCGGCGATACCAACACCGGCGATCCGCAGATCCTCTATGATTTCGTCAAATGGGCGGTGGACAACTATCCCGCCGACCGATACGCCCTCATCCTCTGGAACCACGGCAGCGGCTGGTGGGAGGATGCCAAGGGCAGGGTGGCCGGTCACGCAGAGAAGAAACCACGCCGGCGCCTTTTCCGTCACGCCTTCCCCCAGGAACACCGCAGCATCTGCTATGACGACACCTCCGGCGGAGACGCCCTGGACAATCGCGAGCTGAGGGTTGTCCTTGCCGGGATCTGCGCACTCCTGGGACGGAAGATCGATCTCTTGGGCATGGACACCTGTCTCATGAACATGGTGGAGGTGGCCTACCAGCTCCGGGACTCCGTGAACGTCATCGTCGGCTCGGAGATCGAGGAGCCCTTCGACGGCTGGCCCTACACCGAGATCCTGACCCGTCTGACCGCCAAACCCGGCCAGGATGCAGCCGCCCTCGCCCGCTGGATCGTTAAAAGTTACCTCCTCTCCTACAAGGGGAAGAACGAGACGGTCACACAGTCCGCCCTGGACGTGAGCCGGATCGGGGAGATGACGGCCAAGGTCAATGCCCTCTCGGAAACCCTTCTCGCCGCCATCGAAACCGATTCCAAGCTCATCGAGGACGCCTGGAACAAGAGCCCCCGATTCTACGATGACAACTACATCGATCTGGCTTGCTTCGCCAAAGGTCTCCGGAAGAAGGCCGGCGCCGAACTCCAGGCCAAGGCGGTCGATCTCATTGCCGCGCTGAAGGCCGGGAAGGGAAGGGCCATCCTTTGTCAAGGAAAGATCGGCCGGGAGGTCCGGGGCACCTGCGGTCTGTCCATCTACTTCCCCGGAGACCGGATCAATCCCGCTTACCGGAACCTCGATTTCAGCGGGGACTGCAAGTGGATCGCGTTTCTGGAGAGGTATCTATCATGAACGCTGCCGGTAGATCAGGATGGCAGCGCGTCGCCTCCAGCCCGGCAGGCAAGTTCGGCCCGTTGCGGAGAGGCGGAGGCGTTTCTCCATACTGTCAGCGGCGGCCCTAAGAATCCGGCGATGGCAACGAAAGGGGTGACACCACCATGACAGACAGCCCCGACGGCGGCCTCGACCGGTACACGCAGCTTCTCTTGGAGAGCAACGCAAAACTCTCCGGCCAGACGGAGGAGCTCAACCGGCGCTATGCCGCCCTCGACAAGACGATCTGCCTCCTGACGCAGGCCTACGAGGCCAGCCTCAAGGCCGACCGGCAGGTGATGGGCGATCTTCTCGCCCAAGTCTGTCGGATCACCGTCATCGTCGAGGATCTTGCCTGCCGGGAGCACGCCCGGAGAATCCGGGACTTCCAGGGCCGGATCGCCTCCCTGGAGGCGTACGTCACCCCGTCGAAGTGGGCGGTGCGATTCATCGGCGCGTTCTTCCAGAAAACCGGCTGGATCTTCGGCGCCCTCATCATGGGATCGATCGGCTACGGGCTCTACCTCGCGGCCGTGATTATTCTCGGGAAGTTCTGAGGAGGGGGGAAGTTTGAATGCGACATCG
>JAHJXP010000206.1 GCA_018827585.1 Pseudomonadota bacterium | reverse complement strand
CCACCTTCGATAAAGAAAAAGATGGCCTGATAAAGATCACTGCCGATAACGGTGAATTCATTTATCAACTAAAACCTCTCAAGGAATTATATGTTGAACAGGAATCAAAAAAGAGTACCGAAGAAGAAATGATGTCTCTTCTATATCAGATCGAAGGGACTATTAAAGTATATGATATAGAGAATCATGGTCTCACTGATTCATCTGTAATCATGGCCCTTGAGAGACTATCAATGAAACCTGAAGCGCCTGCTCAGAGTGACTTCCTACGGAATATAACGGACAATCTGCGCATGTTTATGAGTACACGCAATTTTTCCAGAAGTGAGTTGAGACAGGGTATTAATCGCGTCCTCAGATCAGCAAGAAGACATAACAAGATAGATGGAACCAGAGGCTATTTGAATTTTATCAGAGAACATGTACCGTGATTGACAATAGGCATTGGAGATTGCCCATTATGGGTAAAAGGATTTCAACAATATTGATGTCCTCTCGGTAGAATCAGGGGTATTGATAAGTGAAAGAAGAGGGCCATCCTGTGGGCATATAATACCTTCGTAAATCATAAAGTACGCAAGAACCAGATGAACCTTTTTTACGACTCGTCCTCACCGACCCGCGCGCGGAGGGCCTTCTTTTCCGATTGGAGACGCTTCCCCGCCAGTGTCTTCTCCTGCGCCCGCCGGGAACGCCGGCGTTTCTGCCGCCGGATCTTTTCGATCCTCATCTTCTCCGCACTGACGAGACCCGTCCGGAGTCTCTCGATCCGGTCGAGGAGAAGACGGCGGGCGAGGAATCTGTTGAGCGCCTGGGATCTCTCCTGCTGGCATTTCACAGAGAGACCCGTCGGCAGATGGACGAGAAAGACGCAGGTGGCGGTTTTGTTGACCTTCTGGCCTCCCGGCCCGGAGGACCGGATGAAGGTTTCGCGGAGGTCCTCCTCCCGGACGCCAAGACGGGTCATCCTTTCCCTCAGGGCGGTTTCTTTCTCCAGGGAAATGCTCATTGGTTTCGATGCCGCAGGGGGCGGACGGGACGGCCCTTCCTCACAAGGAGTAGATCTCCTCTTCGATCAGGTGGATCCAGTTGCGCAGGAGGACCTCCCGGGCTTCGTCGAGCTTGTCCACCCCGAGGATGACGATCGTTTCCCTGCCTATCCGGTTGATCGTCGTATAGAGGTAGTGGATGTTGATATCCGCGTTGGAGATGGGTTTCAGGATGGCGTTCATCCCGCCGGGATGAAGCGGCACCTCGGCCGCCAGGACCGGGGTGATCTCGTAATTGAAGCCGAAGCTCTCCAGAACGGCGGCCGCCCTCTCCGGGTCATTGACGACCATCCGGACGGTGCTGAGTTCCGCGGCGCTGGCCGCCAGGAGGGCCTTCGCCGTGATGTCTTCCTTATCGAGGATGTTCGTCAGCCGGGAGAGGTTCCCCGGAACATTGTCCAACAGGACGGAGATTTGCTTGACTGGCATGTTATAGCGACTCCTTCAGATAATCATAACCGGCCGCAAATGCCCGGCGGTTGATCTCGACGATCGTTTTTTTCTTGCTCCCCATGACCTCTTCCATGCTGTGGAGATAGATGTCCGACGGCACCAGACCGGTCACCTTCAGGAAAGCCCCCATCATGATCGTATTGGCCGTTCTCGGGTTGCCTATCTTTTCGGCTATCTCTGAGGCGGGGATCTTGTAGATCCGGCAGTCGTGGCGCGACGATTCCACCGAGACGATGGAGGAATTCAGAAACAGAGAGCCGCCGCGGGCAACGCGGTTCTGAAACGTGTATAGGGAAGGGGTGTTAAGAACGACGAGGTGATCCGGCTCCGAGGCGATGGGTGAGGCAATCTCATCGTTGGACACCGCTATGGTGCAATTGGCCGTTCCCCCCCGGACTTCCGCGCCGTAAGACGGCAGATAGGTCACGTGATAGCCGGCGCTCATCGCGCCGTGTGCCAGGGCATGGCCCATCATCAGCACCCCCTGTCCGCCGAAGCCTGACAACAGTGTTTTAACCATCATGGCGCTTGTCCCCCTTTTTCTTTATCTCCGGGAGGTCCTTAATGACGCCAAGGGGAAAGGTCTTGCTCATCACCTCGTCGATCCACCGGCAGGACTCGATCGGCGTCATCTTCCAGTTCGTCGGACAGGGGGAGAGGATCTCGACGAGGGAGAAGCCGCGACCGTCGATCTGGCACTGGAAGGCCTTGCGGATCGCCTTCTTGGCCTTGAGGATGCTGGCTGGGGAGTTGACCGTGCACCGTTCGATGTATGACGTTCCCGGGAGCAGAGAGAAGACCTCGGAGACCTGGATGGGATAACCGTCCAGGAGGCTTTTCCTCCCCCCCGGCGAGGTCGTTGTCCTCTGCCCCAGCATCGAGGTCGGGGCCATCTGTCCGCCGGTCATGCCGTAGACGGCGTTATTGATGAAAACGACGGTGATGTTTTCCCCCCGGTTGGCGGCATGGAAACTCTCCGCGATGCCGATCGCGGCCAGATCGCCGTCCCCCTGGTAGCAAAAGACGACGCGGTCCGGCAGGGCCCGCTTGATCCCGGTCGCCGTGGCCGGTCCCCGGCCGTGCTGCGCTTCGATCATATCGACATCAAAATAGTTATAGGCCAGAACGGCGCATCCCGCCGGCAGGACGCCGATCAGGACGCCCCGGATCCCCAGTTCATCGATCACCTCGGCGATCAGCCGGTGGGCGATGCTGTGACCGCATCCCGCACAGTAGTGAAAGATGTTTTTCTTCATGCTTTTGGGTCTTTCAAAAACCTTTTTCATCATCCGCATCCCCTGTTTTTCCCCGCCGCCCCCGGCCCATAAACGGCGCCTTCAGCGCTTTTTTCGAATGCCTGTCACTGACGAGAGTCTCTTCACTGGTATTGTTCGATAACTCCCCCTTTGCGGTCATACTGGTGCATGACTACATTGGTCAGCTCTATGGGCGTCGGCACCACCCCGCCGGGACGGCCATGGAAGCCGATCCGGGCATAACCCTGGAGGGCCAGCCTCACATCTTCGAGCATCTGGCCGGTGCTCATCTCAAAGACGAGGAAATTTTCGCTCTTCTTCGCGAACTCGCGCAGCTCGTTCGTCGGAAAAGGCCAGAGAGTGATGGGGCGAAAAAGACCCACCCTGAGGCCGGCCTCGCGCAGACGCTTGATGGCGCCTTTGGCGATCCTGGCGGCCGTCCCATAGGCGACCAAAATCAGTTCCGCGTCCTCGGTTTTGTAGTGCTCATGACGTGTTTCGCTCTGGGCGATCACCCGGTACTTCCGGTCCAGCGTCCAGTTGTGCTCCTCCATTTCCAGGGGATCGAGGATCAGCCCCCGGATGATCTTGCTCTTGCCCTCTCCCGCGCCCCTCATCATCAAGCTTTCCGGATAGACCCTCGGTTTCGGCTCCTTGAAGACCACCGGCTCCATCATCTGGCCCATCATGCCGTCGGCCAGGATCATGGCCGGAATCCTGTACTGGTCCGCGAGATCGAAGGCGTCCATCGTCAGGTCGGCCATCTCCTGTACGGTCGCCGGACCCAGGACGATGGTCCGGTAGCCCCCGTGGCCGCCGCCTCTGGTGGCCTGGAAGTAGTCCCCCTGGGACGGGGAGATGTTTCCCAAACCCGGTCCCCCCCGCATCATGTTGATGATGACGGCGGGAAGTTCGCAGGCCGCCAGCGAGGAAATCCCCTCCTGCTTGAGCGAAATCCCCGGGCTGGACGACGAGGTCATCGCCCGGACGCCTGCGGCGCTGGCGCCGATCACCATGTGGATGGCCGCGATCTCGCTTTCCGATTGGATGAAAACCCCGCCTTCCACCTCGGGCAGACGTTCAGCCATATACTCCGGGATTTCGTTCTGCGGGGTGATGGGATAGCCTGCATAAAAGCGACATCCGGCACGAATTGCCGCTTCCCCGATGATCCTGTTCCCCTGCATCAGCACTTTATTCACGGTAAACCTCAATCGCGATATCCGGACAGACGATTGCGCAAAGGGCGCACCCGGTGCATTCTCCCCTCTCTTGATTAAAGCATACCGGCCGGTATCCCCGGGAGTTGAATTCATGGGAGGGGGTGATCAGCCCTTTCTTGCAGGCCTCAATGCAAAGATGGCATTCCTTGCAGAGCCCGCTGTCGATGATGATATGTCCTTTCAAGTTGGCTTTCTCCTCCAAGTTGGCGGCCGAGCCAGCCGGGGATCTCCCGTTGTTCCCGCAATCCCGCGCCTTCCAGCACGGATTGAAAAATTGGCTGCGCCTTCCGAGTCAAAAAAATTCTCTGGCGCATATCGCAAAGAAAGTCAAGATGAAACTAAAAATGCGTGAAAATTTTCTTCCGCTCGGGCAGGATAGGGGCGCGGTTTCTGTCCGCGATCGCTTTCCCGGTACGGGGTGCGGATGGCGCCGGGGATCAGAGTCTGGCGATCTGAAACCCCTCTAATTTTATGGCCACGGAGCGCTGGAGGAGCTCGATTGCGATCACGAAGAGTTCCTTTTCGTAGTCCGTCCTGAGGACCAGGCCTTCAATCCCTTTGAAGGGGCCGTCGATGATCCGGGCCGGTTCCCCGACCTTCGGGTACTGGAACTGCTGCACCTCCACTTTGGACCGGATGATCCTCTGGATGGCGTCGATCTTGTCGTCGGGGACGGGGATGGGGTCTGCGGACCGGGGTTTCCCCAGGATGCGGACGACGCCGAAGGTCTTGAGGACGTCCACCTTGGTCTGATTGTCCACGGAATGGAGCTCGACGAAGAGATAACCGGGAAACATGGGGATCGTGATCCGCTTCCGCCGGTCTTTCCGCTTGCTCCAGACCTCCATCTTGGGTAGAAAGGCATTAAAGGCCTTCTGCGTGAGACCGAGATGGGCCATATCTTCGTGACGGCTTTTTGTATAGACTGCGTACCAGGGCATGGCTTTCCTTTCGGGGCGAGACGCAGGGCTCTCTGTCGGCTCTTCCCGCACTCGCGAGAAGGCTATAACAACCACCTGTTAATTTCAATGGGGAAGTTATATTGGTTTTGAATATCAATGGATTGGGCCTTTCTCTCGGCGAGGGGGAGGAGTTTCTGAAGACGAAGGCCGCTTCCCTCCTCGGCGTTCCCGAGGGGATGGTCGCGGACCTCAAGGTCCGGCGGCGGTCAATCGATGCGCGGCGCGCCCGCCCGCCCCGTTTCGTCTATCTGGTGACGGTTCGCCTCAAAGAGGGGGTTTCCTTGCCCCCGGCAAAGACAGGAGCGGGCGTCACGGTGACGGAGGGGCCGGAGCATCCAGGCGAGCCGCAAGGACCTGCGGGGCGCGCCCCTTTTGCGGAACGAAGACCGGTCGTGGCGGGCTGCGGGCCGGCCGGGCTTTTTGCGGCCCTGACCCTTGCCGTAAGAGGACTGCCCGTCCTTCTGCTGGAGCGGGGCAAGGCCGTTCCGGAGAGGCTGCCCGACGTCAGTGCCTTCTGGGAGAAGGGCGTTTTGAATCCGGAGAGCCATGTCCACTTTGGCGAAGGAGGGGCGGGGACCTTTTCCGACGGCAAGCTGACCAGCCGGGTAAAAAATCCATACACCGGGTGGGTCAAGCGGGTCCTTGTCGATATGGGGGCGCCCGCCGCAATCCTGGTCGACGCCAGGCCTCACATCGGGACGGACCGCCTGCGGGCGGTCGTGGTAAATCTCCGCAACCGACTCGTCGAGATGGGCTGCGAGGTCCGCTTCGGGGCGCGGGTGACGGACTTCCTGATCCGGCGGGGAAGGCTCAGCGGGCTTGTCGTCAACGGCGAGGAAGAGATCCGGACGGACCGTCTGCTGTTGGCGATCGGCCAGTCCGCCGACGATACGTACAGGAAGCTTGCGGAGAGGGGGGTCGCCGTCGCGCCGAAATCCTTTGCCGTCGGTCTGAGGGTCGAACACCCCCAGGAGGTCATCAACCGGATCCAGTATGGGCGGTGGTCCGGCCATCCGGATTTGCCCCCGGCGGATTACTTCCTCACCGCCAAGATTGCCGAGACGGACCGCTCCGTCTATTCCTTCTGCATGTGCCCCGGCGGCCGGGTGATCGGCTGCTCTGCACAGGGGGGCGGCGTGATCACGAACGGGATGAGCTGTTTTATAAGGGACAGCCCCTATGCCAACAGCGCCCTGGTTGTAAATGTCCGGAGCGAAGACCTGGGGAGCGGAGATCCTCTGACAGGGCTTGTTTTCCGCAGGCAATGGGAGGAGAAGGCCTTTCTGGCGGGGGGCGGGGCCTACTTCGCCCCGGCGCAGAGGATGACCGATTTTCTCGCGGGGAAGACGGGTTCTTCCAGCCTGAAAAGCAGTTTTCTCCCCGGCATCCGTCAGGCGGACCTGCGGGAGGTCCTCCCCCCGTTTGTCGCCGCCGCCCTGAAACGGGGGATTGAGGAATTCGAGCGGAAGATGCCTGGCTTCATCACTGAGGAGGCGAATCTCATCGGCGTGGAGACACGGACCTCTTCGCCGGTCCGGATCGTTCGGGGCGAGGACGGGCAGAGCGTGACAGCAAAGGGGCTGTTTCCCTGCGGGGAGGGGGCCGGCTACGCCGGGGGGATCATCAGCTCCGCCCTCGACGGCATCCGGGCGGCGGAACGCCTCATCGGCTCGCTGGGGGATTGAACCGGGCGTCGAGGATGAGATCGTCTCCCCTGCGGATGATCCGTCGCAGGGAGAGGCCAAGGGCGTCGTCCATCCGCCGGACGCCCAACTCCCCGACGGAATTGACCCCCGCGCCCACGATCTTGGGGGAGAGGACCACGAGCAGACGGTCGGCGAGATTCTCCTTGAGAAAGGCGGTGATCACGGCGGCGCCTCCCTCGACCAGGAGGGAGGAGATTTCTCTTTTTCCCAGCGCCCTGAGGATCTCCCGCAGGTCCACCCGGCCCGCCCGGTCTTCGGCAATTTCCAGCACCTCGATCCCCCTCTCCGCAAAGGCCCTCCGCCTCTCCGCCGCCGCGCGGCGCGTCGCGACCAGCAGAGTCTTTCCCCCATCCGAGAAAACGCGCGCCGACAGGGGGAGGCGCAGGCGGGAATCGCAGACGATCCGCAGGGGATTTTTGCCCCGGACGAGGCGGCAGGTCAGCTCCGGGTCATCTTTTAGGACCGTGTCCGCGCCGACGAGGATCGCGTCATGGAGGCTTCTGAGGCGGTGGGCGTATTTGCGCGAAGGGTTGGAGCTTATCCAGCGCGAGTCGCCGGACGCGGTCGCGATCCTGCCGTCGAGGGTCTGGGCGAACTTCAGCGTGACATAGGGGAGGCCGGTCAGGATGTACTTGAAGAAGACCTCGTTGATCTCCCGGCAGGCCTCCTCGAGGACCCCGACCCTCGTTTCGATCCCGCTTTGCCGGAGGATTTCGATGCCCTTTCCGGACACGAGCGGATTGGGATCGGTCGTCCCGACCACCACGCGGTCTGGCCGGCACGCGATCACGGCGTCGACGCAGGGGGGGGTCCGGCCGTGATGGCTGCATGGCTCCAGGGTGATGTAGAAGGTCGCCCCCGCCACAGTTTCGGTCGCGCTTTCGATGGCGTTTATTTCCGCATGGTTCTCCCCGCAACGGTGGTGGCAGCCTTCCCCGATGATCGTGCCTTCCCGGACGATCACGGCGCCGACCAGCGGGTTCGGGCTTGTTTTCCCTGCCCTTTTCCGGGCCAGCCTGAGCGCCCGGCGCATGTAGTATTCATCCGTCAAACCGATCATTTTTCCTGTCCCGATACCCCCATTCAAATCAAAGCGCCCGGGGATTGCGACGCGGGGAAGCGATCCCCGGCCCCTTTATAGCACGACTATAGCACGACCGGGGCGGATGTAAACCGTTTTTCGGACCGATTCGGGAGGCCCGGCGGATTTCTGGTCTTTTGTGTTGTGGTATTTTCAAAAAATATGCTATGAATGCGCCACCAATGGCGGCCTCGTAAAAAAAGTCTTAAAAGTATTGAAAATGGGGCGACTTCGTAAAAAGGCCGTAGGCAAGGCGCGCGAGTCATGAGGAATGAGGCGTACTTTGTCGTACGCCGCAATGACGAAGGGTGAAGCGCAACGCAGCATCTGGACTTTTTGCGAATGCGCCACCAATGGCGGCAGTCGAAAGGAGTGGCGCATGAAGGGCGTCGTGTTAGCGGGGGGCCTTGGGACGAGGATGTATCCCCTGACCAAGGTGACCAACAAGCATCTGCTGCCGATCTACAATAAGCCGATGATCTATTACCCCATCCGGACCCTGGTGAACGCCGGGATCGACGAGATCCTGATCGTGACCGGCGGGAACAACGCCGGCGATTTTCTCCGCCTGCTGGGGGACGGGAAAGAGTTCGGCCTCCGTCATCTGAACTACACCTACCAGGAAGGGGAGGGAGGGATCGCCGCCGCCCTGGGTCTTGCCGAATACTTTGCCGACAACGGAAAACTCGTCGTCATCCTCGGCGACAACATCATCGAAGGGAACATCCGGTCCGCGGTGGAGTCTTTTCGCGCGCAGCAGGAAGGGGCGCGCATCCTCCTGAAGGAGGTGCACGATCCCCAGCGTTTCGGCGTGCCCGTCTTCGACGGGGACCAGATCGTCCGGATCGAGGAGAAACCGCCCGTGCCCGCCTCCAGCTATGCGGTCATCGGGATCTACATGTACGACCGCCGGGTGTTCGATTTCATCAGGACGCTGAAACCCTCCGAAAGAGGGGAGCTTGAGATCACCGATGTCAACAATTTCTACATCCGGGAGAAAAAGATCGCCTGGGATGTTCTGGAAGGGTGGTGGACCGACGCGGGGACCTTCGATTCCCTCCAGTATGCATGCAACATGGTGGCTAAGACGGGGGCGAACAAACTCTGACGACGGGGCGGGAGGAGCGAAAAAGCATGATAAGCGGCGTGATGGTCAAGAAGCTCAGGGTCATTGCCGACGAGCGGGGACGCCTGATGGAGATCCTGCGCGCCGACGACGAGATGTTTACGGGATTCGGGCAGGTCTATATGACCACCGCTTATCCGGGGGTGGTCAAGGGGTGGCACTACCATAAGGGGCAATCCGACAACATGGCGGTCGTCCGCGGGATGATGAAGATCGTCCTGTACGACGGACGGGAGGATTCGACCACCCGCGGCGAGGTAAACGAGTTCTTTGCGGGCGTTCACAACCCCATCCTCGTCCATATCCCGCCGCTTGTCTTCCATGGTTTCAAGTGCGTCTCCCCGGAAGAGGCGATCGTCGTGAACACCCCGACCGAACCTTACAACTACGGCGACCCCGATGAATTCCGGGTTGATCCCCACGACAACGCAATCCCCTATGACTGGGGGCGAAAGGACGGCTAAGGACTAAGTGCTGAGTGCTGAGTGCTCAGCACTCAGTCCTCAGCACTCAGCACTATTTCTTGAGGTGAATCGGCATGTTTTCGACGGTGTGGCTGGCGGTCATCTTTACCCTTGCAGGCGCTGCCGTGGGGAGTTTCCTCAACGTCTGCATCCACCGCATCCCGGAGGGACTCTCCATTGTTTCCCCGCCCTCCCGCTGCCCGCGGTGCGGCAGATCCATCCGGTTTTATGACAACATCCCCATCGTCAGCTACCTTATTCTCAAGGGTAGGTGCCGGGACTGCCGGGAGAGGATCTCCCCCCGCTACCCGCTGGTCGAAGCGCTGACGGCCCTGGTCGCATGGCTTCTCTTTGGCAAATTCGGTCTGACCCCCGCCTATTTCGCGACCTTCGTTTTCATCTGTTCGCTCATCGTCATTGCCTTCATCGATCTGGATCATCAGCTCATTCCCCACGCGATCACCCTGAGCGGGATCCCCGTATTCTCATTTATGGCGGTCTTTTTCACGGGACTCCCATTCGTCGACTCCTTCCTGGGCATCATGATCGGCGCGGGGACCCTCTATTTCGTGGCCGTTTACTATGAAGCGCTGACGAAAAGAGAGGGGATGGGGGGCGGCGATGTCAACCTTTTCGCCATGATAGGGGCGTTTCTGGGCTGGAAAGCGCTTCTTTTCATCCTTTTGGCCGGTTCGCTGCTCGGGGCGGCGGTCGGTCTGGCCGTAATAGCGAGCAAGGGGAAGGACATGAAGTATGCGATCCCCTTCGGTCCTTTTCTCTGTTCGGCGGCCTTCCTCCACCTCTTTTTCGGCAACTATCTGATCGGCCTGCTGTTGTCGTTGCGGACCTGAGGAATTTTCCGGTTGCGGCATCTCAGCGGCTGCGCCGTTTCAGGCGCTCCAGGTCCCGCACCGTGATCCGGTTGCGGGAGGTCTGGACCAGTCCTTTCCGGCGAAGGGCCTTGAGCTCCTTGTTGACGCTTTCCCTCGTTGCGCCGATCATGCCGGCCAGCTCCTGCTGCGTGGCGCGTATGTTGTAGGAGTCGGACGGCCCTTCTTCGGCCGCAACCGTCTCGGAGAGTTCGACAAGCTTCCTCGCCAGTCGATGCGAGATCTGGAGAAAACAGGCCTCGGTCAGCAGGTCGTCCGTCCGGCGGAGACGCATGGACAGGGAACAGAGGATGGCCCTGAGAGCGCTCTCCTTCGTGCATGAGGAAAGAAAAGAAAGGGTCCCGTTGCAGGACGTGCAGTTCCGTGTCCTCTGCCGCCTCGGCATTTGCGGACCGCGGCTGCCCGTCGAGGAGGGCCATCTCGCCGAAGAATTCACCGGGACCCAGCAGCGCAAGGGTGATCTCGCTGCCCCGCCTGTTCGAGGCGAAGATCCTGATCCGGCCGCGAACGATGATGTAGAGGGCATTTCCCTCTTCACCCCGGCGAAAGAGGGCCATTCCCTTGCGGAATGATTGGCGGCCCATCTTTTCTGCGAGCAATCTGCGGTCATCGTCTCCGAGAGACGCAAGGATTGGGATCTGACCGAGAACTTCCGCCGGATTCATACGATTCACCCTCTGTTTGCCTTCTATCGCAGTCGGCGCGCATAGTCAATCGCATTACGTTCAACCTGACTTAAGGCCGTGAATGTGAAGAGAATCACATCCGGAGGGGTTTGGCCGGGGGATGTTTCTATTGACAAAAGGGTTTTTTTGACCTTATCATAGGACCGTCAGAGTTTTCTTTTTGAAAACATACAGGAAGCGGGCTATGAGAATCCGGAAAGGCAATGGTTTTACCCTGCTTGAATTGATGATCGTCATCGCCGTCATGGGGATTATGACGACCATCGCCATCCCCAGCTACCAGACATTCATGGCCCAGAGACGGTTGAATGGAGCGGCAAGGCAGGTCATGTCGGATCTCATGGCGGCGAGGATGAAGGCGGTAAGTCTTAACCAGAAGGTAAAGGTTTCCTTTGGAAGTAATCATGCATATCAGATATGGAATGATGCAGATGGTAATGGAACCGTTGCCGACGATGAAGGTGATGATATTGAGAAGGACATCCATCCTGACTATTACGATGTAACCTTCATTGCATCGGCTAATCCGGTTTTCCAGACGAGGGGAATTGTAGCACCCGGCAGTACCATTGCCCTCACAAACTCCAGCGGGTCAAAATATGTTAAAGTCGCTCCTGGAGGGCGGGTGAAGATAGATAATACCCCGTAGTTATGCTGCTTCAACCGTCAAGTGGCAGGAACTTAATTCCTGTGGTATAAACTATGAACAGGGAATGAAGAAAAGTGATAGGCAATATTTTTGCTGATGCTGCTAAATATACTCTCACAGCAGGTGTAATTAGTAGCTTTTTGGCCGGTAAATACTCTCTATTATCAAGCATTATGATAAGTGTATCTTTTGTTGTATTCGCTTTGTTGTCATATTTATAACGCCAAAAGATGAAAAGGAGGGTTAAGATGGAAGTAAATCTCTTTATTATACTTGGAACAGCGGCAATAGCGGGTATAGGTTTTTTAATCTTTTTCAAGATTCAAGACAGAAAGAAACATGTCCATTAAAATTGAAGCTGTCTAACAACGTGTTTGCGATGCTTTGCTAAATCTCTTCGGGACTTCGCAAACACGCAAATTGTTAATTGGTAAAAGGCGAGAAAGGGAATTTAGGAAGTTGAAAGCTTAAATACTGGCAGTGGGGGCAAAAAGATTATACCGATGTCTGGATTACGTAATAATAAGGGCT
>JAHJXP010000205.1 GCA_018827585.1 Pseudomonadota bacterium | reverse complement strand
CTTCGCGCCTTGCTATTTCAATGATGGCGCTGGCGTCATCTTCAAACCACTGCTGCTCACCGCACGGGACCGGTTCAATGCGATTGTCCGTTCTCGCTGCAAGTCGCCACAGGAGGTTAATATCCTCACGGCTGCGCTGATCGTCAAACCTGGGAGAGACAACGAGCAGATCAATGTCACTCCAGGTATCCGTATTTCCGGCAACCTGTGAACCAAATACGATGCCGAACTTTACAACAACGCCCTGATCCTGCAAGGCGCGCAAATACTTTCGAACACCATTTAAGACTGATTCATTAACCATTGGAAAACCCCTTCTGCTCCGGTCATGTAATTCAGCGCCTCTTCCTTCGTGGGTGGTTTCGTCAGGGATTCAGGATATCGGCCTTCGATGTGGAAGGCATTCATTTCAGCTAAAATTTCCATTTTCTGGGTATCCAGCGTGAGAACCGCCAGTTCGGCAAGCCGGGACAAATTATGAAGCCTGGGCGCCAGATCCTGTGACTGTTTGCATACAATCGCCTTGAGAATTTTTTCAAGCGCCAGGTGGGCAAAGAAAAGGCCATGCCTGGTGCGCCCATTGTCCACGAGCTGCCGGGCAACGTCCCAGTCTTCTTTCGCACTGTCTCGCCAAAAGGCGATCTGCTTCGCTATATCAACCATGCAATTTAATCTCTGTGGCCGAAATTGAGCAATCTGGAATGATATATAGCCTTTTTAATAAAGAACATCAATGGATTTTGTGGTTCAGCATAAGGATCTGATAACATCGGCATGGGAAATGCCGTGGGGATAAATAGGTATCTGTCCCTCGTATATCACCGACATACCCCGCGTTCCGATTTTCTGATGAAGTCCAGGAACTGCCGGACCTCGGGCAGGTCGTCCACCTCCTGTTCGGCTTTCTTAATCGCCGCGGCAAGCAGCAGCGAGGAGCGGAAAACGATGCGGTAGGCCTCCTTGAGTGCCCCGATCGTCTCGTCGGCGAACCCCCTCCGTTTCAGGCCGATCATGTTCAGGCCGTAGAGCTTGGCGAAGTTGCCGGAGGCCATGACGAAGGGGGGAACGTCCTTGGTCACCGCCGAGGCGCCGCCGATGATGCAGTGGGCGCCGATCCGGGTGAACTGGTGGACGCCGGTCAGCCCGCCGATGATGGCGAAATCCTCCACATGGACGTGTCCCGCGAGGTTCGCCGCATTGGCCATGACGATGTGGTTTCCCAGCTTGCAGTTGTGGGCCACGTGGCAGTAGGTCATCAGCAGGTTGTGGTCCCCGATGATCGTGACGCCGATGTCGGAGACGGTGGCCCTGTTGATCGTGACGTACTCCCGGATCGTATTGTGGTTGCCGATAACGATCCGCGTCTCCTCCCCCCTGTATTTCAGGTCCTGGGGGTCGCCGCCGATGGAGGCGAACTGGGAAATCCGGCAGGCCTCGCCGATGTCCGTATGGCTCTCGATGACTACGTGGGGGCCGATGACCGTTTTCTTCCCGATATGGACGTCGGGACCGATGATGCTGTACGGGCCGACCTCGACCCCTTCCGAGAGCGTTGCGTCGGGAGAGATGATTGCCGTTGGGTGTATGCTCATGACGGTTCCCTCTTTTGCGTCTCCTCCAGGGCCGAGATGCGCCGCTGCAGGGCGGCGATGGTTTCCCGCATCTCCGGCAGCTTCGGGAGGCAGGCCCCTATCTTCAGCCAGACCCGGTGGGGTATGTGGGGCGTGCCGGCGACGGTCTGACCCGGGGGTATGTCTTTGTGGACCCCCGACTGGGCGGCCACCATTACATGATCCCCGATCCGGATGTGGCCGACGATCCCCGCCTGGCCGCCGATGACGACCCCTTTGCCCAACTGCGTACTGCCGGAGATCCCGACCTGGGCGACGATGACGGAATATTCCCCGATCACCACGTTGTGGGCGATCTGGACGAGGTTGTCGATCTTGACCCCCCTCTGGATCCAGGTCCTGCCGAGGGCCCCGCGATCGATAGTCGTGTTCGCCCCGATCTCGCAATCGTCATCGATCTGGACGTAGCCGACCTGGGGGATCTTGATGTTTTCCCGTCCCGGCCGGGCGAAGCCGAAGCCGTCGCTGCCGATGACGACGCCGGCATGGAGGACGACCCGCCGGCCGATCAGACAGCGGCGGTAGACGGCGACATTGGGATAGAGAAGGGATGCCTCCCCGACGACCGCATCCCGGCCGATGAAGACCCCCGGATAGAGGACCACTTTCTTCTCGATGCGCGCCCCGCGCGAGATATGGACGCCGGGATAGACGACCGCCTCCGGCGAGACGTCGGCCTCCGGTTCTATGCAGGCATTTTCACTGATGCCGGCCGCTTCCTCCTCCTCGGGATGGAAGAGGGCAAGGAGCCGGCCAAGGGCGGCATAGGGGTCGGCGACGATCAGGAGGTTTTTCCCCGGGCAGGCCGTTCCGGGCGCCACGATGATCGCGCCGGCAGCCGTCGTGTCCAACTTCTTCCGGTACTTCGGATTGGCGAGGAAGGTGAGGTCCCCTTCGCCCGCCTCCTCGATCCCCCGGATCCTCTCGATGACGACCCCGCCGTCGCCGCTGACGTCGCCGCCCAGGAAGGCGGCGATCTCATTCAA
This sequence comes from Pseudomonadota bacterium, assembly GCA_018827585.1. Lineage (GTDB taxonomy): Bacteria > Desulfobacterota > Syntrophia > Syntrophales > UBA5619 > JAKAFS01. The sequence goes on along the minus strand of JAHJXP010000205.1, from coordinate 24,243 downwards.
TGATTTCTTCAATTTTCAAAGCTCTCATTTCCTGGCGACTCTGTAAAGAAATTATTATTTCTTGGGTTTGTACGTCTTGTTGAATTCCTCGATCACCCGTTTCGTCAGGTCGTTCTCTTTTGCGTAATAGGCCAGGGGGATTGCGCTGACGTCGATGATGGTGGTGTATTTTTCCTTCTCTCCGATGGCCTGGACGAGCTTGAGGATATCGGGGATCAGTTTCTTGGCGAGGTCCTGATCCTTGACCTGGAGTTCCTCATTGGAATCCTTTACCAGGAGCTGGTAGTCACGGAATTTCTTCTGATAGGCCAGTTCCTTCTCCTTCAGGGCCTCTTCCTTGAGGAGAGGTTTTTGCTTTTCCATCTCATCCTTGAGCTTTTTGAGTTCGGCTTCCCTCTCCTGGATGGCCGCCTTGTTCTTCTCGAAGGCCTTCTTGAAATCGTCGGCCGCCTTTTTGCCGGCGCTGGAGGAGAGCATGACCTCCCGTATATCCACGAAGCCCGTTTTTTCTTCCGCCGCGGCCTGGGCGCCCGTGAGCGCCAGGACCATCAGCAAAACACCCGTAACGATCAGACCGTATCTCTTCATCGATCAATCCCTTTCCCTATCAAGTTAAATATTTCCCATTGCTGACGGAACAAGCCGCGGCCTTCCGTCCTTCCCTACATGAACATCCCGATCGTGAATTCCCAACGGCTCGGAGATTCACCGTCCTTGCGGTCAAGGACATATCCCCACTCCAGACGGAGCGGCCCGATAGGCGAATACCACCTGATGCCGGCCCCGGCCGTCCTTCTCATGTCGCCCAGGTGATAACCCTTGTTCCAGCTGTTGCCGGTGTCGAAGAAGAACAGCCCCCTCATCCCGGCGTTTTTGATCAGCGGGAAGGTGTATTCGGCGTTGAAGCTCATCATCGTTTCGCCGCCGATGACGTCCCCCGTCAAGGGGTCCTTCGGCCCCACTTCCCTCAGACCGCGGATGGAATTGATCCCGCCGAGGTAGTACCTCTCGTAGACCGGCACCTCCTTCCCCTCGTTGCCCTTGATGGCGCCCATCCGGCCGCGGACGCCGAAGACGCCGTCAAGAGGCAGCGGGAAGAACCAGGAGGAGCTCGCCCCGAAACGAGTATAGCTGACGTCGCCCAGGAGAGGGCCGCCGGTATATTCCACCGAGGCGCTGTTGCGGGACCCGGTGGAGGGGAATATCGCGTCGTCCGTCGAGTCCCTCGTCAGGCTGACGGTGACGCCGCTGCTGGTCGTCTCCCCCGCCTGCTTCTTGACGTAATAGGACGCCGTATCCTGGATGTCCTTCACGTTGTCCAGCGAGAGCCGGTAGCCGACATAGCCGGTGACGTAAGGCCACAGAGGGTAGCCGAAGGTCGCGTTGAGGCCCTTGGAGTCGAGGTTGTAGGAGTCGTATTCCCGGTAGAGGTTCCAGAGATCAAACTTGCTCCAGAGGGGCATGTCGAAAAGCCAGGGTTCGATGAAGGAGAGGTCGTAGAGGGTGGTGCGGGAGCCGAGACTTGCCTTGAGGCTCAGGATCTGCCCCCGGCCAAAGAGGTTCTGCTGGGAAACCTGGGCCGAAAAGACGGCATGATCCAGGGCGCTGTATCCGGCGCCGATGCTGAAGATCCCCGTCGGCTTCTCCTTGACGCGGATATTGACGTCCGTCAGGGTCTCGTCGGGGCCCTTTTCGGCCTGGAAGTCGATCTCCTCGAAGTAGCGCAGCCGGTTGAGGGCCATGTAGCTGTCCTTCAGTTTGGTCCGGTTGTAGAGGCTCCCTTCGACCACTGATAGCTGGCGGCGGATCACCTTGTCGCGCGTCTTGGTGTTTCCGGTGATGTTGATCCGGTTGAAATAGACCAGCTTCGCCTTCGCGATTTCATAGGTCACGTCGACGGTCTGGGTTTCCTCACGCGGTTCGGTGCGGGGGATGATGTCGGCATTCGCGTAGCCCTCGTCGTTGCAGGCCTGGGTCAGGTAATCGATGTCCTTCATGATCGCTTCCCGGTCGTAGAAGTCCTTCTTCACGATCTGAAGTTTCGCAAACAGGTCTGTCCGGGATGTAGTCAGCTCGTCGCCGGTGATCTGCACCTTGCCCACGCGGAACTGTCTTCCTTCCGAGATGGGGATCTTGATGGTGATCCCTTCCCGGTCATGGGTGATCAACGGCTCGCCGACCTGGGCGTTGATGAAGCCGTTGTTGAGATAGAAGGCGTTGATCTTGCCCACGTCCTGCTTGAGCTGTTCATTCTTGAGGACGCCGGAATCGGTGAAGAAGTGGAAGATCCCCCATTCGTTGGTGGTCATCATGTTCTTGAGTTCCTTCGTCGTGAAGGCCCGGTTGCCCTCGAAGGCGATGTTCCGGATGAAGAGCTTCGCATGTTCGACGATATTGATCAGGATGGCGACGTCTCTCTCCCTCTCCCTGACGATCTCGTAGCCGATCTCGGCATTGTAGAAACCCTTGCCGTCGTAGAGGGTCTTGATCTTTTCCGTGTCGGCCTTGAGTTTCTCGGGGTTTACGGTCTGCCGGCTCCGCACGGTCATGACGCCCTCGATGTCGTCTTTTTTTACGGCCTTGTTTCCCCTGATCCGGATTTCCGTGATCATGGGCTTCTCCACCACGGTGAAGGTGATCGTTCTTCCGTCGGGGGCGGTCGTCACCTCCGCCGTGACGTCGTCGAAATAACCCATCCCGAAGATCGCCTTGATGTCGGCGGAGAGGTTCTCATCGGTAAAGATGTTTCCCCTGGCGCTCTTGAGGACCTGATTGATGGCGCTGCTTTCAATCTTGCGGTTGCCTTTGAATTCGATGCCGGCAATCCGGTACTCTGTGGCGATCCTGCCCAGGACCTCCAAGCGGAGCCGGGCGAGAATGGCGTCGAGGTTTTCCCGCCCCCGGCCCTGGACGAAGACCCCCGGCAGGAGCCTCACGTCGCGGACGTCGATCAGACGCACATCGACGCTGATCCTGTCCCCGAATTCGGATATGCTGCCCGCGACGGTGTAGCCGGCCCCGGTCTTTTTCCCCACTTCGAGGGCCAGCGCGTCTTCGACTCGCCTCCCTGCGACGGCGGCGGCGATCGCCTCGCGCTCGACGAGACGGATGTCTTTCGATTTCAGAAGCTCCGCGGCGATGCCCTGGTAAACCGTTTCCCTGAGATCGGCGGCGCCGTCGGGGGCGGTGCTGTGGACCTCAAAAGGGAATAGTGCGACTTTTTTGATGTTTTCTGCCGTTGTTCCCCGGGAAGACCAGAGGAGAAACATGACCAGAAACGTCGTGACGCCTGCGAAAAACAGTTTTTTATTCACGCATGTACATCCTTCCGTCGCGCAGACCGATTTGATGGGACATCCGGTCGGCCAGTGATTGGTTGTGCGTGACCACGATCAGCGTGATCCGCTTCGTTTGGTTGAGTGCTATCAGTATGTCTTCTATCTTTTTTCCGGTTTCCGTGTCAAGGTTCCCTGTAGGTTCATCCGTGAGGATGATGTCCGGTTCGAGGATGAGCGCCCGGGCGATGGCGACCCGCTGCTGCTCCCCGCCGGAGAGCTCGCCGGGTTTGTGGGTGATCCGATCTTCCAGCCCCACCTCGGCGAGAATCGCCTCCGCCCGTCGTTTCGCTGCCGTTTTAGGGATCCGCTGGATCAGGGCGGGCATCATGACGTTCTCCAGGCTGCTGAATTCGGGCAGGAGGTTGTTGAACTGGAAGACGAAGCCGATCTTCCGGTTCCGGAAGGCGGCCAGCTTCTGTTCGGGCCAGGTGTAGACGTCGATCCCGTCGAATAGCACGGCGCCCGACGTCGGGCGGTCCAGGGTGCCCAGGATGTGGATCATCGTGCTCTTGCCGGCCCCGGAGACCCCTACGACCGCCAGCGAATCCCCGCCGGCGATGTCGAGATCGATCCCCTTGAGAACCTCGATCTTCTGCCCGTCCTTGATAAATGTCTTGTAGAGGTTCCTGACCTGTATCATTCACGTTTCCTGTCATTCATAGCGCAGCGCCTCCGCGGGGTCAAGGCGGGAGGCCCGCCAGGAGGGATAGATCGTCGAGAGAAAGCTGATCAGGATCGTCCCGATGATGATGGTCCCCACGTCGCCGTAGTTGACCTGAGAGGGGAGCTCGCTGAGGTAATAGACGTCGCCGGGGAGGATCTTGAAGCCGAAGAGTCGCTCCACGAAGCGGGAGAGCGCCTCCAGGTTGAAGGCGACGGCCAGCCCCGCGAGGCAGCCGAAAAGGGTGCCGACCGCCCCCACGATGAGCCCCTGAAAGATGAAGATCTTCATGATGGCGACCCTGGTGGCGCCCATCGTCTTGAGGATGGCGATGTCCTTGTTCTTTTCCATGACGATCATGATCAGGGCGCTGATGATGTTGAAGGCCGCCACGAGAACGATCAGGGAAAGGATGATGAACATGACGCGCTTCTCCAGCCTCAGCGCCGAGAACAGGTTTCTGTTCATCTCCATCCAGTTTCGGCCCCAGTAGGGGTAGCCCAGTTTCTTCTCGACGGACTTTGCGATCCGGTCGGCCTTGTAGATGTCGTCGACGCGGATTTCCACTCCGGTGACCGTGTCGCCCATGTTGAGAAACTCCTGGCAGTTCTTCAGGGAGATGAAGGCGAGCGTCGAGTCGTATTCGTAGAAGCCGGACTCGAAAATGCCGACCACGACAAACGGTTTCATCCGCGGGACCATTCCCATCGGAGTGGAGATCCCGGAAGGAGAGACGACGTGGAGCGTTTCAAAGAGAAACACGCCGAGGTTCTTGGCCAGCTCGCGGCCGATGAGGATCCCGGGGAGAGAGGATAGCTCCTGACTCAGCCCGGGGATTCCCGGCTCGCCGTTCTGGAGATAGTCGAGTTTCCCCTCGGCGATCTTGCCCAGGTTGATCACCTTCAGGGCGTCTTTCGTGGAGAGGCCCCTGAGCACGATGCCGGTCACGTTGTCGCCTTTCTTGAGCATCGCCTGGCTGTAGATGAAGGGGGTGGCGGCGACGACGCCGGGAACCTGGGCGATCTCCTGCATGACGCGGGTGTGATCCCGCATCGCGCCGTTGTATTGCATGAGGATGATGTGGGAATTGATCCCCAGGATCTTGTTGCGCAGATCGGTCTCGAAGCCGTTCATCACGGCCAGCACGATGATCAGGGCTGCGACTCCCAGGAAGATACCGGCGACGGAGATAAAGGTGATGATGGAAACGAAGACCTGTTTCCGCTTCGCCCTCAGGTAGCGCAGACTGATGAACAGCTCATAGGACATCATCGATGGGTGCTCTCTAATAAAACCCTCTTGCCCCTCGGCCACGCCGCGAAAAATGACAATCGGGAAGGAATCAAAACAGCCGTCATTCCTCCCGGGCGCCTTCCCGGGTCCGCAGCAGCGGAAAGAGGATCACGTCCCGGATCGACGCGGAGTCGGTGAAGAGCATGACAAGCCGGTCGACGCCAATCCCCTCGCCCGCCGTCGGCGGCATCCCGCATTCAAGGGCGCCAATGTAATCCTCATCCATTTCATGGGCCTCCAGATCGCCCGCTTCCCTTTCCTTGAGCTGCATCTGAAAACGTTCGCGCTGGTCCACCGGGTCGTTGATCTCGGAGAAGGCGTTGGCGATCTCCTTCCCGCAGATATAGAGTTCGAAACGGTCGGTCAGGCTTTGATCTGCCGCATTTCGCCGGGAAAGGGGCGAGACGTCCACAGGATAGTGGGTGATGAAGGTCGGCTGGACGAGGTTCTTCTCCACCGTTGCGTCGAAGACGGCCATCAGCACCTTGCCGGGCGGGTCGGTTGGCTTCACCTCGATTCCCAGTTTTCCGGCATGGTTCGTCAGCCGTGCGGCGTCGTCCAGAACCGCCGGGTCCAGGCCGCCGATCCGCACGACGGCGTCCCGGACCGTGATCCGCGGCCAGGGAGGGGTCAGGTCGATCTCCTGGCCTTGGTAGCGAAACCTGAGCGAACCGAAAAGGTCCCGGGCGACGAAGGAGAGGAGCTCCTCGGTCATGGCCATCAGGTCCTCGTAGGTCGCATAGGCCTGATAGAACTCCATCATCGTGAATTCGGGGTTATGGAAGGTGGAGACCCCCTCGTTCCGGAAGTTCCGGTTGATCTCGAAGACCCTCTCCAGCCCGCCGGTGACCAGGCGCTTGAGGTAGAGCTCCGGGGCGATCCGGAGGAAGAAGTTCATGCCCAGGGCGTTATGATGGGTCTTGAAGGGACGGGCGACGGCGCCGCCCGCCTTTGGCTGCATCATCGGGGTTTCCACCTCCAGGAAGTCGCGCTCTTCCATGAAGCGGCGGATGAGACTGATGATCCGGCTCCGCTTGTGGAAGACCTTGCGGACTTCTGGATTGACGATCAGATCGAGGTGGCGTTGCCGGTAACGAATCTCGATATCGGTCAGGCCGTGCCATTTCTCCGGAAGGGGGTGGAGAGATTTGGAAAGGAGGCGGAGGCCGTTTTCCTCCACGTCGATCGTCAATTCCCCGGTCTTGGTCTTGAAGACCCGGCCGGCAATCCAGATAATGTCGCCCATATCCAATTTCTTGAACAGCGAGAAGGTCCTTTCCCCGACCTGGTTTTTCCGGAGAAAGGCCTGGAGCCGGCCCTTGCGGTCCTGAATGGTGATGAAAGCGCCCTTGCCGAAGTCCCGGACGGCCATCAGCCGTCCCGCGAGGGTGAAACGTTCCGTAATTTTTTCCAGCGCCTCCGGCTCCATCTGCCCAAACCGTTCACCGATGGCGGCCGTCGTTTGCCCGACGCTGACGTCATTGGGGTAGAGGTCGATCCCGCCCGCCTTCAGGGATTCGATCTTTTCCCGGCGTTTTTTGAGTAGTTCACTTTCTTCCATATATAAATTTGCCTCGTATCGTCATCCCTCTAAAAAACGGATTCCTTCGTGATCAGGACATTTTTTTCGACCCTGCGCCTCCCCGCTTCGCGAAACGGGCGCTCCGCTGCGGGGACAGAGCACACTCTCTCCCGGAAAAAATCTCGATTCGCGCTTAAAGAAATCCGTTTTCATCGGTTGCGCATAAGTCTTATAGAGCGACTTTGACTATATTTTTTTTCCGAATTAGTCAAGCATGATAAACTCGTAAAAAGTCAAAAAACATTCTTTCTGTCATTCTGAGCGAATGCGAGGAATCTAATATCATTAGAGATTCTTCGGAGCTAATGCTCCTCAGAATGACAAATTAGGACTTTTTGCGAAATCGTCAAGCATGAACTTTGAAGAAGGGGGGCGGTCACGCCGATTTTGGGATTTGCCGCCGCCCCGGCTATGAGGCTTTGCCGGCCTATTGTGCGAGAACCAATTTTGACGACCTCGTAAAAAGTAAATTCCCCCCTCCCCCGGCGGGAGGGCTGTAATAATAACTTTCTTCCTCTTCCCCTCCCCCACTTGCTGGGGGAGGCAGGAGGGGGCAAGGGGAGGGGGAAATAACACGCAAAGATACCGCCACTTATCACCCCCACCCTGACCCTCCCCCGTCAAGGGGGAGGGAGATTTGCGACTTTTTACGAGTTCGTCAACCTTGACGGCGGGATTCCCCGCCGGAGGGTCAGCAGGCGGTCAGTTTCACCAGGGCCTTTCTCGTCCTCGGCCCGTCGAATTCACAAAAAAACAGGGATTGCCAGGTCCCCAGGACCAGCCTGCCGTTTTCGATGAGGACCGTCTGGGACGACCCGAAAAGGGAGGCCTTGATGTGGGCGGCGGCGTTCCCCTCCGCATGCCGGTAGCCGGCGGAAAGCGGGACGATCCGGTCCATGGCTGCGAGGATATCCTTGGGGACGTCCGGATCGGCGTTTTCGTTGATCGTGACCGCGGCGGTCGTATGGGGAACGAAGACGCGGCAGAACCCGTTTTTGACCCCGCTTTCACTGACCGCGGCGGCGACGCGGTCAGTGATGTCGATCATCTCGACCCTGGCCGTCGTCCTGATGGTTAGTTGTATCATCTCCACCTCCTTCGAAAATCGGGGGCTCTGTTTCCCTATTTTGTCAAAGCCTCATGGAGCCGCCGGCCGATCTCCAGTCCCCGGTCGATGAAATCGGGGCCGTACCGGCGGCCAGTCGCCGTCCGGAAGCTCCCCCGCACCTTCCGGATCCCTTCGAGTCCCTTGAGAAAGCGAGGCAGGAGAGCCTGCAGGGGGATCCCGCGGGGGATGATGATCGCCCAGAGGGTTTCCGTGAAGTTGTCCGGACCCCAGCGGAACTTGTCCGCATCGTAGAGGGCGTCGGAGAGGATCTGGGCCGAGGGACCGGCGGCGGCCCGGCAGGGCCGGAAGGCCTCGTGATTGCGGATGGCGCCGGCGATGCCTTCCCGTTCGTCATCCCGGAGCGGAAACGCCATTAGAATCTTTACCGCCTCTTTGGCCCCTCGCTCGGCATGGTCCTTCTCCGTTCGCCGGATGTCGTGCAGAAGGCCGGCCAGGTGGGCAAGGAGGACCAGCCTCCGGGCGCGGATGTCGGCGCCTCCCTCCTCGACGAGGATCAGAGCGCCCGCATCGACCGCCACCTTTTCGACATGGGTCGGTCCGTGGCCGAGGGAGGCGTCCCGGTCTTCGACGATTCGTCGCGCCGCCGCGACGAGCGGTTCGGCGAGCATTTCCCGGGAAAGGGCCACCTCCCGCTCCCTTTCGAGGTAGAAGCGGGGCGTCCCGACCTCAAGGGCGATCTTTCTGGAGAGTTCGATGGCCCGGCTGTATTCCTGATCCGGCACGCTTCATTCCTCCATCCGAAAAAAGTTGAAGCCCTCGTAAAAAGTCTGAAAAATTGTCTTTGGCGCGAAGGGATCTTTGGTTTGCTTATCCGGTGAATCGGCTGCATTATAGGACAAATCGGCAGGATTTTCACCCATTTTTACCTGGTCCTCGGCTGACCGAATAAATCCTTGACTTTCACCGGGCGGGGGAATAAACTCCCGTCCACATAAGTTTGGATTAAGACATTTTGCAGTGTTGAAGGCGCCTGCCAGGCTTTTTTAAGCTTCGGTTGTTTTTTCTTGCCGGCATGGCTGAAATCCGACTTAGGAAAATTGAAGAAAGGAGGATGCAAGCGATGCCAGAAGGTAAAGTGAAGTGGTTCAATGAGCAGAAGGGCTTTGGATTCATCGAAAAGGATGAAGGCGGGGATGTTTTCGTGCATCACAGCGCCATCCAGGCGAGCGGTTTCAAGACGCTGGCCGAAGGCCAGCGCGTCAGCTTCGATGTCGTCCAGGGTCCCAAAGGCCCGGCGGCGGCAAACGTAAAGGCGATCTAAGCAGGTCTGCGAACAAATGAAGAGGCGCTGCGGCACCATGGACATGGCGCCGCAGCGCCTCCTTATTTTATGGGCGCAGTTTCCGGTTCTTCGTGGCAGGATTGCACCCCGCGTGTTTTATTGGCGCGCCCAGGAGGATTGGAACCTCCGACATTGAGATTCGTCGTCTGTTTTTTAATTTCCCCCAAAAAAGAGTTACAACCATGAACACCTTCCTTACCGGCGTAAGCTGTGTCGGCAAAACAACCCTCGGGAAGATCCTTGCCGATAGGTTCCATCACCCCTTCTTCGACCTTGACAGTGAAATCGAAAAATATTTCGGAGAATCTATCGAGCGCCTTATGTCCCGCTACCTGACCGGACATGATTTCAGAGACAAGATCGGTGTTGTCGTTCTCAAAGACATCCTCTTTAACAGGAGCAGCAACGACAGCGTTATTGCCCTGCCTCCAAGCGGTCTTAAGGATGCCTATTCGAGAACAATCAGCAAAGTGGACGGTGTTGTAGTCGCCATTATCGACAAGCCGGAGAATATACTGAAGCGGATTGCCTTCTACGACATTGATTCGAAGCCCATTGATAAGCTTCTTACCGATGACGACAAAAGGCATTACTTGAAAGAGATCAAAAAAGACATCACCTATTTCGGGAAGACATACAAACGGGCGCATCTGCTTGTTGACATAGCGGGCCTTTCCATAGAGGACAGCGTTACCAGGATTCAGGATGCTATTCAGTCCTATGTCCCGGTGAAATCGCATAGAAAGATCTGTATCAACATCAGCCAAAATAAAAAGAAAGCCTCCTTTCGAAGGCTCCCTAAACATGCAAAAGAAAAAATCAGAGCTGCTTTATTAAAGAAAAAGCCCCTTCATGAGGGGGGAATTCATAAAGGGGCTATCGAAGGATCCTGGTTAGTCAGACTGCGGTAAATAAGTGAATTTGGCCGATAGAGGGAAGGGTTGACAGTTGGAAATTGAAGGTGGTTGTACATTACTGTAATCCTTAATTCTAACAACTGCCCACCACCAAACAGTTGTAGGTGGCATCGTTTTCTGCCAAAGCAACTTTTTTCTTGATAACGTCTCGCTGATTACCACTCGAATGGTGGAAAAATTCTGCGGCATAGCCCATAACGGCGATTCGTCATTGAGTCCATTATTCATCAGTGGTATACGGCAACATGTTACTTTTCGGTCATAGGCGCATCAATACATGGGCCATAAAATCGGCAGAAACGACCCCTGTCCCTGCGGAAGCGGCAAGAAATACAAGAAATGCTGTCTGACAAAGATTGCAGTTGCAGCCTCAAGTTGGGATATGGATAAGGTCGGATCTATGTCCACTGAAGAGATTTTCAAGAAACTCAACACCATGGACATTCAAACCGATCAAGACCAGTTCCTCCGGGATGTCCATAATTTCTATTCTGCTTCTTCTTTGGCCAATCACTGGCTCAGGCCTATCGGTTTAGACATAGCGGAGGTCGATTTTGTTCATTATGCTGCCGTCATTCTCTGGGAGAGACTGGCGCCGCATATCATCAATGACGAAATGATCGATCACCTGATGCAGGAAGGTTATGTGGAGCTTGAAAGAGGAAAATCCACGATTGGCTGCCATTACTGGCTTACCATATGGGAATCTCTCAAGCCCAGGTTCACCAGCGACATGAGATCCATCCTTGATGCTGAGATCGTTTTTGCCGGCAATCAGAAACTGTATAACTGGACCCAGGATATGGAAATGGAACTGGGTAATGCCGATCTCCATGAGGACAGGATCAAGTATTGTCGTGAATTCTGTGATCTGTTTCCTGAAAGCCCTGAATCTGTAATTCTGAATATGAAGATGGCTGAGGCAGAGGGATATTTCAATATCGGCGAAAGAGATAAAGCGGAAACCATGTTTTCTGATCTCCAACAAGAGCACCCTGATTCTGTATGGGTCTATTGCCGGTGGGGTGATTTATTTGTCTTCAGTCGCAACCATGATTTCGTCCCTGACTATGAAAAAGCGGATAAGATCTACAGAATGGCTCTGGATCGTAATCTTGACGAAGAAGGCGATGTGACGGACAGGATTAGAGACATGAAAAAGATGCAGAAAAAGAACAAGTAATCCCGCAGTCAATAAAGAACTAAGGGGCTAACCAATGACTGGTTAACCCCTTAGTTTTTATTGGCGCGCCCAGGAGGATTCGAACCTCCGACATTCAGATTCGTAGTCTGACGCTCTATCCAGCTGAGCCATGGGCGCGTATTTTCTTTTTCAATGGCGGAGAGAGCGGGATTCGAACCCGCGGTACACCTTTAAAGGGCGTACAATCGCTTAGCAGGCGATCGCTTTCGGCCACTCAGCCATCTCTCCGCGATCTTTTTCCCGCCCGGTTTCTGCAACCCTGGCCGGCGGGCCACAATCTCTGGCGGAGGGAGCAGGATTCGAACCCGCGAACCTTTCGGTCAACGGTTTTCAAGACCGCCGCCATAGACCACTCGGCCATCCCTCCGCACTTGTTTAATGCTACCCCGCGGCGGGAATCCTGTCAACCCCTCCCATATAGGGTCGGAGCGCCTCGGGGATCGCGACGCTCCCGTCCGCCTGCTGGAAGTTCTCCAGGACGGCGACGAGGGTCCTGCCCACGGCGAGGCCGGAGCCGTTTAGGGTATGGACGAATTCCACCTTTCCGCTCTGTTCGCGGCGGAAGCGGATCGACGCCCGGCGGGCCTGGAAATCCTCAAAATTGCTGCACGAGGATATCTCCCGATAGGCGTTCTGCCCGGGGAGCCATGCCTCGATGTCGTAGGTCTTCGCGGCAGAGAAGCCCAGGTCCGCGGTGCAGAGGCTGACCACCCGGTAGGGTATCTTCAGCCGCTTGAGGACTTCCTCGGCATCCAGCGTCAGTTTTTCCAGCTCCTCGTAAGAGCTTTCCGGCTTCGTGAATTTCACCAGCTCCACTTTGTTGAACTGGTGCTGTCGGATCAGACCCCGCGTGTCTTTTCCGTAGGATCCGGCCTCCGCCCGGAAGCAGGGGGTATAGGCCGCGTAGTGAAGCGGGAGACTCTTCTCGTCCAGGATCTCGTCCCGGTGGATGTTGGTCACGGGGACCTCCGCCGTCGGGATGAGGAAGTAGTCCGTATTTTCGACCTTGAAGAGGTCTTCCGCGAATTTAGGGAGCTGGCCCGTTCCCGTCATGCTCTCACGATTGACCAGGAAGGGGGGCAGCACCTCGGTGTAGCCGTGCTCGGCGGTGTGGAGATCGAGCATGAAATTGATGATCGCCCGTTCCATTCTTGCCCCAAGCCCCCGGTAAAGGGTGAAGCGCGCCCCGGCGATCTTCGCCCCGCGGGCGAAGTCCAGGATGTCCAGGCCCTCGCCGATCTCCCAGTGCGGCCGCGGCGCGAAGGAGAAGGAGGGCTTTTCCCCCCAGACGTGGACGACCGGGTTGTCCTCGGCCCCCTTCCCGCAGGCGACCGACTCGTGCGGGACGTTGGGGAGCGTCATCAGGATCTGCTGGAGCTCCTCGTCCAACCCCTTGAGCGACTCATCGAACTCCCTGATCCGGTTCGATACCTCCCCCATCCGGGAGATCAGGTCTGCGGCGTCTTCCTTCTTCTGCTTCTTTTCGCCTATCAGTTTGGAGACGGCGTTCCGCTCGCTGCGGAGCCCCTCTGCCTCCCGGATGATCTCCCGCCGTTTTACATCGAGGGCGACGAAACGCCCCAGGTTCATCTCCTGGCCTCGCTCGCGCATCTTGGCGGCTACGAAGTCAATGTTCTGGCGGAGGTATTTGATGTCCAGCATTGCATATTTCCACTTTCCGGTCCAAGGGTGATGCTCCTATCACTATGACCATTTGAAGTCAATCAATTTAATGCTGACGGCTTCGTAAAAAGGCCACGTGCTGTGTTAAAGCTTCGTTCCCCTCGCAGTTCAATTTGCTTGACACGAAAGAACCCTCTTCATATAGTCGGGCCAAAACAATGGAGCCGGGATCACGGACGGCTCCGGGAAAGGAGAAACAGGCATGGCAGGCGTTGACGGCGGTATCATGTTTCCCGCGGAAAGATTGCGGGACTGGACGCAGGAGGTCCTGCAGAAAGTTGGGGTGAGCCGGGACGATGCGGCGCTGCTCACCGATTCCCTGATCGAGGCCAACCTCCGGGGCGTGGATACCCATGGGATCACCCGGATGCTCTGCGTCTACGTGGAGCGGATCCGCAGGGGGGTCGTGAGCGCGAAGAGCAACCTCGTCGTCGTACGCCAGAAGGCCTCCACCGCGCTGATCGACTGCCGCAACAGCATCGGCCAGGTGGGCGCGGCGCACGCCATGGGGATGGCGATCGAGAAGGCCAAAAAGACCGGCGTGGCCTTCACGGCGGTGACCCATTCCAACCACTACGGGATGGCGGCCTACTGGGCCATGATGGCCCTCCCGCACGGGATGATCGGCTTCAGCTCGACCAACGCCCCGGCCGCCGTGGCCCCCACGGGCGGCTGCACGGCGATGTTCGGCACCAACCCCTTCGCCGTCGCCATCCCCGCAGACAAGGAAATACCTGTGGTCCTGGATCTGGCGACGACGGTGGTCGCCCGCGGCCGGATCGTGCTCCACGCCAAGCAGAACAAACCGCTGGAGCCCGGCTGGGCCTTCGACGAGCGCGGCGTTCCCACCACGGACCCGCATACCGCCCTGAAGGGGCTCCTCGCCCCCATCGGCGGCTACAAGGGCTACGGCATCATGCTGGCGGTGGACTTCCTCTGCGGCATCCTGACCGGCTCGAATTACGGGACCCATTTCCCCGGATTCCTGGCGGACAACATGACCGATCCGACCGACGTCGGGAGCGTCTTTGCGGCCGTGAATGTTGAGAGCTTTATGGAACTGCCGGAGTTCACGGCGGCCGTCGACAAGGCTCTGGTTGAGATCAAGACCTCCACCAGGACCGAAGGGGTGAAGCGCATCTACGTCCCCGGCGAGATCGAATTTGAGATGAGGGCCGACCGTCTCGCGCACGGCATTCCGATCCCCGAGCCGGTGGTCAAGGATTTCGTTGCCCTGGGCGAGGAGCTGGCAATCCCCTTTCCTGAGGCCTGACGGGAGAGGAACGGAACCGCGGATTACGCGGATTATCGTTTTAGCGACCTCGGAGGCATCTCTCCGGGGTCGCTGTGTTTTTAGGAACGGGGCAGGGGCTGTCATTTTGGGGCGGAGGCGTCCGCCTTGAGGACCCGGCGGAGGATCTTTCCCGAAGGGCTGCGGGGGATGGCGTCCGTGAACGCCACCCGGGCCAGCCGCTTGTACCGGGCCAGGCCGTCGGCCGCATACGCGATGATCGCTTCGGGGGAGAGAACCGCGCCGGGACGAAGCGCCACATAGGCCACGGGCACTTCGCCGAAATCGGGATGGGGCTCGCCGATGACGGCCGCGTCCCGGATGTCCGGGTGCCCGACCAGGACATGCTCGATTTCGGCCGGCGCCACCTGGCAACCCTTGGTCTTGATCAGCTCTTTGAGCCGGTCGACGATGGTGATATAGCCCTCATCATCCTCCCTCGCCAGATCCCCGGTCCGCAGCCACCCTTCGACCAGGGTCTGGGCCGTCGCTTCCGGATCCCGATAATACCCTTTCATCACCTGCGGCCCGCGAATCCAGAGTTCCCCGACCTCAGGCGAAGGCAATTCCGCTCCGGTCGCGGGATCGACGATCTTGTCCTCCGTGTCGGCCAGTGGCAGACCTATGGCGCCCACCTTGATCCTGCCGATTGGGTTGACGTGGGTCGTGGGAGAAGATTCGGTCAGGCCGTAGCCCTGCATGACGGGCACCCCGGTGAGCTGGGTGAACCGCTCCTGGACATCGGAAGAAAGGGGCGCCCCGCCGGTGTTGATATAACGGAGCCGGCGCCAGTCCATGTCGGGGACACGGGGATGGTGACAGAGTTCCTGGACGATCAGGGGGACCGTAAAGAAAAGGGTGGGACGAAAGGTTTCAAACAGGCTCAGAAAATCCTCCAACGGACGGAAACGGCTGGCCAGGACCTGGGTGGCCCCGGCCATGATCGAGGCCCCCATGAGGACCGTCATGCCGTAGATGTGGAAAAAAGGGAGCTGATTGATAAGCAGATCCCGGTCCGAGACCTCGTGGGCCTGGACGATCTGATAGAGGTTGCTCAACAGATTGTGGTGGGTCAGCATGACCCCTTTGGGCAGGCCGGTCGTGCCGCTGGAGAAGGGAAGCACAGCCAGGGTATTTTTCGGATCTATCCCGACCGAGCGATCCGGTCCGGCCGTTCCTGTCAGCAGGGACGTAAAAGAAACGGTCCCCGGCGGCTGCTTCCCCGGCCCTTCCGAGACGATGAAACGCAAGGCCCTGCTCTCGGAAAAGAGAGCCCCCAGGGCGCTTATCAGGCCCTCCTGGGCCACCAGTCCTTTTGCCTCGGTGACGTTCAACTGGTGCAGCACTTCCCGGTATCCGTAGTGGGTGCTGATCGGCACCACGATCGCCCCGGCCTTCAAGATCCCGTAAAAGGACAGGATGAACTCCAGGCTGTTTTTCATCCACAGGGCCACACGGTCCCCCGGCCTTACCCCCAAATCGGCCAGGGAAGCGGCCAGGATCGAGGAATAATCCTCCAGCCTGCGGTAGGTGGTCTCTTCCCCGTCCGCCTCCGGGGAAATCACCGCTACTTTCTCCGGGAATATCCGGGCGGCCTGCCGGAGGGGAAAAGTCAGGGATTCCAAAGGCACGGCGATGGAAGGTCTGTTCAAGAGAGGATCCTTTCTCAACTTTCCGCTGAACCTCCCAGCGGTTGGTTGAAATACCTGCCGCGCTGCCCGGTCGCTTACCTGTGCTCCTTGAGATAGGCGAGCAACTCGGCGAGTTTGCGCGCGGCCTCGGCCTTCACTTGGGCCGGATCTTTTCCGCTCCAGTCGTAAAACCCCCTGCCGCTCTTGATGCCGAGGTGTCCGGCGGCGTAGAGGTCCTGCACTATCCGCCGCGGTTTGTCGCCGTGGTGCAGCAGCGGCACCAGGGCCTGCTGCGCAAGGGCATGCGTGTCCAGGCCGCTGATGTCCTTCTGCTCGATCAGACCGGTGATGCAGATGCGCGGGGCGAGTATCTCTCTCGCGCAGCGGTCGATCTCCTCCACGGTGGCGACGCCCTCTTCCAGCAGGTAATAGGCCTCGTGCAAAATAGCATGCTGCAGGCGGTTGATCAGCAGCCCCGGGACGGCTCGCTTCAGGAGCAGCACGCTTTTGCCCGTGGCCTCGATGAGCCTGACCGCCGTCTCCTTGACCGCCGGCAGGGTCGCCCTCACTGGCGCGACCTCGACGATGTCGTTAACATCCGCCGGCATGAAGTAATGGATGCCCAAAAAACGCTCCGGGTGCCTGAGCGGCCGCGCCAGCTCCTCCAGGTCGAGCGACGATGTGTTGGAGGCGAGCGCTGTTTTTCCCGCGTAGGCGGCCTCGATCGCGGCGTAGCATTGGAGTTTCAGCTCCATTTTTTCCGGCACCGACTCGATGATCAGGTCGGGCGCGCCTGGCGGCAGTTTTTCGATCAGGGCGATGCGCCGGTCGACGCCGGCGACATTCGCTGCGTCGAGCGTTAAGATGGCGGTGGGAATCCCGGCTGCGGCAAAGGTTGCGGCGATGCCGCGGCCCATGACCCCCCCGCCGATGATGACAACTTCGTACCGGTTCATGTTTGATGTCCCCGCAAGAAGTCCATCAGAGCCTGTTTTGTCATTCCGCCCTTCTTTCCACGACCATGCAGATCCCCTGGCCGCCGCCGCCGCAGACCGTTTCCAGGCCGTACCGGCAGTCCCTTCTTCTCATCTCATGAAGCAGGGTCGTCAGTCGCATGGTCCCCGTCGCACCGATGGGATGACCCAGGGAGATGCCGGAGCCGTTCACGTTTACCCGGGCGTCCATCTGTTCGTCATCGAGCCCCGAAAGGCGGGCGTCGGCGAGGCATTGCACGGCGAAGGCCTCCTGGATTTCGATGAGGTCCATCCGGTCGATGGTCAGGCCGATCTTCCGGAGGGCCTTGTTGACGGAAGCCGGCACGGCCGGATAGGTCAGTGTCGGATCGGTCGCGGCGACGGCGCAGGAACGAAAGTAGGCCAGGGGCTTTGCCCCGAGCTCCCGCGCCTTCTTTTCCGAGGCAAGGACTACGGCAGCCGCGCCGTCGTTCTCGGAGGAGGAATTCCCCGCCGTGCAAACGCCGTCGGGATAAACTGGACGGAGCTTGGCGAGCTTCTCCGGCGTCGTGTCCCTCCGGGGCCCTTCGTCGGCGGCGAAAAAGAGGGTCTCACCGTTCTCCCCTTTCCCCACGGGAACGGGGACGATCTCCTCGGCGAACTTGCCAGCGTCCTGGGCGGCAATCGCCTTCCGGTGGCTCCGGCAGGCCCACCGATCGGCCTCTTCCCGGGTGATGCCCTCCAGCCTGGCGGCGGTCTCCGCCCAGGTCATCATGGAACTCAGCTCGCCGTAACGCGCGATCGGCTGGGACATGACCCGGCCCCGCTGGAGACGGTCGTAAAAAGGGATTCCCCACATGGCGAGGGCCCCGTGTCCCCGGGGCATGAAGCCGTATTTTTCGTGGTTGCGGCCGCCGAGCCCCCAACGGATATCGCCGGGGATGTAAAGCTCCGCCTGGCTCATGCTGTCCATGCCGCCGGCAATGACGATCTCCGCATTGCCCGTCTGGATCTTCATGACGCCGTAAAAGATGGACTCCAGGCCGGAACAGCACCGCCGGTCGAGGACGACTCCCGGCACCGTGTCGGGCCAGCCGGCGTCGAGGACGGCCATGCGGGCCCCGTTCGCGCATTCCCCGTTCTGGTAAGCGGTGCCCATGATCACGTCGTCGATCGCGGCCGGGTCGACATTTGCCAGCCTTGCCGCCTCCTGCAGGACGAGGCTCCCCATGCGGTACACCGGCACCTCCTTCAGAGCGCCGCCGTAGCCGCCGATGGGGGTGCGGACGCAACTGAGTATCACCACGTTATCCATGTTTTTCTTTCTCTCCTTTTTGCCGTCATTCCTCGATGCCCACCCGGAGGCGCGGGTTGTCCACGACGTATTCGACCTTCTCCCCGAACATGTACACCGTCGGTTTGAGCCTCCGGAGCGGCTCGATATATTCTGCTTTTGTCATTAGTCCCATATTTTTCTCTCCCTATTCCTTGTCCCGGATCGTAATGGCAAAATCCGGGCAGATGTAGAGGCATCTCAGGCAGCCGACGCATCTGTCCGTGTTGATCGCAACGGCGGGTCGGTAGCCCCCGGGGTTGAAATCCTCGGATTGCATGAAAATCCCGAGGCTGCAAACCTCCCGGCAATAGCCGCAGTCCTTGCAAAGCAGGTCGTTGATCGCCACGTCGAAATCGCGGAGGTCGCAGGAGAGGCAGCGCGATGCCTCCGCCTGCGCCTCTTTTTTGGCATAGGCCCGCTCGACGGGCGTGAAGGCGGCGCACCTTGTTTTCAGGGCAATCGTCCCGACGGCCGGCCGCCCCGTTCCCCGCGGCGCGGTCACCGGCGGCACCGGCTCTATCTCTTCCGACAGATATTCCGGGATGATCCCCGCGCCCCCTAAAAAACGGTCGATGGAGACGCAGGCCTTCCTCCCCTGGGCGATGGCCTCGATGATCGTCGCGGGCCCCTTCACGGCGTCCCCTCCGGCGAAGATCCCCCTTCGCCCGGTGGCCAGAGTGCCCTCATCGGCGTGCACCGTCCCGTTTTCCCGCCCTTCGAGGTTTACGGAAGCGGCGTCCGCAAACTGGCCGACCGCCATGATCAGCGTGTCAAATTCCAGACAATACTCGCTGCCGGCAATGGGAACGGGCGCCGGTCTGCCGCTTGCGTCGGTTTCCCCCGGTCTCATCCGGACGCAGGTCGTCCGGTTGTCTTCGATCTTCACGGGCGCCGTCAGGAACTCGATGCGGACGCCCTCCTCAACGGCCCCGACAATCTCCTCGTCGCCGGCGGGCATTTCCGAGCGGGTCCGGCGATAGAGCTGGACCACCTCGGCGCCGAGGCGGACGGCGGACCGGGCCGCATCGACGGCCGTATTGCCTCCTCCCACGACGATCACCTTCCGGCCGACCGCCGGGGTCTTCCCCTCGTTGATCCGCCTCAGAAAGGAGAGGCCGTCGATGACGTTCGGCGAATCCTCGCCCGGGATCCCCATCCTGGCCGGCCTCCAGGCGCCCGTCGCCGTCAGGACCGCATCAAAACCTTTTTCCCGCAAGGCTGCCGCCGAGGAGACAGGCGCGCCCGTTATGATCTCGACGCCGCCTTCCCGGATCAACCCGATCTCCCTGTCCACGACGTCCTCGGGAAGCCGATACTCCGGGATGCCGTAGCGCAGCATGCCGCCGGGGAGGGGGAGGGCCTCATAGACGGTGACCCTGTGCCCCAGGACGTTCAGATAGTGGGCGGCCGTCAGGCCGCAGGGACCGGCGCCGATGACTGCAACCTTCTTTCCCGTAGACGGCCGTTTGACGATCTTGGGCTTTTTCCGTCCGCCCCTCTCCGCGGCGACCCTTTTGAGCATCCGGATGGCGACGGCCTCGTCAAACTGGATCCGCGCGCATTTCGCCTCGCAGGGATGGACGCAGGCATAACCGCAGACAAAGGGGAACGGTATCCTCTCCCGGATCACGGCCAGCGCCTTTTCAAAATCCCCGTTCCTGATGAGCCTGACATACAGGGGGACGTCAATTCCCGCCGGACAGGCCTCCCGGCAGGGGGCCGTCGTCTTCTTCCCGCACTCAATGGCGCTCAAGTTTGTTCCCCTTTCCGAACAATGCCTTCATTTCAGCTCCTCTACAGCAAATCCTTTCCGTCATGATCCACGGGAAAATGCGTTTAGACGAGTTCCTCGCCCGTCGAGAGCGCCTTGAGGTTCATCTCCAGGGCCGTCCCCTTGAACCGCTTCCGGATCACCCCGGCGAGGCTTTCCGTCTTCACCACGGGGATCGCAGCGAGCATCGTTCCCAGGGCAAGGATGTTTACGGCGGCCACATTCCCCAGATCGCTGGCGATCTTCGTAAAGGGATGACCGGTCAGGTTTGCCCCCGTCCTGGGCTTTGCCAGCGTCGTGTCGTAAAAAATGCGGACCCCCTCGTCCGCCAGGGCCGCGTACTTTTCCAGGGCCTCTTCCGTCAGCGCCAGGATGACGTCCGGCTGTTGGACCTGCTGGTAGATTATCTCCTCCCGATCAATGATCACCTCCGCCAGGGAGAGGCCGCCGCGGCTGGCAATGCCGTAGGACTGGGTCTGGACCACGTTCCTGCCCTCCCGGACCGCCGCTTCGCCCAGCATGATGCCGGCAAGCACCAGCCCCTGGCCCCCGGATCCGGCAAGGATGACTTCGTAGCGTTCCTTCTTTTCGTTCATCTCGTTTCCTTCCTTCCTCAGCCCTCAGGGGCCGTTGCCCTGGCCCTGATCTCCTCGTAGCGCGCATTGAAGTCCGGCTCATCGCGGTCCACCAGTTTCCCGACGGGGAAATGGTTCTTCTTCTCCCCGGCGCTCAATTTTCGGTACCGCTCCACGGGCAGGCCCCTTTCCCTGAACCAGTCGAGCATCTCGCGGGTCTGCTTCATTTCGTTGTTCTTGCCGAAATGGGTGGGGCAGGGGCTGAAGACCTCCACCAGCGAAAACCCTTTTTTATCCAGGGCTTCCTTGATGCGTTCCTTGAGTTCCCAGCCGTGGTAGGGCGTCTCCCTGGCCACGTAATTGGCGCCGGCGACTTCCGCCAGGGCGCAGATATCGAAGTCGCGCTCCGGGTTTCCCCAGGCCGTGGTGCTGGTAAATCTGCCGCCCGGCGTGGTGCCGGCGACCTGCCCCCCCGTCATGCCGAAGTTGAAATTGTGGATGACGATGGCCGTCAGATCGATATTCCGCCGCGCGGCATGGATGAAATGATTCCCGCCGATGGTGACGCTGTCCCCGTCGCCCATCAGGACCACCACGTGCAGACTCGGATTGAAGGCCTTGATCCCCGTCGCATACGCCAGGGCGCGGCCGTGCGTCGTGTGCAGGGCGTTGGTCACCAGATAGTCGTCGGCCTTGCCGGTGCAGCCGATCCCCGTCACCACGACGGTGTCGGTGTTTTTGTAATCAAGCTCCTCGAACGCGCGGAGCATGGCCCCCAGCATGACGCCGATCCCGCAGCCGGAGCACCACATGTGCGGCAGGACCCCGTCTTTGAGATATCTTATTCCTGTTGCGTGCGACACTGCCCACCCCCTGTTCCAATGAATGACGACGACTTCGTAAAATTCTGAAAAACCCACCTTCTGTCATTTTCGCAAAACGGGAATCCGGTCTTTGCCGGGAGTAACATGTTCTCCGGATTCGGGCTTCCGCCGGAATGACGACTATTCATGAATGCGTCACACGATCGCCTTGAGAATGTCCTGCGGCGAAATAATCTCCCCGTTGTAGCTGTTAACCCTGCGGATCTCCGCCCCGGAACCGAGGACCCGCCGGACCTCGCCGGCGACCTGGCCGCTGTAGTTCATCTCCGGGACGACGACGGTTTTCGCCTTTTTAGCCAGGGCGGCTACTTCCTTGTCCGCGAACGGCCAGAGGGTGACAAGCTGCAGGACGCCGGCCTTGATTCCCTGCTTGCGCGCCTCCATCGCCGCGGCGCGGCCGGCGCGGGTCGTCGCCCCGTAGGCGATAAGCAGGACGTCTGCATCCTCCACGGCGAAGCTCTTGGTGAGAACGATCTCGTCCTGGTGCATCTCGATCTTCCGGTGCAACTGCGCCACCCGCCATGCGGCGTTGGCGGGATCGTTGTTGCTGTAACCGTCCCTGCCGTGCATGGAGCTCGACACGTGGAAGACGTAGTCGCTGCCGTAGGCCGCCAGCGGAGCCACGCCATCGGCATCGGCGGCGAAGGGCAGATACCGGTCCGCGGAAACGGAAGGTTTCTTCCGGTCGATCACCGCTATTTCTCCCGGCTCCGGGACAGAAAAATTCTCGCGCATATGCCCCACGATCTCATCGGGGGCGAGGATCACGGGAACGCGGAATTTTTCCGCAAAATTGAAGGCAGTTACCGTCAGGGCGAAACACTCGTTCACAGTCGCGGGGCAGAGGGCGATCACGATCTGGTCGCCATGCCGTCCCCAGCGGAGCTGCATGATGTCGGACTGCGCCGGTTTGGTTGCCAGGCCGGTGCTCGGCCCGCATCGCTGAACATCGATCACCACGCAGGGGACTTCCCCCATGACGGCAAGCCCCAAGTTCTCCTGCATCAGAGAAAAACCGGGCCCGCTGGTCGCCGTGAAGGCCTTCGCGCCGGTCAGCGAGGCCCCGATCACGGCGGCTATGCTGGCGATCTCGTCCTCCATCTGCATGTAGACGCCGCCCACCTTCAGCATCACTTTCGAGCATTCCTCCGCGATCTCGGAAGAGGGCGTAATGGGGTAGCCGGCGTAAAATCTCGCCCCCGCATAGATGGCGCCTTCCGCCATCGCCTGATTGCCCTGGACCAGTCTCGCTTCTTTTGCCACAGCCCTTAATCCTTTCTTTCAATCAAGGCTCTCTCTTTGTTGAAGAAACCGCCGCTTACCTATCCGCCCGCCGCTGTCCCGGGCATCAAATCAGGCCCGTATCCTCTTTCTTAGGCATAATCCGGCGAAGCCTCTCGGGCTAAGCGGGCCGTTCCAGCCCTTTGACGATCTGGGAACGGATGAGCCTCGGCAGCATCAGATGGTGATGCGGGCAGATCGAACGGGGGTTCTGGTAGACGCCGTTCGCAAAGGCTACCATGTAACCCCGGATCGCCTCGAAGCGAACCACTTCGTCCACGAATCCCTTCTTCGCGCAGTAGAGAGGCTGCGAGGTCTCGCGGTAATGCTCCACCATCTCGTTCATTTTGTCGATCACCGGGCCCAGGGGCTGGCCGGCGTCCTTCTCCTTGACCAGCCTCCTGGCATAGCTCGCCGCCGCCGCCGTCTCCCCGTGCATGACGTAGATCTCCGTCGCCGGCGTCCCCAGGGTGAAGGCGTCGTTGTTGTTCGCCGTCGGACCGCCCATCACGTAATGGGCCGCCGCCGTCCCCTTCCTGAGGACGACCAGCATCATGGGAAGATCCGTCTGCTCGATGGAATAGATCAGGGATTGTCCCAGACCGAGGAGTTCCGCCTTCTCCGCCGTATCCCCGACGTCGATCCCGGAGGTGTCCTGAAACCAGACGACGGGGATCCGGTCGCGGCCGCACTGGGTGACGAACTCGTTCATCTTGATCAGGCCCTGGCGGTAGAGCTTGCCCCCCGCGCCGGCGTACTCGTTCGTATATTCCGGATAGTTCGGCAGCAGGCCCTGGCGGTTGCCGATTGCCGCCATGAGAAAGCCGTCGATCTTCACCAGCCCCGTGTAAATCTCCGGGCCGAAACCGGGACGAAACTCGAGATGCTCCGAGTTGTCCACGAGCCGGGCCAGGACATTGTCGAAATCATAGACCGCCTTCTGATTCATGGGAACGAGAAAGGGGATCTCCGCCGCCGGATACTTCGGCTCGGCAGGGGCGGCCACTCGGAAAAACCGCGGGTTGTACGCCGGCATATCCGCCATGTACTCCTTCAGGGCGTCCAGAACCTGCGTCTCCGTCTCGAAGACCGCCCGGAAGAAGCCTGTCTCGCCGTAATGGATCTTCACGCTCCCCGGGGGGACCGACTTGAAATGGCGCGTCGCCTCGATCAGCTCCTCCGCGCCCTGTTCATCGAAGGATCCCTTGGGGCTCATGCCGCTGACGATCCCGCCGCCGCCGACCGCGATATTGGCGTTCTTATGCGCCAGAAGGATCGTCGGGCTGATCCCCTGATACCCGCCGCCGGCCGGGTTCGTCCCGTAAATCCCCGCCATGACGGGGATCCCCATCTGCTCGAGCTCGGCATGGCGGAAGAAGCAGGTCCCCTGACCCCGCCGGTTCGCGTAGACCTTCTCCTGTTCCGGCAGCTT
>JAHJXP010000204.1 GCA_018827585.1 Pseudomonadota bacterium | reverse complement strand
GGTTCGAGAGGAATCTCATAGTTGCAGCGGGGACACTTCATCATTTTGCACCCGGCCCCCACGGGACAGTTGCTGCACCCCAGGATGGCTTCCTCTTCCGTGAATTCATATCCGCAGAAATCGCAGCGCATCACAGCACCCCCGTTGTCGCCAGCAGCTTGTTGAGCAGATAACCGCTGCCGAAAGCAAAAAAACTCACAAAGATCCCGATGGCCAGGGCTACCCGCAGCCCGCGTTCCTTCTTGATGATGAGGAACTGGGCGATACAGGGGATGAACAGGGTAAGGGTAACCGCAGCCACGGTAAGCTGCCGCGGATTGAGCAACCCCCGGGTCTGAAGGTCATACAGCCCCGCGGCGCCGTAGTCGCGGCGGAAGAACCCGAAAATGAAGGCCACGGCCGCTTCCCTCGGCAAACCGATGGCCGCCATCACGGGTGTGGACCAGGCAGTCATTTTGTCGAATAAATATGTGATTTTCCCAATCCACAGGAGGACGGAAGCCAGAATGAAAAGCGGCAATATCTCCATCAGGTACCACTGCATCCGCGAATAGGTCTTGGTCAGGATGTTGGAGAGCTGCGGCAGACGCAGGGGGGGCAGTTCCATATAGAACATGGGAAGCTCGCCGGGGATGATCCTCGCCGCAAGCACTCCCACCAGGAGAAAAATCAGCAGCAGGGAAAGAAACCAGATCAGCAGCGCTCCCGGCGCCTGGGAAAGGAGCGCCATGATGACCCCCAACTGGGCGGAACAGGGAATGGCCAGAGCAAGAAGCAGGGTCGCAATGATCCGCTCCCGCACCGTTTCGAGCGTACGGGTCACCATCGTCGCCATGGTGTCGCAGCCGAAACCGAGCACCATGGGAATGACCGCCCTGCCGGTCAGACCGATCTTCTTGAACAGCCGGTCGACGAGAAGCGCCAGGCGGGGGAAATAGCCGCTGTCTTCCAGCATGGAGAAAAAAAGGAAAAAGGTCGCAACGATGGGCAGAATGATACCCAAGGCGTAACGCAGCCCCAGCGTGATCACGCCGTACTCGCCCACAAATAGTTCCTGCACGACCGGCCAGGGAACGGCGCCCTTGACAATCCCCTCAATCCAGGGGTTGAAGTGTTCCTCGAAAATCGTCCCTTCGAGAAAGTCAACCAGCGTCCCTGCGCCGAAGACGCCCACAAACTGGTAGAGGCCGAAGTAAAGAACGACAATAAGCAGCGGGACGCCCGTCAGCGGCCGCACCGCCCAGCGGGAAAGCTTGTCGCCGAACGTCACCTTCCTCTTGTCGGGGGCAATGAATACCCCTTGCAGCAGCTTTTCGCCGATATTCCTCCTCTCCAGGGAGAGATCCAGATGGAACGATCCGCGCCTGGCGTATGTTTTCTCCCCGATCTTTGCCTCCAGGGCCGCAAATCGTTCCCCTTCCGCTATCCGGACCAGGTCGGTGATTTCCTGATCGCGCTGCAGGAGCAGGAGGGCGACCGCCCGGGGGGAAAGGGTGAATCCGCTCCCCAAAAGCCCTGTAATCTCCGCAATATCATTCTCCAGCCACCTGCCGTACTCGGAAACGGCGGGGGAGTCCTGTTTGAAACGGGAGATGCTCGCCTGTATTTCGGCAAGCCCCCGTTTCCTGCCTACCGCGGCGCCGATCACGGGGATTCCCAGTCTCTTGGCAAGCAGGGGGACATCGATGGCTATCCCCAAGCGCTCCGCCTCATCCATGATATTGAGCACCAGAATCACCGGCAGCCCGGCCTCGACAAGCTGCAGGGTCATGGCCAGCATCCGCTCCAGATTCCTGGCGTCAACCACATGAATGACGATATCCGGCGAGTCTTCGAGGAGAATCCTCCGGGCCACCCTTTCCTCTTCGGTGATAGGCAGAAGGGAATACATCCCCGGCGTATCGATGATCTCGACGTTCTCGCCGCCGATCGCCGCCGTCCCCCTGGCGACTTCCACGGAGGTGCCCGGATAGTTGGAAACGGTTACATAAGACCCTGTCAGGGCGTTGAACAACACGCTTTTCCCCACATTGGGGTTACCGACCAGCGCCACCCTTTTCGCCCCGCAGGGCGCAGCGGAGACCGGCGCGTGGCAGAAAGATTTTCTTTGGAACAATGACATACGATAATACTGCCTTTCTTAGACTACCTCATAAAAAGTCGCCATTATCTCTGTCCCGGCGATGAATTTTCACTTCCGGCACCTGGCGCAAAGACCATAGAGTTCAAGCTTGTGACTGTGAATGAGAAAATCGTGACCGTCGGCGACAGCGGTTTGCAGCTCTTCAATCGTGCTGTTTTCAAACTCCGCAATCGTGCCGCAACCGGTGCAGACGAGATGATCGTGATGCTCGCCCTGAGCGGCAGGTTCATATCGCGTCCGCCCGTCTCCGAAATGTATCTCGTGGGCAATCCCGGATTGTGCAAAAAGCTTCAATGTCCGGCACACGGTAGCATAACCGATGCCCGGATGCGCGGCCCGAAGTTTTTCGTAGAGTTCTTCAACGCTCATGTGCTGCTTCGTGCTAACGAAAACATCGAGGATGTTCTCCCGCTGCCTGGTGGATTTGAGGCCCTGCCGGGAAACGAACTTCCGGAAGAGCTCTTTGTTCTTTTCGCGTTTCACCTCTCTCCTCCTTATTGATATTGATTATCATTATAAATATCAAAAAGGAGTTGTCAAGGATTTTTCAGAGGGGTTTTGGAATTATCGTCGGATCTTTCGGCCGTTCTCCCGCCGGATGTGGAGCTGGATTGACAAGACGGTTTTCATGATATATTAGGGTAACATAATGGGGGATGACGACTAACCGTTCATCACGCCGCCTTCCCGCATCCGGCCTGAAACTGCGCGCCTGGGCTTCGTGGCTTGCGGTCGTGGGCGTCGTCCTCTACCCCAT
>JAHJXP010000283.1 GCA_018827585.1 Pseudomonadota bacterium | reverse complement strand
ATGAAAACTTCAGCTGTCCATGCCCGCATTGAACCACAAACAAAGAAAAAGGCGGAAGAGATCCTTCGGAGCCTTGGCCTTACTCCCACGGAGGCCATCCGCATCTTCTACAAGCAAATATCACTCCGTGGCGGGTTGCCTTTCTCGATTGCGATTCCGAACAAGCTTACGGCTTCGACCCTGGAGAAGAGCCGTCGCGGTGAAGACGTTCAGGAATTTGAGTCGTTAGAGGCAATGTTCAATAGCTGGAAGAAATGAAGAAAGTCTCGCAGGCTAAGCAATTCTCCCGGGATGTCAACCGCATGCGGAAACGAGGGAAGGACTTGGAAAAGCTGCGGGAGATTGTGAAGCTTCTGGCCGAGGGTACTCCGCTTCCAGCGAATCATAGAGATCATCCACTAATAGGACCGTGGCAGTCATCACGTGACTGTCATATTGAGGCCGACTGGATGCTGATTTACACGGCAGATAAGGATTCGCTCCGCCTTGAACGTACCGGTACACACAGCGACCTTTTCAAGAAATGACATCATCCAACAAGGCGCTGCAGCGAATCCGCAAAATACGCGGCTCGCTGGGCTTTGCGTTAGATTTCAACATTTCAACAAGAGGACTTGACAAAGACAGATCTCCTGTGTACGTTGTAATACATCAATGACAGGAGGTGCACCATGAGTACAGCAATATCTGTGAGGCTTCCTAAAGATCTCGCCGACCAGCTTGACGGCATCGCCAAAGAAACCGAGAGGCCACGCTCTTTCATCATCCAGAAAGCGCTGGAGTCATACATTGAAGATTTCGCCGATCTTCAGATTGCACTCGACCGGCTCCACGACAAGAGTGATGCTATCATTTCCGGCAAAGAACTGAGGGAGTCACTTGGCTTATAACGTTGTCTACAAGAAGTCGATACATCGCGATCTCAAGAAGTTGTCAAAAGCTGAGGTCAGCCGCATCCTTGACCAAATAGAACAAGAACTTACAAAAACACCTGAGTCATTCCCCGTACTCAAAGGCCAATTTGCCGGGCTACGCAAGTATCGTATTGGTGACTATAGGGTAATTTATGCCCTTGTAGGCACAGATATTCTTGTTCTCCGAATCGGTAATCGGAGAGATGTTTACAAAGGCGAAATCTAACGATTGCGTGCAGACGGACGCCGGCTGCGCGCCGATTAAATCTATTCGGCTGGTTTTTGATGCTACTGAGCTTCGAAAACTCATGGGCTGAATGAACTATTGATAGTGTTACGATAGGGGAACATTCCAATAAAAGGGTAACGTATCAAAGCCCAACAAATAAGGATTGAGACGATGCTTCAATTGCTTGACAAAAAAATCAAGATATGTGTGAGATACGCGCAAAGTCTATCTTCCGGCGGGAAATGGCATCATGAAAACCTACGAACAGATCAACGAGCGCATCGCATCCGGAAAGGCCGTGGTGTTGACGGCCGATGAGATCATGGATTATGTGGACAAAAAAGGGCTCCAGACCGCGGCTGAAGAGGTGGACGTCGTCACGACCGCCACCTTCGGTCCGATGTGCTCGTCGGGCTGCTTTCTGAATTTCGGGCATTCCAAGCCGAGGATCCGCATGTCCGAGGCCTGGATCGCCGATGTCCTTGTTTATACGGGCCTCGCCGCCGTGGACGTCTACCTGGGGTGCACGGAGCTCCGCCATGCGGATCCGGCCAATATGTATCCCCCCGGCGAGTTCAGGTATGGCGGCGGTCACGTGATCGAGGATCTCGTGGCGGGGAAAACGCTCCAGCTTTTCGCCCTCTCCTACGGCACGGACTGCTACCCGCTCAGGGAGATCCGGACGTACTTCACCATCGACGACCTGAATCAGGCGATCATGGTCAATCCGCGAAACTGCTACCAGAACTACAATGTGGCCATCAACCGGTCCGACCGAACGATCTACACCTACATGGGAAAACTCGAGCCCCATCAGAAAAACGGCAATTACTGCTCCGCGGGCCAGCTCTCTCCCCTGCTCAACGATCCCTATTACGACACCATCGGCGTCGGCACCCGCGTCTGGCTGGCGGGAGCGCACGGGCATGTCTATGCGGAGGGGACGCAACACGCCGGCGGTGTCGGCAGGACACCGGACGGTGTGCCGACCGGCGGGGCGGGAACGCTGGCGCTGACCGGCGACATGAAGCAGATGCGCAAGGAGTTCGTGCGGGGCGTCAGCTTCAGCGGATACGGGGTCTCGCTGGCCCTGGGGATAGGGATCCCCATTCCCATCCTCAATGAAGAGGTCCTGAGGCGGACCTGCGTGCGCGACCGGGACATTCTGGCCCCGGTGGTCGACTACGGGTCCGATTATCCGCAGAATACCGGACAAGTCATCGGCCACGTGAACTACGAGCAACTGCGCACCGGCCGGATCGAGGTCCAGGGCAAGACGATCGAGGTCGGCTCCCTGTCTTCGTACTATAAGGCGTTGGAAGTGGCCAATCTATTGGCGGATGAGATCCGGCGCGGGGAATTTCTGCTTGCCGCCCCGATCGCCCCTCTCCGCAGGGACACGAAAATGAAACCGCTTGTCAAGAGGGAGCCGCCCCGATGAACGACGATACCGTGACCAAAAAACTGATGTTCT
>JAHJXP010000203.1 GCA_018827585.1 Pseudomonadota bacterium | reverse complement strand
TACACCCTCAGCACATGCAGCCACTGCAAATCGGCAAAAAAATTCTTGGGGGATCATTCGGTTGTCTACGAATGCACCGATGTTGATCTTCTCGAGGGGGAGGCGAGAAAATCGGCCCTGGATGAAATCAGGAAATACAATCCGACCTGCAGTTTTCCTACCATCCTCATCGGGGAGCGGGTCATCGTCGGGTTCAACGAACTGGCGATCCGGGGGGCGCTGGAACTTTGAACGAGGTGATGAAGCTCTACGAAATGCTCCGGAAGGCGCAGGAACCGAAAGGTTATCATTTCAACCGCGACAGGGAACTGGTCTGGGATCTCCTGGCTGCGCTGCTGCTCAATCGTGAGCGGTACGGTTACAGATGCTGTCACTGCCGGCTCGCGGCGGGCGATCGCGACCGGGACCGGGACATCATCTGCCCATGCGCTTACCGGGAGGCGGACATCCGTCAGTACGGCAGTTGTTACTGCAATATCTATGTGACCCACGCCTGGAACTAGAAGAAAATACCGGCGGCATATGTCCCCGAGAGAAGGCCAGCGGGAATCTATGAAGCCTTTGAAAAGACTGGATTCCTGCTTCCGCAGGGATGACAATTGGGCGGTGATTCCGAGAAATTAAAAGGTCCCGGGGGATGTTCCCCTTAGAAAAGGACGTTCAATATGGATCTTGACTGGAAGTTTCCCTATCCCTCGCAGAGGATGCCGGTTTTCGCCCGGAATGTGGTAGCCACGTCGCAGCCCCTGGCCGCCCAGGCCGGTCTGCAGATGCTCGCCCGCGGCGGTAATGCTCTCGATGCGGCCCTGACTGCGGCAATCGCCCTGACCGTCGTCGAGCCGACAAGTAACGGGATCGGCAGCGACTGCTTCGCCATTGTCTGGGACGGCAATCAACTGCATGGCCTCAACGGATCCGGCCGGTCGCCGCGGGCCTGGTCCCCCGAACGCTTCGCGGGACTTGACCGCATGCCGCAGTTCGGATGGGACGCGGTGACCGTCCCCGGCGCGGTGGATGCGTGGTTCGCCCTTTCCCGCCGGTTCGGGCGGCGCCCCTTCGCCGACCTTTTTGAGCCGGCCATCCGTTATGCAACGGACGGTTTCTTGGTTTCCCCCATCACGGCAAAAAAATGGTCCATGGCCCCGGATCTGTACCGAGATTTTCCCGATTTCGCAAAAACCTTTCTTCCCGGCGGTCGCGCCCCGCTGCCGGGAGAACTGTTCCGGCCCGTGGGGTTTGCCGCCACCCTCAAGGCAATCGCCGAAACGGGCGGAGATGCGTTTTACAGGGGAGAGCTGGCGGAGAGGATCGTCTCTTTTTCCCGGCAGACCGGCGGCGTCCTCAGCGCCGATGATCTGGCGGAACACCGCTCCGACTGGGTGCAGACCCTGTCTACGGACTGGCGCGGCCATGCTGTGCATGAACTTCCGCCAAACGGGCAGGGCCTGACCGTTCTGATGGCCCTGGGGATCCTGAAGCATCTCGCTCTCGATTCATGGCCGGTAGATTCCCCCGACAGCCTCCATCTCCAGATCGAGGCGATGAAGGCGGCATTTGCCGTGGCGGGGCGGCATATTGCCGATCCCGCCTGGATGACCCTGGATCCTGCCGAGCTGCTGAGCGATTCATTTCTGACGTATCTCGCCCGATCTGTCCGTATAGATCGAGCCTCTTTTCCGTCATCCGTCATTTTGCCGGACGGCGGGACTGTCTATCTTTCGGCCGCCGATCAGAACGGGATGATGGTCTCCTTCATCCAGTCCAACTACAACGGGTTTGGTTCGGGGATCGTCATCCCCGATACGGGGATCAGTATGCAGAACAGGGGGGCAGGTTTTACGCTGCAGCCGGGTCACCCGAACTGTGTTGGCGGGGGGAAACGGCCTTTCCACACGATCATCCCCGGTTTTGTGATGAAAGACGGGGCGCCTCTGATGAGTTTCGGCGTGATGGGCGCTCACATGCAGGCGCAGGGACATCTGCAGATGATGACCAGGATCTTCGCTTACGGACAGAATCCTCAAGCGGCGGCGGACGCGCCGCGCTGGTATGTCGCCGAGGATTCCGTCCTGTCGCTGGAGGCCGGCTTCGGCCCGGATGTCCGGGAGGAGCTCAAACGCCGGGGGCATCGCCTGACGGACGAGGCGGCGACCTCCCTCTTCGGCGGCGCCCAGCTCGTCTATTGTCTACCGGACGGATATTGCGCCGCTTCGGACCCGCGAAAAGACGGACAGGCGGTTGGTTTTTAGCCTCATGCCTTTCCCGGTTTCCGTCTTTTCTTCTTTGGCGACTTCGCAAAAAGTCCGGATGCTGCGTTGCGCTTCACCCGGAGCTTGTTCCGAGCGAAGCGAGGAATCTCCGGGTTTGCTTCGGCTAAAGCCTCACAACCACTGCGGCGTACGTCTGTGTACGCCTTTCCTCAGGGTTCGCGCGCCTTGCCCGAGCCTGCCCCGGCGAAGGCCGGGGGAGCTTTTTACGAAGCCGTCCTGAATTCAAGGCTTTTGCCCCTTTTTGAGAGATCGACAATCTTGACGACTTTGTAAATAGCCCGTACTCTTTGCAGGGCGTATTTTGTCATTGACAAATCAAAATCCAATCCCTATTTTAGCACCGGCTTGAATTGATAAAGGAGACGGGGTCTTGAATACGCTATATAAATGCAAGAAGAGGGGACAGTTCATCACGGAAATCTGCGCTGATTCTGCCTGTGAGTGGCGTCTGAAGAATGAAGCCTTTTTCAACTGCACCTGGGTTGCGTGCAATTTCGGTCCTTTCACCCTCGAAGAGGTGGGTGAGATGATGGGCGTAACGAGGGAACGGATAAGACAGATCGAGGCCAAGGCCCTCAAAAAATTACAGCACAAAAAAAGGCGGGACCAGCTGCGGGATTTTGCCTCCCCGACCAGCGACTGGGACATGATCTGATCCGCTTTTTAAAAATAAGCGGCAAAAGTTAGGCTGATCGGTCAGAAGAGTTCCTGGCTTCTTTTTCGGTTCTTCAGCGCTGCAAGAAACTCTTTCATGTACCCTTTTCTCTCTTCGCTGGAAAAAAGGAGCGCTTCCATATCCATTTCCAGATCGAGCGCGGAACCCATGTCAAGGCGGGGGACGATAGCGGAGATCCTTTTCACCGCCTCTATCGCCGAAGGCAAGCGCGCCGCCAACTCTCTGGCGATCGACTCGGCCACGGCCATCATTTTTTCCGGCGGGGCGACCTTGTTGACGAGACCGATTCGCAGGGCCTCCTTGGCGGCGATCGGTTCCCCAATCATCGTGAGCTCTTTGGCCTTTGCCATCCCGACGATCTGCCTGAGCGGATTGAACAGGGGGTTCAGGCCGAACTTCAATTCCGGATGACCGAAAATTGCACTTTCCGAGGCGACAATCAGGTCGCAGGCGGTCGCCAGGTTGAAGCCGCCCCCTAAGGCTATCCCGCCTACCGCCGCAATAACGGGCTTTCTGCAGCCGGCGATCTGCTTCAGGTATCGGGAGATCCCCCTGAAGTAATCGGTGATTTCCGAATCGGGGAGGGCGGACATCTCCTTGAGATCCATGCCGGCACAGAAGACATAATCGCCGCCCGTAAGGATGATAGCGCGAACAGCAGCGTCCGCTTCCAGACTGTTGAAGCACTCCTCCAGTTCACGCCGCATCTCGAGCGAGATGGCATTCATCTCGCCGGGACGGTTCAGCGTTACCTTGGAATACCCCTCTTTTGGGTCGACAATAATCGTGCGATACGTCATTTGGGTTTGTTCTCCCTCAAGGAAATCTTGGGTCTGCTTATGCTGCGGCGTTTTGTCGGGACGGATAAACGGCCTTACTTACGGCTATTCGAACAGGTAATGGATGCCGGGGGGTTCCGCCACTCGCGGCCCGATCTTTTCCGCTACAACCGATACCATATTTTCCAGGAGGTATTTCCACAGGCTTGTTCTCTTTTTTACCGCATGCACGACAGCCGGCTTCCCTTCGATGTTCGACAGCCTGCCGGCAAGAAGAACGGCGTCCTGTAGTCCGCCGAGTTCGTCAACCAGATCCAGATCGAGGGCCTGCCTCCCGGAAAATATTCTTCCGTCAGCGAGTTTTACCACCTTCTCAAGGGGGATTTTACGGTTTTCGGAAATGGTCGTTACGAGCTGATCGTAGATATCGTCCACGATGCCCTGAATAAGTTCCCTTTCCTCGGAGGTCATTTCGCGCGCGGGAGAACCGATATCCTTGAATTTACCGCTCTTAACGACCGAGGACCTGACCCCCACCTTCTTGAGGAGCTCCTCGACGTTTGCAAAATGCATCACGGCCGATATGCTTCCCGTGATGGTTCCGGGATTCGCCATGATCCTGTCCGCGGCCGTCGCAATCAGGTACCCGCCGGACGCCGCGACAGCACCCATCGATACCACGACCTTCTTCTTGGTCCGGAGTTGGCAGACAGCCTGGTAGATCTCCTGTGACGGCGCCACCCCGCCGCCGGGCGAATCAATCCTCAGGACGACCGCCCGGATGCCGCTATCATCGGCAAATTCCGTGATCTGGTCGATGATCTCACTGGCGTTAGCGATGACCCCTTCAATCGGGACTATGCCAACCTTCCCTCGGAGGGTGAGAGATCTCCCCTCCCCTTTGAGCAGATTCAGACCGTAGATTACGGCAAAGAAGGCCATCCCTATCAGGATCAAAAGGCAGATGCCTATAATGACAGGATGTTTTCGCATATCAGCTGCATCGACTTTTTACGAGCGCGTCAGCTTTTCGTCTCGATGATTTTAACATCGGCGAGGGCCTTTCCCAGACTGGAGCCGATATTCTCCTTGTTGTTGATATATTGATTGACTGAGTGTCCCTCCGCGCCGGCCTCATAATCCTTGATGCTCAGTCGGATCTTTCTGCTTTTCGGATCGACATTCTTCACGATGGCAGTCACACTGTCTCCCAGGGAAAACAATTCCGCGGACGACTTGACCCTCCTTGAACTCAATTCGGAGATATGCACGAGTCCTTCAATTCCCTCTTCGATTTCAACGAAGATGCCGAACTCGGTGACGTTAGTCACCTTTCCCTTAACGGTCGATCCGGATGGGTATTTGACGCTGATCTCTTCCCATGGATTCGTTTCGATCTGTTTGAGGCCCAAAGAAAATTTTTCGTGTTCAACATCGATATTGAGCACCATCGCTTCAATTGTCTGGCCTTTTTTGAACAGTTCCGACGGGTGTTTTACCCGCTGCTTCCAGGAAATATCGGACATGTGGATGAGACCGTCTATCCCCTCTTCCACGCCGATAAATATGCCGAAATTGGTGATATTCCGGATGACGCCGGTAATGATGCTTCCCTCGGGGTATTTCTGTTTCAGGCTTTCCCATGGATTGGCGGTCGTCTGCTTCAGGCCGAGAGAGATCCTCTTTGTTTCCGTGTTGATGTCGAGAACCATCACCTGGATCTTCTGCCCGATCGAAAGGACTTTCGAGGGATGCCGAATTTCCCGGGTCCAGAACATCTCGGAGACATGGATCAGTCCCTCGACGCCCGGCTCGAGTTCGACGAAGACGCCGTAGTCGGTCAGATTCACCACCCTGCCTTCGATGATCGAATGGACCGGATATTTGTCCTTTATAATTTCCCATGGGTTCGGGGTCAATTGCTTGAGGCCTAAGGCTACCCGCTCCTTTTCCCGATCGAAGGAAAGTACTTTGACCCGTATCTTCTCCCCTCTTGAAAAATGATCGGAAGGACGGGTTATCCTTCCCCAGGAGATGTCCGTCACGTGAAGCAGGCCGTCGATACCACCTAAATCGATGAAGAGACCGTAATCGGTGATGTTCTTGATCACGCCTTCGACAATCTTCCCCTCCTCTATATTCTGCAGGGTGTCCCTCTTTTCGATCTCCCGTTCATTCTCCAGGATGGTTCGCCGTGAAAGGACCACATTATTCCTCTTTCGGTCATATTTGAGGACCATGAACGGGAAGGTCTGCCCGACGTATCTGTCGAGGTCTCTCACCGGGCGTATGTCCACCTGGGATCCGGGGAGAAAGGCCGGAATCCCGATATCTACGGAAAGCCCGCCCTTTACCCTTTCGATTATCGTGCCGTTGATGGGGGTGTTCTGTTCGCAGGCCAGCTTCACATCGTCCCAGATCTTGATCTTGGCGGCCTTGTCCCGCGAAAGGACGAGGTTTCCGTCCTGATCCCGGCGATCTACAAGGATCTCGATCTCATCTCCAACATTGACGGTGACATTCCCCTGATCATCCCGCAATTCTCTTGCGGGGATGTACCCTTCCGTCTTCCAGCCGACATCGACCATAACGGTGTCGGAGTTGATCTGCACCACCTTTCCGGTCAAAACACCGCCCATTTGCACGGATTGAAGACTCTGTTCGTAAAGCTCTTTGAATTCCGCGCTCTCCTCCGTTCCCTGCGTCAGTTCATCTGCGGTGGTTTCCACTTTCTTTTCTTCGGTGGTTTCCGCCTCCTTTTCTGCGGTGGTTTCCACTTTCTTTTCTTCGGTGGTTTCCGCCTCCTTTTCTTCGGTGGTTTCCGCCTCCTTTTCTTCTCTGCCCGTCTGATCTGCATCCTGATTTGAGATTATGTTGCCATTGTTAACCATTAAGAAAACACCCCCCCTGAAATTTTTATTATCTTCAAAATGGTATATTTTGTAACACACCAATTTTCAAATATCAAGCAAATTCAGGCAAAAATACACTCAATTCATGGATATTTGTTGTGCAACCTGCAAAGATGCCCCGATTTGTTGATTGCACTCAGCATGATATCAACGACTTGAGAAATGGTTTTGTCCGTGGAATCGATGATGACGGCGTCAGGGGGACAGACGAGAGGGGCAATGGAACGGCCGCGATCCTGGCGGTCTCTCAAGAGCAAATCCTCTTCGATATCCCGCTGGCGAACGGCGTCTCCTTTTGCGGTCAGCTCGAGATACCTTCTCTTTGCCCTCTCCTCGACCGAAGCGTCGAGGAAAAATTTGACCTCGGCGTCGGGGAAAACCACTGATCCCATATCACGACCTTCCGCCACCACCCCGCCGCCGGCCGCCGCCTCTCTCTGCACGGAAAGCAGCATCTCCCGCACCGCCGGAACCGCCGAAACCCGGGAGGCCTGAAGGCCGATCTCTTCGCTTCTGATCTTCTCCGTCACATCATCCCCTTCTGTAAAGACGCGGAGCCGGTCGCCCACCTTCCTCATTTCCACCCGGATATTTCGGCACAGTGCAGCCAGTCTATCTTCTCTGCCGTCCCATCCTTGGGAGCGGAGCCGGAGGGCAACGGCCCGGTACAGTGCGCCGGTATCCAGATAGATGAAGGAAAGGCGCTCCGCAAGCAACCTGCTGATCGTGCTCTTTCCGGCGCCGGCCGGACCGTCAATGGTGATGACCGGTCTTCTGTTCATGCATGACCTCCGTTTCCGGAATATTTCCCGCCTGATTGAGCGCACGGATCCTTTCTCTGAGCATCGGAAAGGAACCGGCGGCCGCCAGGGTACCCAAGCCGTCGAAAAAGACATCCCACACAGAGGCTTCACGCCCCGGAATAAAGGACTGATGCCACTCGTCGCCGAGACCGTATAATATGCCGAACACTGAGGTGAGCCAGAAGGCATGACGTTTGAAGAAAGGTTTTGCCAGAGAGTTGAACCAGCGGCAGATCAGCAGGCCGAACAGGTAATATTCCACGAAATGGGCGAGTTTATCGGCGCCGAAGAAGGAGGGCGTCGAATCCGGAAACTTCGCTACGGAAGAAACAACAAAGATCAACGCTGCATAGGCGAGAACAGGTCCGGCGTATAAAATACCGTGGCGGAATCTATTCATCCGGCAATCCTTCAGCGTAAGAACGCTGTTCTCCATTACGGGCGGCATCGCGGCGCCGTTCGATCCTTTCCACGAAGGGACCGTCTTTCCGCCACATGTGGCAGCTGTTCAGAAGCATCAGCGGGTCGGTCGGGGGAAGCGGCGGGGTTTTCCCCTGCCTGATCCGGCTGAAATGACTCCAAAGCCCCTGAATGGCCGCCGAACTCATGGCCAAAAGAAGATTCGTCAGGTGAAGACAGCCTTCCGTCTTGCCGAACAGTTCCCGGGCCTCATTGGTGAACCCGGGGCGGATATGGCGTCCCGCGAGTTTTTGCACGGCGTCCTTGATCTCGCGGCAGCCGGCGTCAGGGACTACCGGCATTTCGGAGTTCAGGGAGATGATCTCCAACTGCGGAACCGAGAGTTTCATTGACAGGGCGATATGATGAATCGGGCCGGCCTCGCGTCTCTCGTTGAGCGCATGAATCTGAAAGGGGAAGAGCCGTTCATCGATCAGCGAGCCTTCAATGATGAGCTCCTCTTCATCCGTTTCGTAACAATTCACGGTGATTTTTCGCGAGTGGATCAGGTCCTTTTTCAATGCCATCTCCTTAATTTTTGTGGTCCTATACCATACGCAGTTGCTCCGTTCAACAAGATGCTTTCCGCCCCCAGGATTTATCGCGACGGCGGCCTTGATCGCATCCCCGAAATAGGTTAAGCTACGGCGGAACTAAGCGCAGTGTACGGCGCATAAAATCCTGCAGGGGGTTGTCTTGC
Source organism: Pseudomonadota bacterium (assembly GCA_018827585.1). GTDB lineage: Bacteria > Desulfobacterota > Syntrophia > Syntrophales > UBA5619 > JAKAFS01. Next base: position 6,320 of record JAHJXP010000203.1, on the reverse strand, counting down.
AAAGGGGTCATCAGCTAAAGAAAGCGGCAAAATTTCTTCTTACCCTTGCCCTGTCAGTCTTTCTGATGGAAGGAGCGGCGCTGGCTTCTTTAACGCTGGAGGAAGAAAAAAAGCTGGGCAGGGAATTCTATGAAAAATTAGAAAAGGGAAATGCGCTCCTGCAAAACGAAAGGGCCAACGCCTTTGTCGGCCTGATTGGCGAACGGATACTGGCCCATAGCGAAAAAGTCCCGTTCGAGTTCAAATTTTCCATCATCCGGAGTTCGGCGATAAACGCCTTTGCCACGCCGGGAGGTTATGTCTACCTCAATCAGGGGCTGATCAATCTGGCCGAGAATGAAAGCGAGTTGGCGGGGGTGATCGCCCATGAAATTGCCCATGTGAACGGCCGGCACATCGCCGAGATCATCAGCAGGTCCCAGAAACTCAGCATTTCGGCCCTGGCGGCGATACTTGCCGGCGCCTTTCTCGGCGGCAGCAGCGAGGTCAGCGCGGCGGTGACGAGCTTTTCTATCGCCGCCGTCACAACACTCTCCCTGAAGTACAGCCGGGAACAGGAAGAAGCGGCCGACAGGATGGGGATGTCCTACCTCGCAGCCGCCGGCTACGACGGCAAGTCGATGCTGGATTTCCTCAGGATCATGAGGCGTTACGAATATTATTCCAACGCCATCCCCTCCTATTTTCTTACCCATCCCGGAACAGATGAAAGGATAAGGTACCTCGACGCCCTGCTCCAGACCACATACACGCGGGAAGGGAAGAGGAGCATCATCGGCAATCTGAAACGCATCCAGACGATCCTGCTTCTTGACGGAAAGGCCAACGATGCCAATCTCCGGCATTTTCAGAAGATTTTAGACACTGCTCCCGACAACGCGGACGCCCTCTACGGCCTGGCCGTAACGCAGGACAGACTGGGAATGATCTCCGAGTCTCTTGCCGCTTTTCAAAAGGCCATCCGTCTTGCCCCGAATGATCCGGAGATCATTCGGGATCAGGGAATCGCCTTCTTCAAGCTCGGACGGTTGGAGGAGGCCGCCGCCAGTCTGCGCCGCGCCGGTCAGCTCGCGGAGAATGATCAGGGCGCCCTCCTTTACCTGGGGAGGACCTATGAAGGATTGGGCGATTTGCCCGGGGCCCTCGCGGTGTACAAGAAGATTGAGAAGATGCGTCTGGATGACGAGGATATCTTATATAATCTGGCCATGGCCTACGGCAAGGCGAATTATCCGGGGGATTCCCATTACTATTTCGGTCTCTATTTCAAGAAAAAAGGAAAGCCGGAAAGCGCTCTTTTTCACTTCAATAAGGCCGTAACGCTCTTCCCGGCGAACTCTGCCCGGTCACGCGAAATCGCAAAGGAGATCGAATCCCTGAAGCGTTGACGCTCTCGTAAAAAAGTCTCGAAAACGGGGCGGCCCCGTAAAAAGTCGCGGCGCACGGCCCACTCGCGGAAAAACTACAAGCCGGGAGAGTCGATCTGCTGCAGAGCGAGTTCGCGGCGCGCATAGTCGAGATAGATCCCCTCCCGCTGGAAAAGGTCAAAAAGATCTGGGTCGATGTGCCGGTCTTTGGCCATCATGGACATGATCTGCATGGCCTCGGAGAGGGTCTTCCCTTTCTTGTAGGGCCTGTCCTTGGCCGTAAGCGCCTCGAAGATATCGGCGAGCGCCAGGATGCGGGACTGGAGCGAGAGCTGGCTTTCGTCGAGGCCTCCCGGATATCCTTTCCCGTTGAGCGTTTCGTGGTGAGCGGCCGCATATTCGGGAACATGCCGCAGCTTTTTGGGAAACGGCAACTGGGAAAGCATCTTGTAGGTCACCGTGGCGTGATTCTGGATGATCTGTCTATCCGAGGCCGTCAGGGTTCCCTGGCGGATGGTGAGATTGTCGACCTCTTCACGGGAAAGGAGGGTCTCTAACTTGCCGTCGAGTTCCCAGGTCCGGGCGGCGATCGCCCTGACCCGGTTCATCTTGTCGTCCGACATCCGCTCATCCCCCCGGTTGGCTTCCGTCAAAAACAGGAATTCTTCCGCGATGGCCTTCTTCAGATCGCCCCGTTCCTCCGGGGCGGAGGCAGGGGGCGATGTCCGTTCCCGGAGCCCGGCCTGCAGGGCGCATAACTCGAAACGGAGTCTGAGGAGTTCAATCCGGTCAAAAATGGTTTCCAGCTTTGTGGCCTTGTCGACCACATATTCCGGAGTGGTGACCTTACCCACGTCATGAAGCCAGGCGGCGATCTGCAGTTCCTTAAGCTCGTCTTCCGAGAACCGTACCCCCGCATAGGGACCATCGGTCGCCTCGTTGATTTTTTTGGTGATGTCCGTTGTCAGCTCCGCCACGCGCCGGACATGACCGCCCGTATAGGGCGATTTTTCGTCGATGGCGGTGGCAATCGAGCGGATGAAGGACTCTATCAGGTTTTCCAGGTCGTGAATCAGGCGGTTGTTGGAGAGGGCTACGGCTGCTTGAGAGGCAAGGGATTCCGTCATTTCCCCGCATTCATAGGAGAAGGTGACAACCTCCCCGCTTTCCTCATCCCGGGCATTGAGCAGCTGGAGAACGCCGATGATGTCGTTTTCGTGGTTTTTCATAGGGACCACGAGCATCGATTTCGAACGATATCCGGTCTGGCCGTCGAACGTCCGCGTCCCTTTGAAGTCAAAACCCTCGGCATGATAGACATCGGGGATGTTCACGGTTTTTCCGGTCAGAGCGGCGTAGGCGGACACATTTTCGTGATTGGGCGTGCCGTCCGGGTTCATCAGCATCACCGGCTTCCATGTGATCTTTCCTCCGGTTCCCCCCATGCGCACCCGGAGGGTGTCGTTTTGCACGATGGCGAACTGAAGTTCTTTTTCATCATCGGATGTGATGTAGAGGGTCCCTCCGTCGGCGCCGGTGAATTTGCGCGCCTCTTCGACGATCATCTCCAGAAGGCGCTCGATATTCCGCTCCGCCGACAGGGCCGTCCCGATCCGCGTCAGTCTCCTGATCTGCTTGAGCTGGTTTTCGGTAAATTCCTGGATATCCTCGACCACCCGTTGGAGCAGGCGGTTTATCTGGTTGCTGTCGATTATGCCGGGTGCACCCGCATCCTTGGCTTCCATAGTTCACCTGCATTTCTTTTTCCGTTCGCCGAGATAACTTTCTACGAGATCATACACACATATGAAGAAAATTGATCCTGCCCGTCAACGGACGACGACGCTGAGTTTTCCCCGTTCCAGTTCCTTGCAAATCGCGGCAAACTCGTCCGGAGAGTAGGATGTTGCCGAAAGAAAAGAGTCATCGATCGTCTTCGTGGGGACAAAGGGCTGCAGCACGTAAGAACGGGCCTTCCCCAGCAATTTAGTGATGGCGCGGAGGTCATCGATTGCAAGCTGGGAGCGGACGACCGTCGTCCTGAACTCATGCTCGATTTCCGATGCCAAAAGGAGTTTAATGCTGCTGCGGATCGCGGACAAATCCACCTGGACGGAGGCGATCTCCTCGTATCTTTTCAGAGGACCCTTGATATCCATGGCCACATAGTCGACAAGTTTACGACGGATCAGGGTTTCCAGGACCGCAGGGTTGGACCCGTTGGTGTCCAACTTTGTAAGATACCCCATCTTTTTGATCTTTTCCAGAAAAAGATCAAGATCGGGCTGGACCGAGGGCTCCCCGCCTGTCAGGGTGACCGCATCGAGCTTCCCCCTCCGCCGCTCCAGGAAAGAGAGGATTTCCCCCTCGTCCAGCAGGGGCCCGTAGCGGGCCGGATCGGCCAGTTCCGGATTGTGGCAGTAGGGGCAGCGAAAGTTGCAGCCCTGGGTAAAGACGACGGCGCCGATCCTGCCGGGATAATCGATGAAGGATACCCTCCGCAGCCCTCCGATCCTCATCCCTGAAACCTGTATGCCTTTCTCTGACGGAATTCCGCCTGCTTGCCCTTGTTCCACTGTTTTACCGGCCGCAGGTACCCGACCACCCGGGAATATATTTCGCATGGTTCGCCGCAGGCGGGACAGGTCTCCTTTTCCCCGTTCAGATAACCGTGCGAGGGACAGATGCTGAAGGTCGGTGTGAAGGTCAGATAGGGGAGATGGTAATTTTCGCAGATCTTCCTCACCAGGGTCTTGACGGCCCGGGGATCGGAAATCCGCTCCCCCGCATAGGCGTGAAAAACAGTCCCCCCGGTATATTTGCACTGAATTTCATCCTGCAGGTCGAGGGCGTCGAAAACGTCGTCGGTAAAATTGACGGGCAACTGCGTAGAGTTCGTATAGAACGGTTCGCCCTTTTTATCGTTCCCCTCGTTGGCGCAGACGATATCAGGGTATTTCCCCTTGTCGATCCTCGCCAGGCGGTACGACGTCCCCTCGGCCGGGGTGGATTCCAGGTTGTAATTGTTCCCCGTTTCCTTCTGGAACTGGATCAGACGGTTTCTCATGTAGTCCAGGACCTTCTTTGCAAAGTCCTGTCCGGCAGGTGTGGCGATATTCTGTCCGAGCAGATTCAGGCAGGCCTCGTTCATCCCCACCAGGCCGATCGTTGAAAAGTGATTCTTCCAGTATTCGTTGAACCGCTCCTTCACGCTGCGGAGATAGTGCCGCGTGTAGGGGTAGAGATTGCCCTCGGTAAATTTTTCCAGAACCTTTCTTTTGATCTCGAGACTTTCCTTGGCGGTTGCCATCAGCCTGTCGAGGCGTTCCAGGAATTCCTCTTCGGTATCTGCGAGATAACCGATTCTCGGCATGTTGATGGTGATGACCCCGATGGACCCGGTCAGGGGATTGGAACCGAACAGTCCCCCTCCCCGCTTCTGCAGCTCGCGGTTGTCGATCCGCAGGCGGCAGCACATGCTTCTGGCGTCTTCGGGATTCATGTCAGAATTGACGAAATTGGAAAAATAAGGGACGCCGTATTTTGCCGTCATCTCCCAGAGTCCCTCGATATTCGGGGCGTTCCAGTCGAAATCCTTGGTGACGCTGTAGGTGGGGATAGGAAAGGTGAAAACGCGCCCCTTCGCATCGCCTTCGGCCATCACCTGGAGGAACGCGCGGTTGAGGAGGTTCATCTCTTCCTGAAAATCCCGATAGGTCTCCTTTTGCGGTTCGCCGCCGATGATGACATTCCTGTCGGCGTAATAGCGGGGCACCGTGATGTCGAGCGTTACATTGGTGAACGGGGTCTGGAAGCCGACCCTCGTGGGGACATTGATGTTGAAGATGAATTCCTGCAGCGCCTGGCGGATTTCCTGGTAAGTAAGTTTGTCGTAACGGACGAAAGGGGCAAGCAGGGTGTCGAAATTGGAAAAGGCCTGGGCGCCGGCCGCTTCCCCCTGAAGGGTGTAGAAGAAATTGACCACCTGGCCCAGGGCGCTGCGGAGGTGCTTGGCCGGCTTGCTTTCCACCTTTCCCGAAACCCCCCGGAAACCCTCCAGCAGGAGATCATAGAGGTCCCATCCCACGCAGTATACGGACAGGAGGCTCAGATCGTGGATATGAAAATCGCCTTCCGTATGGGCCTTGCGGATCTCCGGAGAGTAGATCTCGTTGAGCCAGTAGACCTTGCTCACCTCGGAAGAGATGTAATTGTTCAAACCCTGCAGGGAGTAATCCATATTGCTGTTTTCGTGAATCTTCCAATCGATTTTTTTCAGGTACTGATCTACCAGGTCCACTTCCATCCGATTGGTGATTTCCCTGAGCCGGGCGTGCTGATCGCGATAGATGATATAGGCCTTTGCCGTCTTCCGGTAGGGGGAATTGAGGAGGACCTCTTCCACGATGTCCTGGATCTCCTCGACGGTCATGATCTTGTTGTCGAAGAGCTTTTCCGCCAGACTCAAGACCCGGATGGTGAGCATCCGGGCGGCCGCGCCGTCGAATTCGCCGGTGGCCGCTCCCGCCTTGGCAATGGCATTGGTGATCTTCTCCGCATTGAACTTGACCAGACGGCCGTCCCTCTTTTTGATCTTTGCGTGCATGGGTTTCTCCCCTTTCGCGAGATTGCTCTGAATAATTCCAACCCGGATGTAAACCCAACATATTGGGGTTGGATATATTCTTACTACCATATATTGATATGGTCAAGAGGAATTTTCAAGAAATGTTGCCGGGGCGCAAACAGACGGCGGTCGTCCCCTGCCGCCGCTGAAGGTCGGTTAAAGGCTCGCTTTGCCCAGGACATCCTTTTCCACAAAGGCCAGCGCCTTCCGGAGATATTCCTCCTCGATTGCGCCTGCCGGCGAGGCCACCTCGAAGATTCTCCGGGGGAGGGGGAGAGACGCGAAGGAGAATCCCTCGCGGACCTTGAAGAGATATTTCTCCCGGT
>JAHJXP010000202.1 GCA_018827585.1 Pseudomonadota bacterium | reverse complement strand
GGGCGATCGAGAAAATCGTTCAGCGCTGCGCCGACGAGAGTAAAAAGACAGGCCTGATATGGCATACCCAGGGATCGGGTAAGACCTTCACGATGATCACAGCGGCGCAGCAGATTCTGGAAAACAAGGAGGTTTTCGGGAAGGCGACGGTGATCCTGATGATCGACCGCAATGAGCTGGAAGGTCAGCTTTCCGGATGGGTGGAGCGGATCCTCGGCGAGATGCAATCCCATGATATCAGCATCGAACAGGCCACCAGCAAGGTTCGCCTACGGCAACTCCTCAAGGCGGATTTCCGGGGGCTAATTATTTCCATGATCCACAAGTTTGAAGGGATTCCCAAGAACATCTGCACCCGCGCCAACGTCATCGTCATGCTTGATGAGGCGCACCGGTCTGTCGGGGGGGATCTGGGCAACTACCTGGTCGCCGCTCTGCCGCAGGCGACCCTGATCGGGTTTACGGGTACGCCCATCGACAAAACGGCCTATGGCAAGGGAACCTTTAAAATCTTCGGAAAAGAAGACGACAAAGGCTACCTGGATAAATATTCCGTTGCCGAATCCATCGAAGACGGCACAACGCTTCCCCTTAACTATATGCTGGCCCCCAATGAAATTCGTGTACCCCGGGAGGAGCTGGAAAAAGAATTTCTGGACCTTGTCGAGGCGGAGGGCGTCAGCGACGTGGAGGAGTTGAATAAGATCCTCGACCGCGCGGTAAAGCTCAAGACCTTTCTCAAGTCGGCAGACCGTGTGGAGAAGGTGGCGGCCTTCATTGCCCGGCACTTTCGTGAAAATGTCGAGCCCCTCGGCTACAAAGCCTTTGTCGTCGGTGTGGATCGCGAGGCCTGCGCCCTTTACAAAGAAGCCCTCGACAAGCTCCTGCCGCCGGAATATTCAACGGCCATTTATACGGCCGCCCACAATGACAGCGAAAAATATCCCCTGGTCTACAAATACCAGCAGACGGTGGAAGAAGAGAAGAAGGCCAGAAAGCTGTTTCCGAAGCCCGATGCCCTGCCGAAGATTTTCATCGTCACGGATAAACTCCTCACCGGATTTGACGCGCCCGTTCTGTATTGCATGTATCTGGACAAGCCGATGCGCGACCATGTGCTTCTTCAAGCCATCGCCCGCGTCAACCGGCCCTACGAGGAAGAAGGAGACATCAAGAAACCCTGCGGTCTGGTGGTTGATTTCGTAGGCATCTTCGAGAAGCTGGAAAAAGCCCTGGCCTTTGATTCCGATGTCGTCAGCGGGGTGATCAACAATCTGGATGTCCTGCTCGCGCGTTTCATGGAATTGATGACGGGACAGGCCCGTCCGTACCTCGAACTGACCAGCGGCAAGGTAGATGACAAGATGGTGGAAAGAGCCATTGACGCCTTTGTAGATCAGGGCAAGAGGGAGGAATTTTATAAGCTTTTCAAGGAGCTGGAAACGTTGCACGAGATACTGTCTCCCTCCCCCAATCTTCGGGACTATATCGAAGATTTCGGCCTCCTCTCGATCCTCTATCAGATCGTCCGCAACGCCTTCCGAAAAAAAACGGGGTTCTACGGCGACATCGCTAAAAAGACGGAACAACTGGTCAGGGAAAAGGCGGCGGCCTTCGGTCTGGAGACCGCAACGCCGGCAGTCAAGATTGATGAGACGACTTTGAAGGCGCTGAAAGACAGCAAATCATCGAGCAACTCCAAGGTGATCAATCTCATCAACAGCATCATCAAGACGGCGGCGAATGAAGGCGACGACAGTCCCTATCTGAAACCCATCGGAGAACGGGCGGAAGCCATTCAGGAGGCTTTCGATGATCGGCAGGTGACGGCGCTTGAAGCGCTGAAAAAAGTAGAGGCGCTTATCAATGAGATTCTCGAAGCCCGGAGAGAGCAGGAAAAGACAGGTTTTGACATCAACACCTTTACAATTTACTGGCTCCTCAAGCAGGAGAGCGTGAAGTGGTTTGACAGCCTCGCCCCGATTGTCAATAACGCATTCCTCCGTTTCCCGAATTTCAAGGACAACATTGCGGAACTGCGGCAGCTCAAAGCGGAACTGTACAAACTGATGCTTCCTGTTGTCGGCAAGGATTCAATGCTGGGCATTGTTGAAAAGCTCTTGAGGCTGGACCGCAAATGATGGACACGTCAACAGGCAAAGCGATAAACCTGCAAGCGAAAGAACAACTCAGGGCCGAAATTGCCCGCTGGGCTGCCACTATGAAGGTGAAACCGGCGCAGATTCGCGTCCAGAGGATGAAGAAAAAATGGGCCTCCTGCTCAAACAAGGGACGGGTCTGTTTCAGCGCTGATCTTCTTCAGGAACCGAGAACGTTCCAAGAATATGTCATTGTCCACGAACTCCTCCACCTCCAGGTTCCCAATCATGGCAAACTCTTCAAGAGCCTGATGAACGCCTATTTGCCGGGCTGGGAAGCGATTTTAGAGGCACGGAACGGAAGTGTGACAAGAAGCGTCTGAACCTGAGGAATTCTTGGGACATAATGCGATTTCTTCGAAACGATCAAACCGGAGGAGGATGCCCGCGAGAGTGACCACGGCGTTCCAGGTTATTCACCATTTTAAAACACCGGGGCCACTGCAGCCGCAGTAAAGGGCTTGGTGCTTGTCTGAAAGAGGTGATCAACGGAGAATATAGGATATCCAGACTTGAATAATAAGATTCGGTTTTGCATATCGGGCGGGTCTATTGAATTCAGTTTGAAATGTGGGAGCCCTTAGCAGCGCATTTTCTCTTCTTGGCGAGAGCTTACAGCTTCCTGAAAGAAACGGTAGACATATCAATACGATTTATGTAGATTTCATATCGAAATGAACATGTAATTAATACGGGAAGTGTGCCTCAATTTTCCAATTTTCTCAATTTTGTGCTTTGCGACGGTAAAAACCGGGGCCGAAAAAGAAAGATGCCATAATTAGGTATACTGTAACAGGAACTCACAAAGATGCAATTTTAGGTTCTATGAAATTTTATATAGACCGATCACTAACCTTAAATGATGAGGGAGGGAGTCAATGGGCTCAACTATATCAAAGTCCAAGTACATGAACGGCTTGCAGTGTTCTAGGCTTTTGTGGTTTGTGGTGAATTCTCCTGAGGAGCTCCCCACAATTGAAGAGGATAAACAGTTTATCTTTGACCAAGGCCATGAAGTTGGCGATTACGCCAAAAAGCTTTTCCCGAAAGGTGTCGAGGTCCCGCATGACAGTAACTTTATTGAGGCGACAAGAAAGTTTGTTTCTCAACGGGATACGATTTTTGAGGGGGCCTTTTCCTACAAGGGCACTTTTGCGAAGGTTGATATTCTTAAGCCGGTAAATAAAGACGAGTGGGACATCATAGAAGTCAAGAGCAGCACTCAAGTAAAGGACGAGCACATAGAGGATGTCGCTTTCCAGAGATCCGTCGTTGAGGGCGCTGGTCTGAAGGTGAGACAGTGCCACCAGATTTATGTCAATAATGAATATGTCCGGGATGGTGATATCGACCCGAGGGGGTTCTTGTCCGAGGAGAACATCACTGACCAGGTCGCCGAAAAGCTCGGCCATGTAAAAGATAATATCATAAGGATGCAGAAGGTCATTGCCCTCGAAAAGCCGCCCACGATGTCGATTGGGCCGCGTTGCAGTACCCCTTATGATTGTCCCCTTTCTGAAAAGTGCTGGTCTTTCCTGCCGGAGCACAATGTTACAGAGCTTTATTACTTCGGGCAGAAAAAATATGAGATGCTGAATAAGGACATCCTGTCTATAAAGGACTTGCCTTCAGGGGTTAAGCTTTCCGATAAGCAGAGGATCCAGATTGCCGCCATAAAGTCCGGGAAGCCCTTAATTGACAAAGAGAGTATTAAGAGATTCTTGAAGAGCCTGGAATACCCTGTCTACTGTCTCGACTTTGAAACCTTGGGCGTTGCCGTCCCGCCCTTTGACAAAGCGAGGCCTTACCAGAAGATCCCCTTCCAGTTCTCCATCCATGTGACACAAAAAATGAATTTGGATGTTGAATCCCATAGTTTCCTTGCCGATGGACGGAAGAATTTTGCACCTGAACTAATCAAAGCCTTAAAGGTCATCGGTCCAACGGGGACAGTGCTTGCTTATAATATGAGCTTTGAAAAGCAGGTACTTAAGGCGTTGGCGGAATTGTCGCCGAAAGATGCCAACTGGCTGGAAAGCATCTCTGACCGCCTGAGAGATCTCATAGAGCCTTTCAGGGCGTTCTCATACTACCATCCCGCCCAGCACGGCAGCATGTCATTAAAAGCGGTTCTCCCGGTCCTTACAGGCAAGAGCTATAAGGAAATGGATATAGGGGAAGGTGGAATGGCTTCTCTCAAGTACTATCTCACTCATTTCCGAGACTCGGCCAAGGAAGAGAAGGAGAAGGTCAGGAACGACCTGCTGGAATACTGCAAGCTGGATACGGAGGGGATGGTTGCGATTTTGCGGAAGCTTGAAGATGTAAGCAAGCAATGAATTTTCATTCGGCATCTTTTACGGCAAATATTGCGGATCGCCGGAAGCTCCCGCTGAAGCCGAACGATCGCAAAATAAAGACAGGATTTGTGGATTGGACAAACTAATGAATGATGACCCCAATCTCGGTTTATACCTGCAGCTCTTCAGAGGGAGGGAAGACTACTTCGCACAACAAGGCGAGGATTGGTATTTCCCAGTCCCTAAGGCTCTCGATGAGTTTTACTTACGCCGTCACTTAGAAGGAGATGCGACGTTTGGCCTATACCTACTGAATCGCGAAAGTTGCTGCCATCTTGTCTGCATTGATATCGACATTCCCAAAAGCGACCTGGGGGAGATCGATTTTTCGAACCCAGGTGAGAAATATGGCTATCTGAAACATAAGCTCAATGTAGTTTTGGGTGCACTTTCAGGACAACTTGCTTTGCCCCCGGAATCGATCTTGTTGGAGGAAACCGGCGGTCGCGGTTATCACATTTGGGTCTTTTTTTCAAGACCGGTACTGGGACAGACTGCTGTCACACTTGGTGAGGTTCTGAAAACCCATTTGGATTTCGAAATTGAGTTTTTTCCGAAGCAAGGCCGTCTAACCCCAACACGCAAGTATGGCAACCTCATAAAGCTGCCATTGGGGGTTCACCAGAAGTACGGTGCCAAAAGTTCATTCTTCTGCCTGTCATCTCAAGGGCCGCAGACATTCACGGGCATCACGGAGAATTTGGTACATCTTAGGGCCATTTCGCCCTTGGATCCGGAAGTTCTCGATAGATCTTTATCCGCCTTCAAGGGGAAATTATCCCTTCGCGAAGAAACCCCCGATCCAATAGCCAGGCTCTATCAAGAACGACCGCACTTTGAAGGTGACCCTGGCACCCTTTTCAGTCACTGCACCGCCATGCGAGATCTCAGAGCCAAGGCGGAAAGGGGGAATCGACTTACCCATTCTGAGGCCTTCCTGTTTGCTGATATCTTGCTCTCCGTACCTAAGGGAGACGCTATTATTCACGATACTATGCGTCTTTCCCTTGGAACCGACTATGACCAAAACCGTACGCAGAGGGAGATCGAGAGGATCATACCGCTGCAACCCCCGAGCTGTTTGACCCTCGTAAAGAAAAGAGTGTGCCCCGGCTATTGCAAGGAAAACGTCCGTAAGAAGAATGAAGATCCTTTAGCTCCGGGCACAATTCCTTGTTCCGTCTGGCTGCGAAAGTTACCCGGGAAACTCGTACCCACGGTTGAAAATCTTGTAGAGAGGATTGGAACAGCGGAGAATCTCAGACAGGCATTTTTCCAACTCAAACAGTATCATGAGCACGAGGATGCACTATTCTTTGATCCTTTTGACTTCGAACACTTCGAAGATCGTCTAGATGCCAACTGCGAAGTCCTGGCGAAAGCTTTGTTTGAACGCCGTGAAATTCCATTCACCAGATATATGCCCGTGTCACTTCCTAAGAAGATTAACGATGCGCACGAGCTTGAAAATCGGATAATGTCGTATTCAACAGTGTATGACCAGGCACCAATTCAAGCTTTATTCAATGTTGTTGCCCCCATTGTAGAAAATGAGTTTCAAACAACGTCTTACGGCTACCGATGGAATACAAACCCAAGCTCACCCTACCGCATCTTTGAGGACTGGCGGGAAGCCTATCCGCGCTTCAGAAATGACGTAATGGCCGCCCTTAAGCGGTTCCCAAATGGGTTCCATATCACTTGCGATATCAAGGGATACTACGATCATGTAGACCACAGAATCCTTCTTGAGCAGCTCCGCAAGTTCGCCTTTGATGAGTATGTCCACAAGATGATTAAGCGCACTTTCGGAGAGGACACGTTCGCTGCAGGACTCGAATGTGGTCTCCCCCAAGGTCCGGCCTATGCGCGTTTACTGGCGAATCTGTACCTGAACGACTTCGACATCTTTGCTGGCCGGGTGGCTAAAGCATACTTCCGCTATGTCGATGATTTCTACCTCGTATTCGAAAGTAAGAAAGATGCCGAGCATGGATTGGAGAGCGTTGTCCGCTATCTCGCGGAGCTAGGCCTGGAGTTGTCTCAAGACGAAGCAAAGAAGGCGGTAATCGAGCCAAACACAGATATCTCAAGGGTTCGAAAAACACTTAACAAGATTCACTATGGCATTCTTGAGGGAACACGGCATGTGGAGCATCTCGTTCCCCAGGCTGTGGCGGATTTCATGGCCGCCGTAAAAAGGCACAGCGTCTCGCCGGTTACTCTTGAGGAGTTGATTAATATTAACGATGCCCTTCCGTCGTTGCTCTACGTTGTGACACAGGAGTCTCTGTTCCCTCATGAAGTTAAGACAACAATCCTTAACTTTGTCGAATTCCTAGTCCAGCATCATTGGTTTTGTCCGAAGAAACTCAAAACTATCTTTTATCGTCTTCTTGATCTTGAGCCGGATGAAGACCGCCTTCGGGCGTTGTTCCTGTCAATGGAGCCCGCTCACAAGGTTTACTTCCTTCTGAGTGTTTTTGGCTGCTGGCATTCCCGAGACGAACATCGAAAACTGCTTGAGACACTGGTTCGTGATTGCCTCAGAGAAGACGACTCATTTGTATGGGGTTTCGCTGTTGCATTTACGAAGAAGCTCGACATGGACATCGACACAGTTATTGAGTTCCGGGAGCTGATGCAAAAACTATCCAAAACGGACTGCTTTTTTGGTCTTATTAAATGGCTATCCACCATTGATTACCTTACCCACTCGGATGACGAACGTTCAGGAATCAGGAACCTCGTCGGCCCCAAAAGTCCAGACCTGCTCAAATTATTTTTACTGACTAATTTATCGCGTTTTCCCGCGGCCTATATGGATAGCCTTTACTTGGATGGGCTTCTAAAGGATGCAGGTGTTTTACTCCTTCCGGCTGCCTGCGATTTGCTCGCAACCGCGACGGACACAGGGCCGCTTTTCAATGCGCTCGAATGCTTTGTAGTAAAAAGACTCGTGTTCAAGCCGCTGGTCATCTCCTTTGTGACCAAAAGCATCTCTTTGAAACATGCAGCATCTGGTTTGGGAGAAATCAAGAATTTGGAGTTTCTCTACACATGTGTTTCGGACGATGAACTGAAGCAATGTATGTTGGGCACCATCTCCCGTATCGTGCAGTATGGGCTTGCATGTGATGTGGATTTCGCGAAGACGCACAGACAAGAAGCCCGCTATAACGAGTGCTTCCTCTTCGAGATGATCGATACAGGAGGACCTTACGATTACCTCGAAATCATTCCAGAGGGAAAGCTGCGTGGCAGCATGAACTGCGATCTTGATACATTCAAGGCTGTTATAGATGATTTCGGTTCCGAAGCAATTCTTCCTAGGTCAAACGTCATTTATGACAGCGGTAAGAGAGAAATCCGCCTTCAGTTCAGAACGGGCAACTATCGAGGACTTGATCCATGTGAGTTTTCTCTCACTCCTCAATCAGTTCTGCGTGCTTTTGTTCTCTCTGCTGATATCTACCGCAAAGCTTGCTACTTCAAAAGACATACTGGTAAAGCTCCCCATATCAGCCCAGATAATCTTCTCATCGATGCAGTTACCGGTTCTGTTGTTTTCCGTACAGTTGGTAAAGCCCTCTGCACACCACATTACATCGAGGGAGCAACATTCGGCGACGAAGAGTCGGACATCGCAAAGATGATATCGATGCTCCTTGAGACCCTCATTTTCAAGACCCGATCTAAATCGGAGAAGTTTTTACAGGAAACAACCCACGAAACGATCAATGCGTTTCTGTCGCTGTTTATCAAGAATATGAGGGCCAAAGAACCCAGCCACCGTTACCCCTGCTCCCGCTTTACATACTTAGTAGATCAGTTGAGACACGTAGGCGAGTCGGAAATGACGGAGCAGCGGCTTAGAATTTTATACCTTCGCGAACGACTAAAAGCCGTGCTTTTTCGCTTCAACACTGGGATGCCAACGTGGAACGGCTTATGTCGAGCCTTGAATGAACACATCAGCGATCACATTAGGGCTGTATGCAGCAGCGAGATGTTACGTGCCTATCCATTTCGCTCGCGCACGTTGTTCAAAGGGCAGGGCAAACGTCAACTTCATGTGGTTTCTCGAAATCTTATTGAACTGGCTCTTTGTAGAAAGGATTTTCCGGATGCAGAGGAGGACAACGCGCCATACTTAGATTTGGTGGAGTTTTTGCTTCTATATGCTTCGATCTGTCTTGAGATCGTTGCGCTTGGGAGAACTTTCCGCTGCGCTCCTGCCTTGCAGGTCATTTCATCGTCGCCTCTTCTAACAGGAGACCGTGTAAAAGTTAACGCCGGAGGTTACGAAAAGGACGTCACCTCGGGAGATCTTGCCGCCTTGGTGATATTGCAACCAAAAGAAAAGACAGATGAAGTTACAGCGGGGCTGTCATTGCGACAACTATCGCTAAAGACGCTTTTCGCATGTGGCATTGAGATAGACAACACCATATCCGTGCGGAAGCCAGAAACAATGCGGGACGAAGTGTTCCTCGAATTTGCTCATGCCTGTCTTGTTCGCATACCAAACATTGAGAAAGCGGTCGAACAGCAACTTGAACAGGTTTTCTTGGCGCTAAGGTCAAACGAAGATTTTGGTAGATTTGAACGCTTAGAAGAAATGCGAGAAGCTTTTACAATTCTTTCTAAGGACCTGAGACGGATCAGGGCGGGGTTAGGTCTTTCTCGTCAACGAGGTCACGCTGACGGTAGGTATTTCCCTCCGGATGTTCGTTACAGGAGATGGTTCGAGCGGCCTCGTTACGTTAAGCAAGACGTTCTCCCATGGTGCGCACTGACTAATAGTTTCCCTTCCAGACAAGGGGCGGGCTACATTTGTTCATGGGATCTCAACGGTACTTCAGTGACAAATCTAATGATTCCCAGTGAAGGCCTCAACTCATTAATTCAAGATCTTACGAAGGGAAAGTGCTTCGGATTCAAACTCTCATACCTATATTCTGGAAGAACGATGATTTTCTGGGATGGAGCCGCATTTGGAGTGATTGCAATAGCCTTTGCATTTTGCGACCTCACGAAAGGATCGACTGCGGCCGCAGTTGGGGTGAAAGGACTTTACAGCGTTCTAACCCCCTTGCTTGAATTTCTTCTGATTGCTCTTTTCGGCAAATTGGTACTGCACGATCTTGGACACTGGGTTCCCTGGCATCGGCAAATCATCAAGTTCTTTCTCAACAAATTCCATGGCGAGAAAGGAGCTCCTGGGGGCGATTCATGAAAAGGGATTAGCGAAAATTGCATAGCGAACGCGCGCCTGCCGCTTAGTCGGAGCGTCAGCATTTCAATCGATAATCTTCGATAGCTCCAATTATTACCTGCTGTTTGTAGAAACTACTGCCGGAGCATTTCGTCTTTTCACTGATCAAACTCGCATATTTCCAGGAGAAAGGTGCGGGTAACAGTATCAACAGCAAATTTCGATTTAAGAAACCATGAAGGAAGAAAAGTCATGAAACTTTTCCACACCTCCGATTGGCACCTTGGCCGCGCCCTTTACGGCCGTAAGCGATATGAGGAATACGAGGCCTTCCTGAACTGGCTGGCCGGTATTATCGAGGATGAAAACATCGACGTGCTGCTGGTGGCGGGCGACGTGTTTGATAACAGCACCCCCAGCAACCATGCCCAGGAACTGTATTACCGTTTTCTCTGCCGCGTGGCGGCCGCTCCAGACCGCCACGTCGTGGTGACGGCGGGAAATCACGACTCGCCGTCTTTTTTGAATGCCCCCAGGGAACTCCTGAAATTTCTCAACATACATGTAGTCGGGTGTGCCGCCGGGATGCCGGCGGAGGAGTTGGTTGTCCTGACCGGCCCGGATAAGGAGCCCCGGCTGATCGTCTGCGCCATCCCGTATCTCCGGGACCGCGATATCCGCACCGCCGAGGCAGGCGAGAGCATGGAGGACAAGGAGAGGAAAATCATCGAAGGGATCAGGACCCATTACCGCATGGTGTATGAAGCGGCTGAAAAGAAACGCGCCATGCTCAAAAAATCCGTACCGGTTGTCGCCATGGGACATCTGTTCACCGCGGGCGGCCGGACCGTTGACGGCGACGGGGTGCGCGAGCTTTATATCGGCTCCCTTTTACATGTCGGAACGGATGTGTTTCCCGAGCATATCGACTACCTTGCCCTGGGACATCTTCATATCCCTCAGGCGGTGGGTGGTTCGGATTTCATCCGCTATTCCGGTTCTCCTCTGCCCATCGGCTTCGGCGAAGCGCAGCAGGGGAAAAGCGTGGTTCTCGTGGAGTTTTCGGATGATGCGCCAAAGGTCGCCGCTATTCCCGTACCCCGTTTTCAGGAATTGAAGACCCTGCGCGGGGATTGGCCGGCCATCGCTCACAATATCGAAGAATTGAAGATCGGAGGGAGCAGCGCCTGGCTGGAGATAGTATATGAAGGAGATGAGATCGCCGGTGATCTGCGCGGGCGATTGGATGAGGCTATTGCAGGGAGCGGCCTGGAGATCCTCCGCGTCAAGAACAACCGGGTGCTGGAGAGCGCCTTGCGCGGGATGGGCGCGGAGGAAACGCTCGACGATCTGGACGTGACGGACGTGTTCAAGCGCTGCCTTGAATCGCATGAAATCCCGGAGGATCAGCGCCCGGGGCTTCTGACCGCCTATCGGGAAATCGTTGTATCCCTGAACGAAGCGGACGCAATGGCTGAATAGCGTATTGTTTCCCCCCTCCCCTTAATCCCCCCCCGCCGGTGGAGGGGAAGGAATAGGAAAGATGCCCTTCCGCCAGGGGAGGGGAAGGAATAGGAAAGATGCCCTTCCGCCAGGGGAGGGGAAGGAATAGGAAAGATACCTTCCCGCCGGGGGAGGGGAAAGTTTCTTGGCTGCAAGAGATTTAGGAAAAGATATAACGGGAGAGCACGGCATGAGGATACTCGGCGTTCGGTTCAAGAATCTGAATTCACTTACAGGCGAATGGCAGATTGATTTTACCCATCCTGAATATGCCTCTGACGGCATATTCGCCATCATAGGCCCTACTGGCGCGGGAAAGACGACCATCATGGATGCCGTCTGCCTCGGACTTTACGGCAGGACGCCCCGACTGGACAAGGTGACGAAAAGCGGCAACGAGATCATGTCGCGCCAGACGGGCGAATGCTTTGCCGAGGTGACCTTCGAGACCCGGAAAGGCCGCTACCGTTGCCACTGGAGCCAGCACCGTTCCCGGAAAAATTCTGACGGCGAGTTGCAGCAGGCAAGGCATGAAATAGCGGACGCCGATACCGGATCCGTCCTGGAATCGAAGATAAACCAGGTAGGCGAGTTCATAGAGAAGGCCACGGGCATGGATTTCGAGCGTTTCACCCGTTCGATGCTCCTCGCCCAGGGGGGATTCGCCATATTTCTCCAGGCGCCTCCCAGTGAGCGGTCCCCCATCCTCGAGCAGATTACGGGGACCGAGATTTACAGCCGGATATCCGTGAAAGTTCACGAGCGCCGCATGGAAGAACGGGAAAAACTGGAGATATTTCAGGCCGAACTGAAAGGGATTCAGGTTTTCAGCGAGGCTGAAGAAAGGGACCTGCGAATCAGTTTGCAGGAAAAGCAGGAACAGGAGACCGTGCTTGCCGGAAAAGCGAATGAAATGAGCAAGGCCCTGACCTGGCTTGAGAGGATATTTGCGCTGGAGAAAGAACTTGGTGAACTGGACGGAAAGCAGCAAGATTTTGAGAAGCGCCGGCAGGATTTTGACCCGGAAGCAAAAAAGCTGGAAAAATCCCGCAAGGCCCTCGGTCTTGAAGGCGATTACAGGGGTGCGGCTGCCTTGCGCCGGCAGCAGGAAAGTGAAACAAAAGAACTCGGCAGCGCCGTCGCCGCGCTGCCGGAAAAGGAGAAATCCGCTGTCCTGGCGCTTTCCGTAAAGCAGGCCGCAGAGGCCCTGTTTAACAAGGCGCGAACCAGCCAGACATCCGAAGCGGATGTCATCAAAAAGGTGCGCGCCCTCGATGCCCGGCTGGGCGAGCAGAAAAGACAGGTTGAACAGAAGGATAAGGCGATAGGTGAGATCGAGAAGCAGGGGAACGCCCATAAAAGCCATATCGAAAAAAGTGAACGGGAACTGAAAGAGTCTTGTGCCGCTCTCGAAACCATCCATGCATACCAAGCCCAACACGCCGCCGATGCGGCGCTGCTTGCCGACCTCGGCGCAATCGACAGGGGATTTGCGTTGCTTCGCGACACCGAGACAAAACTTGTAAAGGCGCGCGAAGATCTTTCCTCGGCGGCCGCGAAAAAGGAGTCAGCCCTGGCCGCGTGCAAAAAGACAGAGGCCGATCATGAAAAGATCCGCCGGGAATTTGAGAAAGCGCAGGATGAACTCAAGGCCCTGACCGATGAAATCGCAGTCATCCTCAAGGGGCGTGAAATCAGCCGGTGGCGTCAGGAGACGGACGCGATCAAAGACCGCGAGCGCCTCTTGAGTCAGACGGGCGAAACCATTGCGCGGATCGAAAAAACAGGCATGGCGCTGGAGGGCCTCAAAACGAGCCTGGAAACATTAAACGCCGGCAGGGTGAGTATCCTGGATGAGATCAAATCCTGCACCGATCAAAAAGCCCTTCTGGAAAAGGATATTGTCACACTGGAAACGCAGGTGTCACTCCTCAGCCGCATCCGCGACCTCGAGGAAGAGAGAAAACGACTTGAAGACGGCAAGCCGTGCCCGCTGTGCGGCGCCACCGATCACCCCTATGCGCGGGAGAATATCCCTGTCCTGAACGAGGCCGAGGCCGTGCTGAAAAAAGCAAAGGCCGAATTCAGAAAGGTGTCGGAAAAGCTGGGCAAACTGGAAATCGAACAGGGTAAAACGGCAGCGGAGATCGGACACGCGGAAAAAGAGCTGGTCGAGAAAAAAGCGGTCCTGGAACAGGATGAGAAACAATGCGCCGAAGCTCTGTCGGCGCTGAATATCGAGGCCGTCCTGGAAGAGCGCGCCAGGAAGGTGCGCGAAGAGATTGTTAGCGTGCAGGCGAAAATTGCCGAAGCATCGCACGTTATCGTCGTTGCTGAAGAGAAGAACAAAAAGGAAAAATCGGCGCAAACCGCCCTGGAAAAAACAAGGGAAAAGTCCGACAAATCGGGGAAGGCGCTGCAGGAAGCGAGACTTAAACTGGAGACGGCGGGCCTTGCGCATGAGCGGCTTATCAAAGATTGCACCGTTCTGGCGGAAGAGACTCAAAAGGCCCTTGCCGCGGCCCTGAAGGATGTCGCTCCCTTTGGCATCAATCAGATTTCATCAATGGATTTCGATGCTGTCCTGAACGATCTCGTAGCGCGCAAAGATAAATGGG
>JAHJXP010000201.1 GCA_018827585.1 Pseudomonadota bacterium | reverse complement strand
GAAGAAGATCGCCTTTTTGCAGTGCGTCGGTTCCCGGAACAAGACAAACGACTACTGCAGCTCCGTGTGCTGCATGTACGCCATCAAGGAGGCGGTCATCGCAAAGGAGCACCTCCCCGCCGCGGAGCCCGCCATTTTTTATATGGACATCCGCGCCCAGGGCAAGGATTTCGATCTTTATTATGAAAGGGCAAAGAAGGATTACGGGGTCCGCTTTATCCATTCCCAGGTCTCCCGCATTGCGGAGAGGTCGAAGAGCCGGAATTTGGCTATCGCCTACATCGACGGCGGCGGGAAGCCCCGGGAAGAGGAGTTTGATCTGGTTGTCCTTTCCGTCGGCATGAAGCCGGCGCCGGGGGCCCTCGAACTGGCCGGAAGGCTCGGCGTCTCGCTTGACGAGCGGGGCTTCTGCCGGACGGATGGATTTTCCCCGCTGAACACCTCGCGGGCAGGCGTTTACGCCTGCGGGGTCTTTCAGGGCCCGAAGGACATTCCGGAAACGGTCGTCCAGGCCGGCGCTGCAGCGGAGGCGGCGTCCGCTTTCCTCTCCGACGTGCGCGGGACGCTTGCCCGGCGGAAAGATTACCCGCCGGAGCGCGACATTACGGGGCAAAAGCCCCGCATCGGCGTTTTTATCTGTCACTGCGGGATCAATATCGGCGGGATCGTCAACGTCCCGGAGGTGAAGGAATTTGCCCGCACGCTGCCGGACGTGGAGTACGTGGACGAGAATCTCTACACCTGTTCGCAGGATACCCAGGAGAAGATCAAGAAGGCGATCTGTGAGCATCATCTCAACCGGGTGGTGGTGGCCTCCTGCTCGCCGCGCACCCACGAACCGCTTTTTCAGGAAACGATCCGGGAGGCGGGTCTCAACAAGTACCTCTTCGAGATGGCCAACATCCGCGATCAGTGTTCCTGGGTGCACATGCAGCTTCCCCTGGAGGCCACCGCAAAGGCAAAGGATCTGCTCCGCATGGTGGTGGCGAAGGCCCGTCTCATCGAATCCCTTGAGGAACCGACACTGGAGATAAACAAGAGGACGCTCGTCATCGGCGGCGGTCTTGCTGGAATGAAAGTCGCCCTGGGGCTGGCGCGCCAGGGATTCGCCAGCGCGCTCGTGGAAAGGGAAGATGAACTGGGGGGGAATCTCCGCCATATTTATTACACCCTCGAAGGGAAGAACGTTCAGGAACTCCTGGGGGATACCGTCCGGGAGGTTTTGTCCACGCCGGAGATCACCGTCTTTAAGGCCGCCGAGATAAAAAGCATCGACGGCTATCTGGGCAACTTCCGCAGCGTGATCTCCATCGCCGGCAAGGATGAGGAATACGAGCATGGTGTTGTCATCGTGGCCGTAGGCGCCGGCGAGGGCCGTCCCGACGGTTATCTCTACGGCAAGGACAGCCGCGTCGTTACGCAGCGGGAGTTCGAGGAACTGCTCGCCCGCAATCCCGAAGGGATCGAAAAATATCGGAACCTGGTCATGATCCAGTGCGTGGGGTCGCGCGATGTCGCTCACCCCAATTGCAGCCGGATCTGCTGCGCGGTGGCCGTGAAAAACGCCCTGAAGCTGAAGGAGATCTCTCCGCACACGGAAGTGACGGTCCTCTACCGCGACATCCGCACCTACGGCCTGATGGAAAGCTACTACAAACAGGCGCGGGAGAAGGGGGTCCGGTTCATCTCCTACGAAGCGGAGGCAAAACCGGAACTTTCCGCAGACAACGGCAATCTCGCGCTCAGGGTAAGAGATCCCCTGATCAGAGAGGAAGTGGTCTTCGCCCCCGATCTCGTCGTCCTGTCCAGCGCCGTGGTCCCCTATGAAAACGAGCGGCTCGCGAAGATGCTCAAGGTCCCCCTGACGGCGGAGGGGTTCTTCCTCGAAGCCCATATGAAGCTGCGCCCGGTGGATTTCACCACGGACGGCGTATTTCTGGCCGGGATGGCCCATTTCCCCAAGACCATCGGCGAGACAATCGCGCAGGCAGGCGCAGCGGTAGCGCGTGCCACTGCCGTGATCGCCAAGGGCTATGTCAGCATCCTGCCCACCGTTTCCTGCGTGGATGAGAACCGTTGTCTCGGTTGCGGCCTCTGCGAATCCCTCTGCCCCTTCAACGCCATCCGCGTTGGGGAGACAGCGAAGGGGAAAAAGGCCGAAACGATTGCCGCATCCTGTAAGGGATGCGGCATCTGCAGCGCCAGTTGCCCGCAGAAGGCGGTCGCCATCCGCCATTTTACGGACGAAGAACTGTTCGCCCAGATCGGGGCGTTGAAAAACAGGGTATGATAATGAGCTTTGAGCCGAAGATACTCTCCTTCCTCTGCAACTGGTGCGCCTACGCGGGCGCCGATCTGGCCGGCATCTCGCGCTTCCAGTATCCTCCAAACACCCGCGTCATCCGCGTGATGTGCTCCGGCAGGGTAGACCCTGTCTTTGTCCCCATGGCCCTTCTGGCCGGTTTTGACGGGGTGATGATCCTCGGCTGCCATCCCGGCGACTGCCATTACCTGAGCGGCAACATCCAGGCCCAGCAGAAGATCTCCTTTTTGCGAAAACTGCTGTCCGCCGAGGGGATCGGAGAAGACAGGCTCGTTCTCGACTGGGTTTCCGCCGGGGAGGGACAGCGCTTCGCCGAACTCGTCAGAGGATTCACCGAGCAGATCCGTTCCCTGGGGCCTTTCCCCGCAACGGAAGAGGCGCGGGGAAAGCTGAGGGCCATTCAGGCATCCCTTGAAGGCGAGAAGATACGCTGGATGATGGGCAAGGCGCCCGAGCTTTTGGAGAAGGATAATGTCTACGGCGAGCGCACCTCTCCCGAAAAGGTCAGGGAGGCGCTGGAGGCAACCGTCAGGGAGGAGCTGCGCAAGAACCGCATCCTGGGCTTGCTCGAGGCGGGGACCATGACGGCGGCGGAAATCGGCCGGAAGCTCAATCTCTCCCTCAAGGAAACCCTCCCCCATCTAATTTCCCTCGTCGGGGAGGGGAGGATCGGGTTTGATCCGGCGGAAGAGGGCCGTTATCCGCGCTATGTAAGAAGCGGATGAACTGACCGCCGTATCGATGTGTTCAAAGAAAGGGGAAAATTCACGCATTGTGAAATGGATGTGAGGAGCGGGATCGATTGATGGAATCGGCAAACGGGACGGTGGAAAACGAATCGGTAAAACCGGTCGGTGCGGTAATGGTGGTGGGCGGCGGAATCGGCGGGATGCAGGCCTCGCTGGATCTGGCGGAATCGGGGTTTTACGTTTATCTCGTCGACAGCTCGCCGACCATCGGCGGGGTGATGT
>JAHJXP010000276.1 GCA_018827585.1 Pseudomonadota bacterium | reverse complement strand
GCTGGCCACTTCCTTCAGGGAGAGAATCTTCGCAATACTTTCCACATCACGCGACACATATGCCATGACCCGCTGGTAGCGAACGGAAGGGGCATATCGGGCCGCGCCGGAAAAACCGGTCAAGGCATATGCTGTTCCCTCCCCTTCACAGGTCTTAGCCAGGTCAGCCTCCATCTCCGTAATACTTTTCAGCGTGTAGTAGTTTCTGGGTGCATTTTTCCTGGAGTTGAAGTTTTCCGACCACTCAGACAGAAGGCTTTCCGGATCCTTGAGCAGCAACCCGGCATCGGAACTTTTAAGCCACTCGCGATCTTCCAGGAGGCTCTTGACATTGGAAACCTGCCCCAGGCTGACTTCCGCCTCTTCTGCCAATGCCTGGACCCTCCACGCCTTTTTAGGATCAGTCAGGAGCACACGTAAGACTCGTGCCGCCTTTGGGAAATAGAGGGAACGCAGATCCCGCTTTTCGGCAAAAGGATTTGGGTTGCCTTCCTGTTCGATATAGACTTGGCCAAAGGTCAGTCGGCAATTTCCGGCAAGATCCAGATACCCAATTTTCTCCTGGACACATATCTCGGCTGTCCGGGGTGAGATATATGGAGCCGTAAACACACCATACACACCAGGTTCACACTCCAGAACACGGGCGAGCTTGTAGGCTGCTGTGCGGGCAACGCGGGGCTGACCGTTGTTCTTAACTTCAAGCACCAGACGCTGTCGTTGCTTTGCTATTCGCACTGTGGCCACGATATCAATACATACATCTCCGACCTTGAGTTCTCTTTCCAGGGACTCGATCTCCAGAAAAGGGACCCGCTGCAGGCAAGCTCTTAAGGTGTTTTCAACCTCTTCCAGTATATTTTTTTCATTTACTTTCATTGCTAAACAACCTTTCAGCATTTGCTGAAAATGTAGATTATAGTGAAAATTTCCAGTCGTCAAGCATAATCTTCACCCATATGGCACTTTCAGCGTTTGCTGAAAAGCCACTCTGTGGTGAAATTCCGAAATGCGGATTCCACCTACGTTAGGTACTTTTTAAAAGTCTGCTTATGAGTTCGTTACCGGAACAATAGGGAATAAGTATCCTCCGGCAGAGTCGGAGGTATTATGATTGCTGGCCCCTCAAAGGGGCCTGACCGCAATCGGTTAAAGTCAAGACCCCCATATTTCGGAGAGGTGATGCAGCCTTGGAAGGTATTCGTCATGACAAGGGCATCCTATCTGAACGGCTGAAGCAAGTTTTGAAGACATATTCCCGGAACTGTCAAACTCTGTGAGTCCCCCGGCAGAGCCGGGGGTTTTCTCAGGAGGAATAAGGATGACCAGCGCCATCCTGAAGTACTCGACAGGCTGACCTAACTGAGGAAGCTGTATTTACACGATACGCTCCCCGGTCGCGATGATTTCCCTGGGTCAAATGGTAATTTCTTTCAACACTTCCGGACGTAAATCAGCGATTCTGATCAATGTTTTTGCCGCCCGGGACGGTTCGCGCCGCCCCTGTTCCCACTGTTCCAGCGTTCGTTTCGATACGCCCATCAATGCAGCAAACTGGCTTTGGGAAAGACCTGTCTTTATGCGCGCCTTGGCGACTTCCGTTTTCGGCTCGACGACACACCTTTTCCCGCCTCCGGCCTTGATTTCGTCTATGCCGTCCAATACTTCCCGCCAGATGTCCCGTTTCGTCTCGTGGCGTTCAAGATCCCTGTCTGACAACTTACGCTCTTTCATATCAAAACCTCTCTTTCATCGCCGTGACAATGTGCGCCGGGATGTTTTCATACACCGACTTGGCATAAAGGGTCAACATCCATAGTTCATCATCAAGATAATTAGCGAGTTCTCTTGAGAATATCGATGATTCGATAAATCTGTTAAGCGTAACCTGTTTTAGGTGCGGCTCTCCATGTAAATGACCTTGCCTTTCCGGACAATCTCGTTGACAAATTCGGCTGCGTCGTTGCTGAAATAGGCGTCCCGGCTGAATGGCAACGGTTCGATGTCGGTATCGATCTGTCGCCGGAGACGGAAAAGCGCCTTCATCTCTTCATAGGGATCCTTTCCAAAGTCGTCTGAAAAAACGGCAACGTCGATGTCGCTGTCATCGTTTGCCCGACCCTCCGCATAGGAACCATAAAGGACAACAGCGTAAATGTTGTATGTTTCCCTCATGAGGGCGACGAAATCTTTCAATTTCTTCT
>JAHJXP010000200.1 GCA_018827585.1 Pseudomonadota bacterium | reverse complement strand
GAATCATTTAAACCTATAATTGGCACCCCGATCCTCCTGGCGAGTTCAAACATGTAACAAATTTTCATCGCATGCGTCCATCCTACTGAGCCTCCTAATACAGTCTTATCCTGGGAATAAACACATACCTTTCTCCCTTCGATTTTTCCTATACCTGTTACAACCCCATCGCCAGGAATCTTCTTTTCTTCCATTCCAAAATCTTTACATTGTGTCTCTCCCAGCATATTTACTTCTACGAAAGTATCCTTATCCAACAATTTCTCAATTCTTTCTCTAGCCGTAAGCATTCCTTGCCGGTGTTGCTCATCAATGAGTTCCTTACCCCCTCCTGTTCTCGCCCATTCTTCCAATTTTTTCTGCTTCTCGAAGGCTTCTTGATAACCCATTTACATCTCTCCCTTTCTCTTCAAACACGATATCGTTTTAAAGATTTTCTGTAACTACTCAGGTAACATCGATCCCCCTGCTCTCCATCTCCTTGCCCATCGCAATGGACTCATTAAGGCCGCATACGAGTTCAACACACACCCGGTCAAACTTAACCTTGGCCAACCCGGAAATCGTGTTGATCAATTCCTGACTCGATAAAATCGCGCCGATGGCCAATTTCGAATCATGTACGATCGTCATATGCTTCGCCTCTTACGCATAAACACGCCATCACTGGCAGAAATTAGATCCGTTACCCAGGCAGCCACAGTAACCGGCTGATATAGCCTTATGCCGAAGATTGTCCCTCTTTGCAATCTCCAATCAACGCCTCTTCTTCCGATGATACATCTTCATGACAGTCCACCTTCACCTTTTGGAATCATAGATTTTCCCGGAAACGTAGACCCATCCGTCCAGGATCTTCCGGGCCGTCCGGCCGATCGTGCAGCTGACGATGCGCGGGCCGTCTTTTTCGAACCGGGCATCCACCTTCAGATCCATCACCCCCGAGGGATGACCGATGACGATTTCCGTTTCCGTGGAAATCGGCAAGCCCCCACCCGCCACCCGGTTCACCACGGAATCGGGAAGGATCGCTCCGATCGCCGCCGGAATGGCCGCGGTGACGGCGAATACCTTATGCATCTTTCCCATGGCCATGACGCGCGCCAGCAGGCTGACCTCGCCCTTTGCGACAACCTTCCCTCCCCGTCATTCCCGCGAATCCCGGACCGATTTCGAGGACAGGCGCGGGAATGACAATAGGGCGTTGATCCGGAGAAAGATCTCGGTTTATCGACGGCTGACGATCCTCTCACCTCTCAGGCGTCCCCCGCTTACAATCCCTGCAGTATCTTCGGTTTCTTCAACAAGGGGTACACGATGGAGAAAACCGCCCCCGCCAGCAGGACGACGCTGATGGGCCGGCTGACCAGGATCATGGGGTCCCCGAGGGAGAGCAGGAGCGACCTTCTCAGGGCAAGCTCCGCCATATCTCCCAGGACGAGGGCCAGGATAGCCGGGGCGACGGGGATGTCGAATTTTCTCATCACATAACCGATGATCCCAAACGCGAACATGACAAAGAGGTCGTCCACGCTGTTTTGCAGACCGAATGCCCCGATGATGCAAAGGATGATGATCGCGGCGGAAAAGACGGAATACGGCAGCCGGTTCAACTCGAGGAAGAGCCGGATCGCCGCAATCGTCAATACCAGCAGGAACAGGTTGGTAAGCAGCATCGCTACGAAGATTCCGTAGACGATGTCCGGGCGGGTGGAAAGAAGAAGAGGACCCGGCTGCATACCGTGGATCATGAAGGCCGCGATCATTATGGCGGTCGTATTGCTGCCCGGGAGACCCAAAGAAAGCAGGATGGTCATGGACCCGCCGGTGGAGGCGTTGTTCGCGGCCTCCGCGGCCATCAGGCCGTCGACGGCGCCGTGGCCGAACTTCTCCGGCTCTTTCGACGTCCTCGCCGCCTCCCCGTACGCCAGAAACGAGGCAATCGTCGCCCCCGCGCCGGGCAGGGCGCCGACGATCGTGCCGATGATCGGGGAGCGAATCAGGTTGAACCAGTTTTTCCTGAACAGAGAGAATTTGGGCATCTCCGCCCTCATGCCCCGATACCCGACATGGCCTTTGTATTCCTTGAAGGGCTCCTCCGCCTCTATGAGAATCTCCGACACGGCCAAAAGCCCCACCATGGCGGTCACGAAATTCACCCCTCCCAGCAGGATCGTCGTATCGAAGGTAAACCTTTCCCCGCCCGTGATGCCGTCGGTCCCGATCGTGGCGAGAAAAAGGCCGAATGAACAGGAAAGGAAGCCTTTCAGGAGCGAACCTCCCGACAGGCCTGAAACGACGCTCAACCCGAGGATGGTGAGGGCGAAGAACTCCGGAGGACCGAACTTCAGGGCGAAATTGGCGATCAGCGGCGTCGCCGCCATCATGACCAGCACGCTGAAGATCCCCCCGAATATCGAGCACAGCAGAAAGGCCCACAGGGCATAGGCGGCGCGGCCCTGCTTGGCGAGCGCATGCCCCTCGATCACGGTAGGGACCGAGGAGGGCTCCCCCGGGATGCCGAAGAGGATCGAGGTGATGGACCCGCCGGTGATCCCTCCGCAGTAGGCGGCCACGAGCATGCAAAAGGCCGTCATCGGCGACAGCGTATAGGTGAAAGACAGAAGCAAAACTACGCCCATGGACGTGCTGATCCCCGGAAGGGCGCCCGCCAGCAGACCCCAAAGACCTCCCAGGCCCATTGCCAGGATGTTCTGCGGGAGAAGGACGGTTGCAAAGGCATTCCAGTAATGATCGAACATTGCATTGCACCTATTCGGCTTTCGAGCAACGACGCTGCTCAACTATAAAACGCCCGCCGAGGGGCGTGGGTCGCTAATAAAAAAGACGGCTGAATTCGGCGAGGATACCCACGCCTTTGGGAAACGGGATCGTGATGAACTTCGCGAAAACGAGGATCATGATGGCGGTGACCAGAAACGGCGAGATGATCAGGACCATCTTTCTTCTCTCTT